>JAADFO010000046.1 GCA_013152815.1 Nanobdellati archaeon
CATGAAGATGTCGAAGAAGAACGACCAGCAGAAGACCATCGATAAGATCAAAGAGATTCTAAGAAGAATCTAATGGAGCAAACCATTAAATATCCTCTTTCTCGTTTCAAGAAAATGAGCGACAAACAATGGTGCTGCTACATCCTCGAGTGCCAGGACGATTCATTATACACAGGCATGACCAATGACATAGAAAGACGGATGGCGGCCCACACGGCAGGCACCGGCTCAAAGTACGTCAGACAAAAAGGGTTCAGCAGGCTCCTCCATGTCATCAAAGCTGTCGACAAAGTAGACGCTGCAAAGATGGAATATAGAATCAAACAATTGGAAAGAAATGAGAAGATAACCTTCTTCATCAACCATCCGAACCGGATCATTCCTTGATGTAGACTTTCTTCATGACGACCTTCTCTTTAGGCCGGTCATTGAAACCGACCTTCATCTGGCCTATCTTCATGAGGACCTTATCCCCCTCGACGACCCTGCCGAAGATTGAATGCTTGCCATTGAGCCAGGTACAGGGTGCCAGGGTGATGAAGAACTGGCTTCCGCCGGTGTTCGGACCGGCATTTGCCATAGATAACATACCCATCTGGTCATGAGAAAGCGACGGATGAAACTCATCTTGGATCTCATAGCCAGGACCTCCCGTTCCCCTACCCTTTGGACATCCGCCCTGTATCATGAAACCCTTGATGATCCGGTGGAAGATCAGCCCGTCATAGAAGCCCTTCTTCACAAGATCGATGAAATTCTTTGTCGTGATCGGAGCTTTATCCTCGAAAAGCTCAATCTCCATGGTGCCCATATTCGTCTCGATGACTGCGATTGCGTTTGCCATGGAGCAAAGAAAAGAGCGATGCTATTTAAGATTAATCAGAAAGCATAGCCCCACCGGGATTGCTTTGCTGCCAGAAATTCAGCAGGATTTCTGAGCACGTTCGAACGCGGGCTGGGATAATACGTTCGAAGAACGTATAGCCCCACCCGGATTCGAACCGGGGTCCCGACCTGTCTCTCAACAGAGAGGCGCTCAGAAACACCTGCGTTTCTGTTGTCCAAAGGGTCGGATGATTGGCCGCTACACTATGGGGCTGTATGTTGGTACTGGGCTTGAGCCCTGTCGGGCGAAACCCCAGGCGGGCTCCAGAATCGCAAGAGCGAACCAACCGACAGGTTGGGAGCACATCTGGGGTTGCTACACTATGGGGCTGTTCAGTAAGAAACCGAAGACGAAGAATCAGTATATAAAGCTTACCGCTTCATTTCACTTTACGGGCATCAATAGCGAGGATTGCATTGAAGAGAGGGGATTGGTTCAGATACGTCAGGTAGTCGATCATCAGATGCTTATCGCTCTTACTGGGGAAATGGTTTGGCTGATGCTTGTCGCTTTCCTTGAGATTTGCCTTAGAATTCAACGAAACGCCCCGGGAGTTTCTGGAGACATAAAGATCCTTCGAGAGATCCTGGGGGTGTGAAGCATCATACTTCTTTCTGTCAGCCTTATCGATGACCACAGCATCTTCACGGTACGAAGCATATCTCCCATCAACATCGAACTCTGCAAGGGCCATAAGCCTAAGCAGATTTTTGTTATTCAACTGTCTGCTCGTCGCAGCATGATACATTCGGTCGTCTGTATGCGTCTCTGGTTTAGCAGTCACATCAAGCTTCAGGCTTGTAGCGTACTGGAGAAGTGTTTTAAGTCGGTCATCATAGGCAGCCCTGGCATGCATCACAGCAACAGCACCTTCACTGTGATAGCTCTTTTCAGTCCGCAAAGCACTCTCGGAGAGCAAGGCTTCCTGAAAATGATCACCAAATTCCCTGTCGATGATAGTGTTAATTGCCATTCTTTGGTGGTAAATGATAACCCATTTATAAAGATTCTCCCTTTTCGAACTATCCGAATGCCATCCGAAATTCTCTGGAAAAAAGCATATGACGCATCCTTTCTTAACAAAAAATGGAAAGATTTAAAATGTACTTACAATACTTACAAAAGGTGGACTGAGTGATGTTGAAGTTCAGCATACATGCGCGCGAACGAATGGCCCTGCGATGTATCAGCAAAGAGCAGATCAGAGAGGCCATAAAACGAGGATCAAAACACCTCCAGAAACCGAATAAGATAGTATCGGAATACCGCTATTTCAGTGTGGTCTTCACCGTCCAGAAGGATTGCATATATGTAATAACCGTACAAATAAGATGAAACGCGAAAAAACTACCGGTTTTTTGCGTGATCAGAAATCTATCAGATTTCTGACATGCCCAACCTGCAACAAAGGCCAATTGAAGAAAGGCAAGAGGAAAGAGATCATGTTCGGAGTAGACCTGGGAACCTATCCTGCAGAAATATGCGACCATTGTCACGAATCGTACACTGACGAGGAAACGACCGAGAAGATACTTCAAGCAGCGAAAGATAAAGGCATCTGGGGCCTTGGCAAACATACAAGGATCACAAGAAGCGGTAACTCTCTTGCGGTTCGCATACCAAAAAAACTCGCTGATTATTTAGGTCTGAAAGAAGGAATGGACACTTACATCCATCCAGAAGGAGATAAGATAATTCTAGAACACTAGCTCCAGAGCTCGAGCATGTCCTCTTCCATGAAGTGAAGATTGCCGGGGACGATGAGACAATGAGGCGGTCTCCCGAAATCCTTCCTGTGCACCTTCTCTGCCTCTCCGAACTTCAGGATCCTATCCGGACTTCCAAGCCGTGCACAACCGACGCAGGCTCCATCCTTGGGAAAGACACCTTCCTGCCGTCTTCCTTCGATGGACGTCAAACGTTCGATTGCCTGGTTGACGGTCATGAACCTGTCCTCAGCAGGCCGCAGATCAAGCAACACCAGGGTATGCAATCCCTGCTTCTTGTTGGCAGCAATGACGTCGTAGGGAGTCTCGACATCAAACCCGTCCTCGGGGAAGGGTATCGAGGTGGTCTTGCCGAACTTGTACAGCTCCAGGCCGACCTCGCCGACGGCATTCAGTATCGACGCGTTGTGCACCACTTCGATGGGCACAGCCATCTTCTTGGCCCGCAGAAAGAGGTCGGTGTGCGTCGTCGCGCCGAAGGGATCGCCGATGACAAGCAGGGCAACATCTGCATCTTTCGCTTCACGAAGGATGGTCTTGTCTGAATCGATCTCGATGGCCTTCCTATCACAGACCATAATCTTCTTCTCGTAGAACTCCTCAAGCTTCGAGACAGGCACCTGCAAAAAGGAGGTATACCCTTCCAGGTACACCTTGGCACATTGCTTCACCATCTCAAGACCCTTGACAGTGATGTCCTTCTCGTCATTGAGCCCGATGCCGATGAGATGCAGCATAGCAATAGCTCAACCGAGGGACTATAAAAGGATTACGAAGAAAAAGGCCATTATGGAACCCTACAGAGAGATGCCAGATGCCTGCCCTACTCCATCGACGAGGACCCTCTACGATGCATAGGAACCCCGTCGATGTCGCCTGGCCCATGCCATCATTGTCCTCCTTTCAGTCGGAAATGCTGACAGTGATGGCACAGACGGTCATGCATCTGGCAGAAGAGCAGAGGGTTTCCATAATAGCCGAAGAAAAAAGAAAAAAATGCCTCTGCTTTTCAGGTTTTGGGGGGTGATGAAAGAGCAGAGGCAAGAAGTCCTTCAAGACGATGATCCTTGCCTACAGTCCCAAAAGGGAAAAAAGCCCCACTATCCCAGGGGCCCGGGCCACACAAGGTGGAGACGCACTGCACAGAGTCGTGGGGATCCTAATTGATGATCTCGATTCCCAGCTCGTCCTCGAACTCGGTGAGTTCGACGGTCTGCGGAGCCTTCTTGGCCCGCTCTGCCTTGCCAAGTATCCAGGGGCTGTGGACACCGGTGATAATGGTCATCACTGTGACTTTTCCCTTCATGTTGTCGTCGATTCTAGCGCCCCAGATAACATTGGCATCGTCATCCAGGCTCTCGGTGACGATATCTCCGATCTGCGATATCTCGTCCAGTGTCATGTCAGGTCCGCCGGTGACGTGGATCAACGCGCCGGTGGCTCCCTGGTAGCTGATGTCCAGCAGAGGATTGGTCAAGGCTCCTTTGACTGCCTCCTGGACCCTGTTGTCAGTGTCTGATGCGCCGACGCCGATGACAGCGACGCCGCCGTTGGTCATGATGGCCTTGACATCGGCATAGTCGAGATTCACCAAACTCGGGATGGCGATGGTCTCGACGATGCCTTTGATCATGGTCGCGATGAGCTCGTTGGCGACAGCGAAGGCCTGCTGGATGGGCAGGTTCCCGGCGATCTCCACCAGGCGGTTGTTGTCGATGACGATGACCGTGTCAGAGACCTTGCGGAGCTGCTGCAGCCCGAACTCGGCCTTGTCCACTCTGGCCCGCTCGATCTTGAAGGGCATCGTGACCGTGCCGATGACGATGGACTTCATCTCCTTCGCGACGCCGGCGACGACAGGAGCCGCTCCAGTTCCCGTACCGCCGCCCATGCCGGCACAGACAAAGGTCATGTCCGCTCCTTTCAACGCTTCCTTGATCTCACCCAGGGATTCGGTCGCCGATTCAGCTCCCCGTTCAGGGTAGCCTCCGCAGCCGAGACCCTTGGTGACGTCCTTTCCGATGAGGAATTTCTTGTCGGCCTCTGTTATCTTGAGATGCTGAAGGTCGGTGTTGCAGGCCAGGATCTCAGCGCCCTTGATGCCTTTCTTATAGAGCCAGTTGACCATGTTGTTGCCGGCTCCGCCGACGCCGAACACCTTGATGTTCGCTTTGCCCACGGTCACGCCCTCGAAGGTGGTTTCTTCAGCCAGGTTCTGTTCTTTCAGTGCGTTCTCCACGATAAAGTCCATTTTTTCTTCCCCTCCTTTTTTGCTTGAGTCCATGCAGTCGCTGCAGGGTCTATCGCCTGACAACCCTGTTCAATAGGTGTCTAGTATAGGGACGCATAGCAAATAGACTTTCCAGTAACGAAAAGTTTAAATACTATAACGGTCTCTAACCTCTTAGAACAAAACCTGTTACTTGCGCCAACAAGTGACAATCTGGATTTTTGGTTCGCCAAAACCAACAATCCTCGTCGGTAATAACCATTCAAGCGCACATTGAGTTCCGCCAAAAACTCAATTCTTGATTTTCTTATTTATCTTATAACTACTATTTAAAGTTATCTGTGATTCATAATATATTTTCTGAAGACTAAGAATTCACGTTCAGCGCTTCCTTTGTTTAAGGGATTGCTTCACCTTGTCATGCACGTCCAGGGTCCTGTCCTGGATCTGTTGGAAGAGGGTCTTCGATCCCCTGCGGAAGAGCTGCTTTCCCTTCTCCAGGTTCTTCTGCACCGTCGTGCTCCATACCCTCGTCGAGGTGTCCAGGTTCGCTATCCGCGCGCCCCAGCGTTCAAGGAAGACCATGTCGGTGAGCTTGTAACGTTCCGGGACAGGCACCTTCTCGTCCGGATACCCCAGGGTCAGGATGAGCTCCACGTTAACATAGTCCGGCGCACCGACGGCTGCACGCATCATGTCCTGGTCGAACGCCCCGACCATGCAGGTCGCGAGACCGATGGCGTGGGCTGTAAGAGCCATGTTCTCGGCGATGGTGGCGCAGTTCATGATCGAATAGGCCTTCTCTCCCCGCTCTCCATAGAACTGCCTGGCCCGCTGCGGCTCTGCGACGATGGCAAGGATGACCGGAGCCGTCTCGATCCAGTACTGCTGAAGGGCGGCCTCTGCGATCTTCTGTATCCCGGCACGTTCACGCACCAGGATGACCTTGTAGTTCTGGAGATTTCCTGCAGTGGGAGCGAGCCTGCCGGCATCGAGGACACGGCCTATCTGGTCCATGCTCAACGGTGTGGAAAGATATTTCCGGATAGAACGGCGGCAACGCATACATTCTTCAACATCCATGGGAGCAGGCATCGTGAATAAACATTTAAATAAGGACAGCATATTTAAACTTTGTGATGGCCATGCGATACAAGGATCTGGTTCTCGTCTATGAGCATGTCCGGTCGACGACAAAACGTCTTGAGAAGACCGCCGAGATAGCATCTCTCCTCAGAGAGACGCCGGCAGAGGACATGGTGAAGATCATGCTGCTCCTCAAGGGAGAGCTCTATCCTCAGTGGGACCGGCGGGAACTGGGGGTCGCGGCAAGACAGGTGCTCAAGGCACTGTCCCTCTCCTATGGCATCCCTATCCAGCGGATCGAGAAGGACTGGTCCAGGATAGGAGATCTTGGATCTGTCGCAGAGAAGCTCTCTGCCAGGAAGACCCAGGCCACGCTCTTCTCAAGGTCACTGACCATCGAAGATGTGTTCTCCACCCTGAGGAAACTCGCCCAGATGGAGGGCAAGGGGACCGTCGACCGGAAGACAGCCCTCCTGGGAAGGCTCCTGACCAGCGCAACACCCATCGAAGCGAAATACATCATCCGCACGGTGCTCGAGGAATTGCGGGTCGGCATCGGAGAAGGGACCCTCCGGGACGCCATCGCCTGGGCGTTCTTCCCGCGGATAAAGGGCATCAACGACCAGGGAGAAGGCAAAGGACAGGTCCAGCTCACGTCGCTGGAAGAGCTGCAGAGACATCTGGACGACCGGGACATGCTTCTGGTCTTCAAAGAGGAGACGATGGCCAGGGAAGCCTACAAACAGCTGGTCAGTAAGGTGCAGCGTGCGCTCAACATCATGACCGACCCGTCCCTGGTGGCAGAACTTGCTGCGACGAAAGGATGGAGATGCCTGGACAAGGTCACTTTCAGGATCATGCGCCCCCTCAAGGTCATGCTCGCCCAGAAGGTCAAGGACGAGGAAGAAGGCCTCAAGAGGGTAGGCAGACCATGCATCGTCGAGTACAAATACGACGGCTTCAGGATGCAGATCCATCGGGACAGGGAGGACATACGCCTGTTCACGAGACGTCTTGAAGAGGTGACCGCACAGTTCCCTGAGGTCATCGAAGCGGTCAGGACGCACACCCCTGCAGAGCAGTTCATCCTCGACGCCGAGGCAGTGGGAATGGACCCCAAGACCCAGACCTATCTGCCGTTCCAGCATGTCTCACAACGCATCAAGAGGAAGTACCGCATCGAAGAGCTCGCTTTACGGCTCCCGGTGGAGGTCAATGTCTTCGACATCCTGACCTATCAGGGGAAGTCCCTGATCGAACGGCCTTTCAAGGAGCGGAGGAAGCTCATCGAGAGGCTGGTCGATGGAGAGCAGGGGAAGATACGGCTTTCAGCATCCAAGGTCGTCTCGACGCCAGAGGAGGCCAGGACGTTCTATGAGAAGTCGCTCGAGGCAGGCAATGAAGGCATCATGTTCAAGAACCTCGACGCACCCTATTCGCCGGGCTCCCGGGTTGGTTCCATGGTCAAGCTCAAGCCGGTGATGGATACCCTGGACCTGGTCATCATCGGTGCGGAATGGGGCGAGGGAAAAAGGGCGACCTGGCTCACTTCCTTCTCGGTCGCCTGCAGGGACGAGGAGGGAAATCTCCTGGGCATCGGCAAGGTGGGCACAGGAATCAAAGAGCTTGAGTCAGAAGGGGCGACCTTCCAGCAGATGACCGACCTCCTGAGGCCGTCGATCATAGAGCAGAAGGGCAGGGAAGTCATCGTGAAGCCGAAGGTCGTCGTCGAGCTGTCCTTCGAGGAGATCCAGAAGAGCACATCCTACAGCTCAGGGTATGCGCTGCGGTTCCCCCGGCTCAGGAACCTCAGGGAGGACCGGTCGGTGGAGGACATAGCTGACCTTGCTACCGTCGAGGACCTCTACTTCTCGCAGAAGTGACGGAACAATCTCCTGTTTCACCTTATAAAGTCACACAGAGATTTCCAAATATGGAAGGGCTTTCCAAAAATGAAAAGCTATAAAAGCTCAGGTTCCCTGCAATGACCCATGGAGCCGACAGAGGTCATCGAGCAGCTCATCGATTCGAAACTGCTTCGGATCCTGCGGCTCTTCATCCAGGAGAAGGACACGGACTTCTACCTCAAGGAGATCTCCGACAGGACCAAGGTTCCTGTCGCATCGGTCTTCCGCATCGTCAACCGGCTGGTCCTCCTGGGCCTCGTCACCCGGAAGAAGATCAGGCGTTTCAAGCTCTACACCTGCTCAGAGGACAAGTCGGTGAGGTTCCTCGAGAGCTTTCTCATGGAGAGCAGGCACATCCTCCGGGAGTTCCTTGTAGAGGCAAAGGAGATCCCCGGGGTGAACATGATCATCCTCCACGGCAAGGAGGAGAAGGACCGTGCCAACATCCTGCTCATAGGGGAGCATATCGATTCTGCGAAGGTCAAGGAGCTTGTCGCCCAGACCCATGAGAAGCATCATTATACCTTGTCGGTGTTGGAGCTCACCGAGCAGCAGTTCGGCCAGATGGCACAGATGGGCCTCTACGCAGGAGAGAAGAGGGTGATGTGGAGGAAGGGATGATCAAGGGAATGGCTTTTCCCGCCAGGTAAGAAGAGGAGCGATCAGAAATTCCGTCGCCCGAAGCCCATCCCAAACAGGAACGTTTAAAACTATGCTTTCCTGCTCTTGAGTTTAGGTAAGAGCATACTCACAAAGAGAATGATCTCCTCTGCTTCTATCTTCAAGACTGTTTTCCCACGATAATTGATATCATTCCGTATCTGTCTATACCTATCGCTTCTCTCAAATTCGGACAGAGAAAGGATTCCTTGCTCCTTTCCGAAAGCAAGGATGGCTTCATGAGAGTAGGGTTTGTATCCGGCTGCAGCCAAGAATGATTGCAGCACCTCTCTTAGGACCTCATATGCAGATTCAAACCGAAAAGGCGCAGTCTCCTCTGACAGCGGAAGGTTTTTCAGGTCTTTGAGCCTCGCTTCTGACTGCTTGAGAAGGGAGTCTGCTTCTGCAGGATCAGGAGAGATCTTCCTGACTTTCTTCTCTTCAAGATAGGCGGTAAATGACTTCATGGAATGTCAAGATAACCATCCAAAACAGTTCCATTTGCAAGGGTGGACAAAAATTCTTTTTCAATACAGTCCCTATCAAGTATTTGCACTGATATTTTTCGAAGCAGTTTCTTTTCATATATCTTTAGATCCAATCTTGGACCTCTTTTCGAAAGAACAGCAATATCGATGTCACTGCTTTCAATATCCTCTCCTTTTTCGTAGGAGCCGAAAAAGATGATGCATTCTGGCCGTCCGAATATATCAATAAGATAGGCGACCAACCCGGACTCATAGACGCTGATCAGATTATGGGCTCTTTTCAAGACTTTGAATGCGATCCCGTCTGTATTTGCCTTAGTAAGCACAAGATTCCTTTCTTTCTTTCTTGTTATGAGCTCTTGTTCAACAAGTTCTTGCACAAGCTTTCTTGTCCATGGGAAGGAAATCCCTGATGCTCTGGACAGTTCCCGTAAATGGAATACTCTCGTAGGGAAGGTAAGGTAGAACCAGAGTAGGTGATCCCGTTTACTAGTAAGTTTTGCTTTCATTTGATAACTATAATTATCAACGGATATTTAAAGTTTATCATTAGAAAACGCCCCTGCCGAGATTTGAACTCGGGTTACAAGATGTTTGCAAGCCAGACAGAGGTTGTGGCTTCCGCAATCTCGCGTCCTATCCAGACTAGACTACAGGGGCTCGGGCCGGACCGAAGAAAACAGGAGAATCAGGGGGCTTTTAAGTGTTTCTAGGCTCACCCCGATATCTTGTCAGAAAGGTTGTCAAGGGAGGCTTTCCCCCGCTTCTTTATCGTTGAGACCTTGGCCTTGACCCTTGGCCTATGGTAGGCGATGCCGTCCTTGATGGTGCGGACGGTCTTGGTCTTCAGGGTCGGCCTGAGATAGCGGAGGTGTTTCTGGGAAAGCGTCGCATAGGCAGGCAGCTTCATGAGGGTTGTGGTCGGCTTTCCCATGACAAGATTCTTCTTCCTGCGGATGGCATCGAGAAAGCTGCCCACCTCATCCGCCTCGCTGTAGGTGACCACCTTGCCGACCTCCATGAGGGTGTGGGCATCTGATCCGCCGTGGAAGGGCTTGCCGGTCTCCAGGGCGAGCTTGGTGGCGTTGAGGTTCATCTTCATCGTATGGGTGCCGCAGAGCACCTCGATGGAGTCCAGGGAGTCGAGGACCGACTCAGGGACATAGCCCCGCTTGATCCCTCTGACGATGCCCATGGGCGAGGGAGAGTAGGGATGGGCAGCAGCGATGATGGCGTTGAAGGAATGCCCCTGGTCGATGATCTCCTGGATGTGGCAGTTGGTGAACGCGTAGGGATTGGCGGTCTTCTTCTTCTCCACATGCTTGAGGTAGAACGCCTCGAGATCATGATAATCATAGAAGTAGAAGAGGAGATGGGCCCGCTCGAAGGTGGTCAGTTCCATGCCGGGGATGATCAGGACGTCGGACTTTCGCGAGAGCGCGTCCTTGACCCCCTTCACTTCGTTGTGGTCGGTGATGGCCACGCCGAAGCCTTTCTTCCGGGCCTTGCGGAGGAGATGGCCGACATGGGTGTAGGAGTCAGAGTATCGCGTATGGATATGCATGTCCACAGGATGATAGCCCTGGTCGGCCAGCGCCCGGTGGTCTGGCTTGAGAAAATCTATCCTTGAGTTGAGCATCGTGCGTCTTCTTTCTTTACCCATCCTGATTTATCAATCTTTCCATATCGATCTTTCCATCGTTCACCGCGACGGGTGTTCTGCCTGTGATCGGTCATGCGTCTTGAGAACAGATAATCTTTTAAACTATGTGCATCACCAGAACGACGCGTCTGGAGGATGCTCATGGCAAAGAATGTGGCTGTCATCGGAAGCCAATGGGGCGACGAGGGCAAGGGCAAGATCGTCGATCTTCTCTCAGAGAAGGCTGATGTCATAGCCCGTGCGCAGGGAGGGAACAATGCCGGCCACACGGTCGTCGTGGGAGAAAAGAAGTCCATACTCCATCTCATCCCTTCTGGCATATTGCATGAGGGAAAGGTCTGCATCATCGGGAATGGTGTGGTGGTGGACCCGAAGGTCATCCTTCAGGAGATGGACGAACTCAAAGGCCAGGGCGTGAAGATAGGGCCGGAGAACCTCCTGATATCGAAAAGGGCCCATGTCATCCTGCCCTATCACATCCTCATGGACAAGCTCTCGGAGCGGTCCAGGAAGAAGGAGAAGATCGGGACGACCGGCAGAGGCATCGGACCTGCCTACTCCTGCAAGGCATCCAGGACAGGCATACGTATGGGCGACTTCCTGGACAAGGAACTCTTCACCATCATCCTCAAGAAGAACATCGAACGGTTCAACAGGACATTCTCTGCATCCTTCGGCGACCCGGGACTTGAACCTTTGGGCATCGCAGAGGACTTCTCAGAGATCGCAGAACAGCTGCGGCCCTTTGTCAAGGATACGGTCGGAAGGATCCATGAACTGTTCGATGAGGGCAGGAAGGTGCTCTATGAAGGTGCCCAGGGGTCGTTCCTCGACATAGACCATGGGACCTACCCCTATGTCACCTCCTCGAACTCGACCATCGGCGGCATATGCACAGGACTGGGCGTCCCCCCACAGAGGATAGATGAGGTGGTCGGCATCGTCAAGGCATATACCACCCGGGTGGGCAAAGGGCCCTTCCCGGCAGAACAGGACAACGGCGTCGGCGAGAGCCTCAGGGACAAGGGCGGAGAATACGGAGCCACCACAGGAAGGCCGCGTCGCTGCGGATGGCTGGACATGGTCATGGTGAAGCATGCCATCAAGGTGAACGGCATCACGGCAATGGCATTCACCAAGCTCGATGTCCTGAGCGGCCTGGACAGGATAAAGGTCTGCGTGGCCTATGAATACGAGGGCAAGAAGACCATGCAATTTCCTGCACGGCTCAAGGAACTGGAGAAGTGCAGGCCGGTCTATGAAGAGATGGACGGCTGGAAAGAGGATGTGAGCTCGGCCAAGACCATCGAAGACCTGCCGGAGAATGCAAGGAAGTACCTGGACAGGATCAGGGAGCTCGCAGGCATAGACTATGCCTATATCTCTGTCGGCAAGAGGAGATCAGAGACCATCATCGTCAGGGATGTCTTCGCCTGAACAGTGCACAAAAAGATCGTAAAAAAAACGTATATCATGCGCATCAGAATTCTTGGAAGTCCATGACGCTGTAGTTCGGCGCCTCTTCGGTTATCTTGATGTCGTGGGGGTGGCTCTCTTTGAGCGAGGCGTGGGTTATCTGGAGGAATTCTGCCCGTTGATGGAAGGTCTTGATGTCCGGAGAACCTGTGTAGGCCATGGCCGACCGCAGGCCGCCGATGAGCTGGAAGGTGACTTCCTGGAGGCTTCCCCGATAGGGGACGACGCCTTCGATTCCCTCGGGAACGAGCTTCGATGTCTCCACCCCGCCCTGTCCGTAGCGGTCCTTGGAGCCCTGTTCCATGGCCCCGAGAGAGCCCATGCCACGGTATTTCTTGTACTTCCTTCCCTGGATGAAGACCGACCTGCCAGGAGTCTCGTCGGTCCCTGCGAACAGGGAGCCTATCATGACTGCTGAGGCACCGATGCCGATGGCCTTGGCCAGGTCGCCGGAGAACTTCACCCCTCCGTCAGAGATGACCGAGATGCCTGCGTCCTGAGCAGACGTCAACGCCTCCTGCAGCGCAGTTATCTGGGGGACACCGATGCCCGTAACAACGCGTGTCGTGCAGATGGAACCCGGCCCCACTCCCACCTTGACGATGTCGGCGCCTGCCTTTATCAGGGCCAAGGCACCTTCTTTCGTGGCCACGTTCCCTGCGGCCACGTCGATGTTGTAGTTCTTCTTGATCCACTTGACCGTGTCGATGACGTTCTTTGAATCGCCGTGGGCCGTATCCAGGGAGAGCAGGTCGACCTCTGCCTCGACCAGTGCATCGACCCGCTTGGGGTCGTTGGGGCCTATGGCAGCGGCCACCTTGAGACGTCCCTTATGGTCTTTGCAGGAATGGGGAAACTGACGCGACCTCTCGATGTCCTTGACCGTGATGAGCCCCTTCAACCTTCCATGGGAGTCGACGAGGGGAAGCTTCTCTATCCTGTTCTTGTCCATGATGGCCAGGGCGTCATCCTTGGAGGTCCGTTCGGAGAGGGAGATGACCTTCTTGGTCATGACGTCCTTGACCTTGAGGGAAGCGTCCTTCTTGAAGCGGGTGTCCCTGTTGGTGACGATGCCGACCAACTTCCCCTGGTCATCGATGATGGGAAAGCTGGACAGCCCTTTCTCTTCTTTGATATGGCGGAGCACCTTCAGGGAGTCCTGAGGATTCAGGGTGATGGGATCAGGGACTATCCAGGTCTCAGACCGCTTGACCTTGGCAACCTCATAGATCTGGGCATCCACCGGCATGTTCCTATGGATGACGCCTATGCCACCCTGCCGTGCGAGGGCTATCGCAAGCCGTGATTCGGTAACCGTGTCCATGGCAGCAGAGATGAGAGGGATGTTGAGGGTCAACGACCGGGTGAGCCGTGAACGGACATCGACATCAGCAGGAAGGATGTCAGAATGCTTTGGCCGAAGCAGGACATCATCGAAGGTGAGGCCTTTAGGAAAACCCTTGTTTGTTACCATGTCTTCGGAATGGACGGCCGGTTTTTAAATATTTCGCTCGCCGCTCTGAGCACAGATCACAGGAATAGATTTAAGAATCATCGGAGACGCCCTCAGGGCCATGCAGATGAAGAAGGTTTCTCAGGAGAGCAGTCCATTGCTCAGTCTGGTCAAGGACACGCTGAGGCTCAAGAAACAGGCGTTGGTCTTCTGCAACACCAAGCGCGGCGCAGAGAAGGCGGCAGAAGACTGTGCAAAGAAGATCAAGGAGACGACGCCAGAACAGTTAGCAGAAAAGATCCTTGGCATCTTAGCATCGCCGACCAAGCAATGCAGACGCCTCGCAAGATCGATAGAGAAAGGCATGGCTTTCCATCATGCAGGACTCCACCAGAAGCAGCGGGAAATCATAGAGGATGCTTTCCGTGAAGGGAACATTAAGATTATTTGTTCCACACCGACCCTGGCAGCAGGTGTTGACCTTCCTGCCTTCCGCACCATCCTCAGGGATGTCAAACGCTTCGGCAGGCGTGGCCTGCAATATATCCCTGTCCTGGAATACCTCCAGATGGCCGGACGCTCGGGAAGGCCGAAGTATGACAAGAAAGGGGAGGCCATCATGATCGCTGCCAGCGAAGGCGACAGGGAAGAGCTCATCGAACGGTACGTCAAAGGCGTTCCAGAGCCCATCCTCTCGAAACTCGCCGTCGAGCCTGTGCTGAGGACCTATCTCCTCTCGTTGATAGCGTCCCGGATGGTCCGCAATCGAAGCCAGCTCCTGGCCTTCTTCGAGAAGACCTTCTGGGCCCACCAGTATGAGGATTTCTTCCGCCTGGAACAGAAGATAGATTCCATGGTGGCCCTGCTCGCAGAATGGGGGATGATACAGGAGGAGGGAGAGGACACTGATTTTGTGTCGGCAGACCGGCTGCAGGACCATGGCCTGCGGGCGACCCCTGTCGGGAAACGGGTCGCCGAGCTCTATCTCGATCCCCTGACCGCATACCTGCTCATCCAAAGGATGCGCCGCACCTCTCAGAGGAAGGTGGCTGACTTCTCCTGGCTCCAGATGGTCAGCCATACCCTGGAGATGGCTCCCCTGCTGAGGGTGAGGGTGAAAGACCAGGAGATGATCGAAGATGCGCTGGTACAGTACGACGGATCCCTTCTTGACCTGGAACCGACCATGTATGATTTCGAATATCAGGAGTTCCAGAATTCCATCAAGACCGCCCTGTTCCTGCTGGACTGGATAAGCGAGAAGGACGAGGAATACCTTCTCGAGACCTATGGCATACGGCCGGGAGAGATCAAGGTGAAGCTTGACCTTGCCGACTGGCTGCTCTACGCTTCAGGAGAGCTCGGCCGCATCCTGGGGTTCCTGCCTCTGCTCAAGGACCTCCAACGTATGCGGGTACGTCTCAAGTATGGGGTGAAGGAGGAACTTCTCTCCCTGCTCAGATTCAGGGGCATCGGCAGGGTCAGGGCAAGGAAGCTCCATGACAACAGGATACGGACCGTCGCCGATGTCAAGCATGCAGAGCTCGGGAAGCTCATGGCGCTCATCGGCAAGGCGGCCGCCAGGTCTCTCAAGACACAGGTAGGCGAGAACATCCCTGAAGAAGTCAAGACCAACAAGAGGAAGGGTCAGATAAACCTCAAGGACTACTGACGACCCCATCATCTTTCTTCGCGCCACGGCCGAATCGCTGGACATGGCCACAGTCAAGACAGGTAAATACCAGATGATGCTGGGTCATCCTGACCCTGACATTCTTCCCCTGTCTCAGGAAATGGCCGCAGTTCTTGCAAAAACTTCGTTTCTGTCCAGATGTCAGAGAGATACGAAAACGCATGGCTGTCTTCCTGGCCTCTTTCACATGCTTTGAAGCGAGGACGTCATCACGGACAGATGCCTTCTCTGCCTCGACAAAGAGGTGTCGGATGGCCTCTTTCGCCAGCTTCGCCTGCTCCTGCTTGCGCTTGTATCTTGCGGCCATCTGGAGCCATAGTTGAATAACCTATATAAAATGACGGATTTTCTGCTTCTCCATGCGAAGGTTCCTCAAGCGTCTTACAGAAAAGCTGACCAACGGGTTCTTCGAGAAAGAGCAGGAGACCGAAGAGGTCACGGTCAGAAGAGAAGACCTGGAAAAGCTGTTCGATGAGAAGGCAGTCTCTTTGATAGAACAGGAGAAGGCAAGGGTCGGACGCTTTGTCGGAGAGCTTGAGAGCATAAAAAGTTCCATCAGAGAGGACCTCAGCCTGCTGGAGCACGCCCAGCTGAAGAACAAGAACATCCCCAACAAGCACCTCCAGCTCCTTGAGGGCAACCGACCAGCTTATATCCAGAAGATGCATGATTTCAACGAGAAGCTGTCCCTTGAAGATTCTTTCGATGCATTGGAGCCTTTCGTCGAGAAGACAAGGAGAGGGCTTGAGCATCTCTCCAAGTCCACCACAAAATCGTACATGATCCTCCAGGAATTCTTCGCCAACGAATCATTCAAGGTCGCCAGGGACATCAAGAAGGTGGATGAGCTGGTGGAATCCATAGAAGGGTATCTGTCGTCATCGCCCTATGCCTCCTATCTGAAGATCAAAGGGCTCTTCGGGAAGCTTCGGAATATCGATGCGAGAAAGCGGGAGCTTGAGACGGCCCTCAAACAACGGAAGGCAGGGATAGCCCGTCTCAAGAAAGAGAGGAGAGAGCTGGAAGCGGAGATAGCCGCCCTGAAGAGCGGGGACGCTTACCAGGAACACCTGCACGTGGTCGGAGAGAGGGCTGTCCTCGACCAGAGGAAGCAGGAACTGAAGAACGCGATCTCCCGGGATTTCGCGCAGCTCGCCAAGGCCATGAAGAAATATGAACGCATCGCCCTCGACCCTGGCTGGCTCAGGAAATATCTTGCCGATCCGTTCAAGGCGTTAGGAGAAGATGAGGATCTGGAGATCGTCCCCCTCTTCGGCAAGATGAAGGAGCGTCTGCAGGACAGGAAGATCGACGTCAAGAATCCTGGGAAGACCATCGATGTCCTGACCGCTTTGGAGCAGGAGAGGCTTGCCAGATGGCAGAGGACCCTGTCCGGGCTGCGGCAGGACATGGCTGCTCTCGAGGAGCGTGATGCGCCTGCGTCAAAGGTCCTTGTCGGACTGAAGGACAAGGAAAGACGGCTTCCGCTGCTGGAACAGGACATCCACAGGGAACAGCTGCTTCTGGAAAGGGAACAGAAGACCCTCTCTCCCGAGGAGAAAGAGCAGACGTACCAGCTGATCGTCAGAGAGATGGAGAGCTTCCTCAACATGAACATGACCCTGAAGGATAAAGAAGGATAGTTCAAGCGGGAAAGACCCTTCGCAGGACAAGGACGAACAAGAGAGGACCGGAGGACCGTTCTGGTTCACTGCAGAGAACGGAGCAGACGCCGTCGGTCGACCATCCCGGTCTCAAGACGGGCAATCTTCTTTCTGAGGGCTGCGACCTCTTTGGAGAACTGGCTCTTCACCGACACCAGCTCCCGGGAGAACCCCTGTTCTGCCTTCCGGAGTTCATCATGATGGCGTTTCCTGATGGTGTCGAGCATCTTCACAGAGACCAGGTCGGAAGGGATCCTCATGTCGATCTCGTGCAATCGTCGGTCCATGGTCTCGAGCAGGAACTGAGCATCCTTTTCGGTGATGAACTCTTCCTGCTGCCCCAAGATCCTCGTCTGCTGTTCGCCGATGGATGCCACGTTCTCTTCAAGGGAAGCGATGTTACGGAGGAGATCATGGACAGGATCCATCTGGATGAGCAGCTGCTCAAGATGCTTGTCGAAGGCTTCCTGGGTGATGTACCCATGGCCGTTGAAGAACCGCTTCTCCACCGACGCCATGACCGACGATGTGGCAGTCTGCATCTGATGCTCGACGACAGAACGCTGCAGCTGCAGGGTCGTCTTCATGTTCTGCATGTCCCTTTTGATGTTGGAGAATGCAGAACGGAGCTGCTGGTCAGATAGTTGATATGCCATGGGTCCCCTCAGACAGGCACCTCTTCTGTGATAAGAAGCAGGTGTGGAAGCCAGCAATATCGCAGGTCATTTATAAATTTTTTCCATGGACCCTGTGCGCATCGTAGAAGAGGGACATGGCAGAAGAGCGTTCAGAGCTCGGCGAAGAGCTTGTACTTCTCGTTGCCGGTGAGTTCGCTCATGATGCGGCGGACGATGACCTTCTCCGGGTCAGGCATGAGCTTGACCCTGCTCTTGAGGTCGGCGAAACTCTCAAAATCCCTGTCCTTCCGCTCTTCGAGGATCTGCCACATGTGTTTCTTCCCGAGCCCCGGAAGGAGCTCGAGCTGGTGCATCCTGGTGGTGAGCGGCTGGGCCCTGTTGAAGAAGGCGAGGAAGCGGTCAGGGCTCTTCTTGACGATGTCTTCGACCACGAACTGGAGCTCTGAACGGGCAGTGGACGTCAGCCGGTCGACGGGAAGCTTGCCGATGATGTGATGGATCTTCTCGCGCTTCCCTTCGCCGATATAGATCTTCTCGTAGGGCTGGAGAAAGATCTCCTTCTTCGGAGCGAGTTCCAGGAGGAAGAAATGGTCAAGACCGACCGCCTGGGCGATGGGGGTCTTCCGATGGCTGGGCTGGGAATCGAAAGGATAGCCGTTCGGCAGGAAGTCCAATACGATGGCGTATTCTTCCTTGATCTTACCTAGTTCCATCAATATCCCCCCCTTGTTCAGACCCGGCCTCTGACCATCAAATACGAGCGAGATGACATCATGATGCAAATGAACATGATGCAAATGAAGGTGGATGGGTTCCGGACGGTCTTCAGATGAACTTGACGACCGTATCGACGATCCGCTTGCTGTTATCCTTGTTGATGGTGAGGGTGTACCCCTGCAGGATGATCTTGAGCTCATCGACGGTCTTCGGCAGGAGATCGATGATCTTCGCCATGTGGAGCGGTTTCAGCCGCGGAACCTTGAGGGCGTCCAGTTCCTTGTAGAGCTTCTGGGCGTCCTTCGGACTCAGAAGGTCTAGCTGTCCGAGATAGTCATAGGTCTTGTTGGCCCGAAAACTCAGTTCCTCGTCCCGCTTCTTGATATGCTTAAGTTCAGCATAGACCTCAGCCATGTTCATGGGCTGCTCTTCGAGTATTTCCGGTTTCATGCTTTTTCTCCTTCATCGATCCTCTTGAGATGGACAGGATGGACGATGACGTTCTTCTGCGCATTGCCGTCATGCAGACGTATCTCATAGCAGTCCCCTTTCCGGGCGCCGATCACGCCCACATGCCCATGGAATCGCCTATGATAGAGGCCTTTCTGGACAGCAGGCTCTGCCGCCAGGGTCACCTTGTCCCCTTTCTGGAATTCCTGCAGAGAATCCCGTATGCTGATCTTGCCCTTCGCCCGATAATGCTTCTTCATCAGGTGACGGGTCTTTCTTCGTAATCCACCGGTTCGTGTCGCCATATTCTTCTTTTTCCATTACTCTTGCTTATCGCTATGGTAGAGGTTATCCTAATGAAGACTACTCGCATAACCCAATGCGGAAATCATGCAGTCATATATAAATCTTATTCTTATGCGGGCATTATGTTGGCTATTACATGAAGAAAGAGGCAGGAGGAGACAGAGAAGAAGAGAGGCAGCCGGGCGGCAGGGGATTTCGACAACCAAAAGCTTTAAATAGGCCCAGATGTTCCCGGGATGCAATCCTAACGTGTTTTCTGGCAATAATGGCAATAAATGAGTAGATGACCTACACCAATAAAATGGAAACAGACCAAAACAAATTTCTCAAGACAGGGACCACCACCATCGGCATCGTCTGCAAGGACGGCATCGTCATCGGAGCGGACAAACGGGCGACCGCAGGGAACCTCATCGTAGACGCCCAGGCAGAGAAGGTGCATGACATCGGCAATGAGATGGCCATCACCATCGCAGGGATGGTCTCTGACGCTCAGCTCCTGACCAAGCTGATCAAGGCGGAGATCAAGATAAAGGATATGCGGACCCTCAGGAAGACCACGGTCAAGGAAGCGAGCAACCTGCTGGCAGGCATCGTCTATGGCAACATCCGAAGGATGTCCATGGTCCCTGGAGTGACCCACTTCCTTCTTGGAGGGAAAGACAACACCGGATACCACCTTTATGACATCTTTCCCGACGGCTCCATCACCCACATCGACAAGTTCATCGCTTCTGGTTCAGGGAGCGTCATCGCCTATGGTGTCCTCGAGACCCAGTGGAAGCCTAACCTCTCCATCGATGAGGGCATGAAGCTTCTGGCGAAGTCGGTGAACGCTGCGATCCAGAGGGACTCTGCGTCGGGGAACGGACTGGACATCGTGACCATCGACGCCAAAGGGCTGCGGTTCGCGGTGAGGAAGCAGACCAAGGTCAGCGTGGAACTATGATGTTCCCGCAGGTCCTTTTTTTCACTGCAGGAACATGCAGACATCAGTGAGATAACAGAACAGACTCAATCTAGTGAAGATAAAGATTAAAGACAGGAAGTGTGAACACCATGGCAGATATCATCAAAGAGATACTCAAACAATTGCCGGCCAACAAGATCAGTGAAGCCTGCTTCGAGGCGGCAAATATCGTGCTGTACACCACGGACAAGGAATTCTTCCTCAACAACGAGGGACTCATCAAGAAGGTGGTCGATTCCATCAAGAAAAGGGTCGAACTGCGGCCTGACCCCTCCATCACCCTGGACCCGGAGAAGGCAGAGGAGATCATCAAGAAGACCCTCCCCGAAGAGGCCAAGGCATCGCAGGTCATCTTCGACCCCCAGCGTTCCATCGTCATCATCGAGGCAGAGAAGCCGGGCCTGGCCATCGGGAAGCAGGGAGCGAACCTGCGCCATATCAGGGAGAAGACCCTCTGGGTGCCGCTCATCAAGAGGACGCCTGCCATCAGGAGCATCCTCATCGAGAACGTGAGATCGGTGCTCTATCAGAATTCAGACTACCGCAGGAAGTTCCTCGACAAGGTCGGCCACCGCATCTATGACGGCTGGATCCGCGAGAAGAAGAAGGAATGGGTGAGGCTCTCCATGCTTGGCTCCGGACGCCAGGTGGGACGAAGCTCCATGCTCCTGCAGACGCCTGAATCCCGGGTGCTCCTTGACTGCGGGGTGGACGTGGCCTCCAACGACGACAATGCCTATCCTTTCCTCGAAGCGCCTGAGTTCTCCATCAAAGAGCTCGACGCGGTCATCATCTCCCATGCCCATCTCGACCACGTCGGATTCCTCCCCTATCTCATCAAATACGGCTACAGAGGCCCCATCTATTGCACAGAACCGACCCGGGACATCATGTCCCTGCTCCTCCTGGATTTCATCAAGATCATGCGGGGAGAGGGGAAAGAGCCCCTGTTCACGTCGGATGAGATCAAGGAGATGGTGAAGCAGACCATCACCCTGAGCTACAAGGAAGTCACCGACATCACGCCGGACATCAGGATCACGCTCTACAATTCAGGTCATATCATCGGAAGCTCCATGGTACACATCCACATCGGGAACGGCCTCCACAACCTGGTCTACGGAGCAGACATGAAATATGGAAGGACTGCCCTCCTCGACCCTGCGGAGACCCAGTTCCCCCGCTGCGAGACCTTCATCCTGGAATCGACCTACGGCGGCAGGGACAATGTGCTGCCGTCGAGGAAGGACTGCGAGAAGCAGCTCGCCGACTCCATCATGCGGGCCATCAAGCGGAGAGGGAGGGTGCTCATCCCGGTCCTGGGAGTCGGCAGGGCACAGGAGGTCTTCCTCATCGTCGAGGATCTCATCCGCACCGGAAAGATGGAGAAAGTTCCTGTCTATATCGACGGCATGATCTGGGACGTGACTGCCATCCACACGGCCTATCCAGAATACCTCAACGCTGCCGTCCGCAAGAAGATCTTCCACAAGAACGAGAACCCGTTCCTGTCGGACATCTTCAAGAGGATCGGGTCTGCGAAGGAACGGCGCATGGTCATCGAGGAGAGCACCCCGTTCATCGTCCTGGCCACATCCGGCATGCTCCAGGGCGGCCCTTCGGTGGAGTACCTCAAGGCCTTCGCGAGCTCTGAACGCAACGCGCTCATCTTCGTCGCCTACCAGGGAGCAGGCTCTCTGGGACGGAGGATCCAGCAGGGAGACCGTGAGATAGCGTTCCAGAAGGGCCATGCTCAGGAGGTCATCGGGATCAAGCTTGAACTCACCACCATCGACGGCCTGACCGGCCATTCAGGACGAGGGGAGCTCATGAACTTCGTCCATAAATGCGACCCCCGGCCCAAGAAGATCATCATCAACCACGGCGAGAATTCCCGCTGCCTCGACCTCGCGAGCTCGTTGCACAAGACCTACCGGCTCGAGACCGTCGCTCCGAGGAACCTCGAGGTCGTCAGGTTGAAGTGAGACCTGGCCGGAGGAACCCTTTCTTCAGCCTTTTCTTCACCATCGCTTTCTCGGCAGGCTTGCCGACGGAGACAGGATACGCTCACCACTAGAGAATGCTCCATAAAGAATTTAAAGGCAGCAGACCACTCAGGAAGAATACGAAGGGGTGTCTTTTGTGGTGAAGAAAAAGAAGGCTTCTCAGCAGGCTCCGGGAGCCGTCCCTAAGAAGGCGAAGGCAAAGAAGACGAAGAATCAGAGAGCTTCGCCGTCAAAGAGTCGGGGTCGGCCGATACATGCAGATGTCCCGACAGAACATTATTTTCTGCTGATCGACGGTTCGGCCATCAGAGGATTAGAGGAACTGGCAGATGCCTTCGACCAGATGAGCGACGACGTCTTCTATTATCATGTCAACGAGTTCAAGAATGACTTTGCCAACTGGATCAGGGACATCTTCGATGAGAAGGAACTGGCAGAGCATATCGAGCTTGCGAAGTCCATCGAACATGCACACATAGCAGTCCTGAGACATATCATCAAACAGCTGAAGAAGGTCTGATCGTCCGTGCCTGGACAGGAAGCCTGGGGAGCAGGAGACAGCAGACAAGGAGAGGAAGATGGGACGCAAGAAAGAAGAGATCAACATGAAGCAGGTGCATGAGTGGCTTTCTGACTGCCTTCCGGACAAGGCATTCTATCTCACTTCAGGGGTCTATATCCGCAATCTCCATGAGCTCTATGACGCTCTGCTCCATATGAGAGATGAGCTGTTCACTGACCATGTCAACAAGAAGAAGAACGATTTCTACAACTGGATCCAGGGAGTGGTCGGAGACAGGGTGCTGGCAGAACAGATCAAGCCTGTCAAGGACAGGCTCAGGATGGTGTTGGCCATCAGACGCAGGCTCGATGAGCTCGAGGCGGTGGAGCACACCTTTGAGGATCAGGCAGCCGAAGAAGAAGGCATCCCTGTCCCCAAGAGAGAGGATCGCGAAAAGAAGAGGATGACGCTTGCCTGGGAACTGTTTTTTATCGGTCTCATCCTGGGATTGATCGTCGGCTATGTGCTGGCATTCTATGTGCGGCCGCTCATCGCCTGAAGCCGGTCCTGGACCGCACCCCCTTCAACCGAAGCTTTTCAGGATGACGCTGATGTCCTTGCCTTCGATGACCTGGTCGCAGGTCTGTCTCAGCTCATCTGATCGGCAGTTGAAGGCTATGGAAAACCCTGCCATCCTGGCAGCTTCCACATCGTTCTGATGGTCGCCTATGAAGACGGTCTCTGCGAGAGGGATGCCTTCCCTGCCGGCAAGCTGCTTCAACGCCGTCGCCTTGTGCTTGAAATCATACTTCGTAGGAGTGATGCCGATGAGCCTGTTGTCGCCGTCAAAAACCAGCCTGTTGATATAGACCGCATCGAAGATCTCCTGATAGTCAGGCAACACGGATTCCAGTGCAACATCCAGGGACCCTGATATGATGGCAAGCTTGATCCCTCGTTCCCTGAGCGCTTCCAAAGTCTTTCTCGCCCCGCTCACCAGCCGAAGATGCGAAAGCGCCTGCAGGACATCGTCCCGGGTGACCCCTTTCCTGACCCAGAGGCCGACATCATGGACCGCCCAGTCGTGGTAGGAGAGCTTCCCGGCGAAGAAGGATTCCTTTGCCTGGACCCGTTCGTCGACGTCGGTCCCGAGACGTTCATGGAGGGTCTGCCAGATGAAGGTGATATTCTCGATGAGAGTGCCGTCGAGGTCGAAACAGACGAGCCGGAAAGCCATGGCATCGGGAAAGGCCTGAATTATTTAATGCTTCGCCCCGATCGATATCCTGATCGAGAGGGTTAAGCATCGATGCCGAAGAGCATCTTCACCAGGAAGCCGATGCCGAAGGAGAGCAGAGCCACCCCGAGGCTGATGGCAGCCATCCGGAGGAACCGTCTCCGGAACGGAAGGTCGTTGGTCACCGAGGTATAGAAGGTAAATAAGAAGATGATCATGACCGCGATGACCAGGGAGCATACTAATGCGATGACAGCAGAGGAAAGGAGCAGAAAAGGCAGGATAAGGAATGTCACCGTGAAGATGTAGGCCACGCCTGTATAGAAGGATGCTATGAGCGGGCTCTTCGTCTCCCCTTGCTTTGTCGTCTGCTCTTCTTTCATGGAAAGGTATTCAGAAGCTGCCATGGAAAGCGATGCTGCAATGCCGGTGATGAGGCCGACCAGGGCGATGAGCTGGCTGTCCTGCAGTGCCAGGGTGAAACCGGCCAGGGCTCCGGTGAGCTCGACCAGCGCATCGTTGAGTCCCAGGACGATGGAGCCGACGTATTCCAGGTGTTGTTCTTCAATCATGCCGATAATCTTTTTTTCGTGTTCCTGCTCGTCCTTCTTGATGCTGATGGCTGCAGGATAGGATCTGCCTATCCGGGCATAGGTCGTCTGGGCGAGGTCCTCGCCGCGTTCCATCAGTTTGAGACCGAAGACCAGGCCGAAGATGCGGGAAATCATGAAATAAAGAAAGATCTTCCAGCGATTGGGGGATGCCTTTTTCTTCGTGAGTTTCTGCCAGAATGCTGCATGTCTCGCTTCGTCGGCTGCGATGGATTGCAGGATCTTCCGGTTCTTCCGGTTCTTCTCTTTCTGTGCAAGTTTCGTATAGATGATATGTTCGGTGAGCTCATTTATCTGCGCCTGTTCTATCTCTTCCATGACCTTCCTGCTGAGCATGGCTGGAGGAAGTGACAAGCTCATTTATATACTCTCCGCAGCCAGCACAGGGAGAATGTAATCACTCCGCAATAGTGATACTACGAAACATTTATATAGTAGTGCCACTGCTCAGTAACACATGAGTCGCTTCAGAGAGGCCGTTGCCTTTGTCGACAGGAAAGACATCCTGCTCATTTTCGTGATCTTTCTTGCAGGCTTTGTCACGGCATCCCTGCTGCCCATCAACGCACTGGAATCCCCTGCCCAGATCCCTGGCATCTCTGATCTTGTCGGCCCCGGAGAGGTCGCCTCACCGAAGGACTGGATACCCGAAAAAGACATCCATGTCTACAATGACCGGGTGATCATCGATGTGAAGAACCCTGAATGGGCCGCCTTCACCGACACCAACTCCATGGACCCGGTCTTCGACAAGGGAAGCAATGCCATCGAGATCGTCCCCACATCGTCCGAACAGGTGACACCCGGAGAGATCGTCAGCTATCAGTCCCGTTACGCCTCAGGCACCATCATCCACCGGGTGAAGGAGACAGGGCAGGATGAGGACGGCTGGTATGCCATCATGCAGGGAGACAACAATCCCCGTCCGGATCCGGGGAAGGTCAGGTTCGACCAGATACGGCGGCTGGTCGTCGCCATCATCTACTGACACCGCCTGCAAGACAGACAACACCGACGAGAAGAGGCCCCTCCTTCCTGCGACCCATGAAGGACGATGGAACAACACCAGAACGCCCAGAACCTGTATCTCCATCTCAAAGAGATTCTTCCGCATAACAATCCCCTGGACACTGCGCTCGCCGTGATTACGGAAGAGGGCCAATGGAAGCGGCTCAGGCAGGACTATGCACGGGTCAAGATAGCAGAGGAACCAGGACTCGACATGTGTGAAGCCATGACATGCGCGGGCATCGAGATAAACATCCACCGGATAGTGTACGGACAAGGAAGGTTCGTCGACGAGAAGGCCGGTCTGTACACAGAAGGCACAGGAGGAGAAGGCCCTTCCCAGGAGAACCTTTTCCTGAAATATACGGCAGCAGGCGGCAACGGCAGGGACATCGACCTGGCGGTAGGGTCGATCGGTACCGATCGCATCCGTATGGAACAGTACGTCTCTGAATACATGGACTTCTTCGTCGATGCAGGACTGGCAGAGAGCTACCAGGAAGCGTATCAGAAGACCGCAGAGGATATTCTCGGACGGCTCATCCGGCTGCAGGTGACCAGGGAGGATCCGGGAGTCATCAGACAGTGGAGCAAGCTGCTCACAGCAGAGCAGCGGCTCCTGCTCGGCATACGGCCCGATAGAAGAGGGTAACGTTCTTCAGAGCCTGTTTCTCCATCAAGGCCCATTTCTCCATCAAGTTTTTATACTTCAGGGATGCTCTGTCTTCCCATGGAAAAAGACCTTGCGGACTGGCGGTCAGCGGGAAGGATCTCTGCCCGGGCGTTGGAGTATGGAAGGACGCTCATAAGGCCGGGTGCGAAGCTCCTTGATGCCTCAGACAAGATCGAAGAGAAGATCCGCGCACTAGGGGGAGAGCCGGCTTTCCCTGCCCAGATATCGCTGGACCATAACGCTGCCCATTACTGCGCAGACCCTGACGACCTCACCATATTCAAGGACCAGGTGTGCTGCCTCGACGTCGGAGCCCATGTAAACGGAGCCATCGGAGACAACGCCCTGACCGTCGACCTTTCTGGAAAGCATCAGGACCTGGTACAGGCGGCGAGAGATGCCCTGGACAATGCCGTCGCCATCATCAGGCCGGGCATCACCCTCGGAGAGATCGGGAAGACCATCCAGGAGACCATCCAGAAAGCAGGGTTCGCTCCCATCAAGAACCTCTCCGGCCATGGCCTGGACAGGTATCAGGTGCACACACCACCACAGATCCCGAACTTCGATTCCGGCGAGACCGCAACACTGGAAGAAGGCATGATCATCGCCATAGAGCCTTTCGCCACGACCGGAAGAGGACTGATCAAGGAGACCGACACCGCGAACATCTTCTCCATGGAACAGCCGAGACCGGTGAGGAACCCGCTTGCGAGGAAACTCACAAAAGAGCTCACAGAGCTCAGGGGCCTGCCCTTCACCTCCAGATGGCTCACCAGAAAGTATCCGGCCTTCAAGGTGGCATTCGCCCTGAAAGAACTGAGCCAGCATCATGTCATCCATTCGTACCCGCCCCTGATTGAAGTGGACCATGGACTTGTTGCCCAGGCAGAGCATTCCCTGCTCATCACCGAAGACGGCAATGAGATACTGACCCTGTCCTAGTTCTGCTCCATCTCTGCCAGAGAACAGAGAACAATCGTCGAAACAGAAGGCATTTAAACTACGCCCGGGCCTGTCAGAACATGCGCATCCCGAAGAGGTACGGTCAGTCAAGAACTTCTGCATGCCCTTTCTGCGGAAAGCAGGGCATCACCCACAACGACCAGGGCATACCGGTCTGCAATGCCCACCGTTCGACGAGGCTTCCGGACATCAGATGCGTCTGTGGAGAGTGGCTGGAGGTCGCGACCGGCAGGTTCGGACCCTATTTCCGATGCCTGAACTGCGGCAACATCAATTTCAGACGCGGACTGGAGATGGCCGGCGATCTCACGTCCCCTGCGGCAGAAGAGACAGAGCAGGGAGAGAAGAAGGACAAGAAGGATGATCATTCCGACAAACACAGGGTCAAGAAAGCTCCCACCGAGACGGTCATCACATCACAGGAACTTGATCTCCTGTGAACAGAAGAGGACAGGAGACAATAGAAACATATTAATAAAGGAAAGACAAGAGACAGATCATGTGTTTCACTCCGTTAGTCTCCCTGACCACAGCGCTCATCGAGTTCTTCTTTGCCGCGATCATCCTGCTGGCCTTCAGGAAGAGTACGGTCACCCGGTTCATGGGCGCCCTCATCATCGGACTGGGGACATACCAGTTCACCGAGTTCATGCTCTGCACCACAGGCAATGCCCAGGTGTGGGGCACCATGGGCTTCCTGACCTACACCATCCTTCCGGCGATCGGCCTGCATTTTGTCCTGCGCCTGACAGGAAGAGTGCATGAACCGTTCATGCTCTACATCCCCACAATCATCTTCGAATCCATCGCCCTCTTCTCACGGGGTTTCATCATCGAGGGGACCTGCACCGACCTCTTCGTCCAGGTGAAGAACACCCTGTTCTATGACCACAGCCTTCTTTTTCTTTACACGCTCTACTACTTTGGCTATATCCTCATGGCCACATATCTTCTGGGAGAAGCATACCGCGAAGAGACAGACCGCCACAGAAGACGGATCTATGGGCTGGTGCTCGCAGGCATCCTTGTCAGCCTGCTCCCTCCGCTCTTCCTGATCATCCTCTTCCCTGCCATGAGCATCATCTTCCCGTCGGTCTACTGCGAGTTCGCCCTCTTCCTTGCGGCCATCGCCTTCCTGGCAGCCCATGCCGACGACCGTCATCGGAGAAGAGAAAGAGGAGTGAGAGCATAGGATGGAAGCCATACCCGAGAAACAGCTGCAGCAGATGCACGAGATCCCTCTGAAGAAGGTCTTCATGCTCCTGGAGTCGACTGTTCAGGGGCTGAACAGAAAAGAGGTGGAGACAAGACAGGAGACCTTCGGCCAGAACCGGCTCAGCGAAAAGAAGGAGACCCCCCTCATCATCAGGTTCCTGCTGCAGTTCAACAATTTCTTCTCCTACCTGCTGCTCTTCGGCACTGTCCTCTCCTTCATCAGCGAATACATCCATCCGGGAGAAGGCTCCATCTATGTGGCCTGGGCACTGCTCGGGGTGACGGTCCTCAACGCCATCTTCACGTTCATACAGGAGTACAAGGCAGAGCAGGTCATGAAATCCTTCAAGAAGCTCATGACCTCGAATGTGGTGGTGATCCGCGACGGAGAGAAGACCCAGATAGCGTCGACCGAACTTGTCCCCGGAGACATCATGCTCCTCTCAGAAGGCGACCGGGTGACTGCTGACGCCAGGCTCATCGAGGAGACCGACCTGAAGGTGGACCATTCTGCCCTGACCGGCGAGAGCGAACCCCAGCTGAGGAGCCTCAGACCTTCAAGCAGGAACATCCTCCTGAGCAGGAACATGGTGTTCAGCGGCACGCTTACCCAGTCGGGGTTGGGGAAGGCGATCGTCATCGCCACGGGAAACGACACACAGATAGGAAGGATCGCCAAGGTCACCAAGGACGTGGAGACCCAGACCTCGCACCTGCAGGAGAAGATGGCCCACTTCATCAGGATCATCTCCTACATCGCCATCTTCCTGGGCGTCAGCTTCTTCGCCCTCGGCGTGGTCATCACCAAGAACTCCTTCTGGACCAACATCGTCTTCGCCATCGGCATCGTCGTGGCCAACGTCCCGGAGGGATTGCTGCCGACGGTCATCCTGACCCTTTCCATCGCAGCACGGCGCATGGCGAAGCACCAGGTGCTCATCAAGAATCTCGACGCCGTCGAGACCCTGGGAAGCCTCACGGTCATCTGCTCGGACAAGACCGGCACCCTGACCGAGAACAACCTCAACGTGCATGGCTTCTACATCAACAGGAAGTTCTACCGTTACGACCACAGGGAACATCAGGTGCTGGACGGGAAGACCGTCCGGAGCGTCCATTCCATCAGAGGAGCGAATGAATTCAACAACATCCTGGCGCTGTGCAACAACGCCACCCTCAGGGACGACACCCATGCCTCCTTCGGCGACGCCACCGACGTCTGCCTGAAGGAATATGTCGCTGCCTTCAACAACATCACCTATGTCGAGCGGGCCCACCCCCGCACTCACGAGATACCGTTCAGCTCTGAATCAAAATACATGATCACCTCCAACAGGTTCAACACCAAAGAACGGCTGCATCTCAAAGGGGCCATCAAGGTCGTGCTGGAGCGTTGCGACAGCATCTTCATCGAGGGGAAGCGAAGACGTCTCACCAGGAAGGAGAAGGACATGATCGTCGAGAAGAACAGGGAGTTTGCTCGGAAAGGGTTCAGGGTGCTGGGCTGTGCGCTCAAGGAAGTCTCATCCACCCGGCAGAAGCGGGTCTTCGAGCAGCATGACTACACATTCTACGGCCTCATCGTCATGCAGGACCCTCCACGACCAGAGGTCCCTGATGCCGTCCGTCTCTGCCACCGCGCAGGCATACGCATCATAGTCATCTCCGGCGACCAGGCGACCACGGTCGAGAACATCGCACGGCAGGTGGGCATCGTCACATCGCCGACGCCGACCGTGATCAAGGGGACCGACCTTCCCCATTACAGCGATGAGCAGCTCAAGCACATCCTGCAGGATGAGGAGCTCATCTTTGCCCGTACGCTTCCAGAGGACAAGCTCCGCATCGTCTCGCTCCTGCAGCAGATGGGCGAATTGGTGGCCGTGACCGGGGATGGTGTGAACGACGCCCCTGCGCTGAAGAAGGCCGATGTGGGCATCGCCATGGGAAAGTCAGGGACCGAGGTTGCCAAGGATGCTGCCGACGTGGTGCTGCTGGACGACAACTTCGCCTCCATCATCGAGGGCATCAGGGTCGGACGCACCATCTATGACAACATCAAGAGCTTCATCATCTACATCCTGACCAGCAACACGCCGGAGATCGTCCCCTTCCTCCTTTTCATCCTCCTCGGATGGCCCCTGGCCTTGCCGGTGCTGCTCATCCTGGCCATCGACCTGGGAACAGACATGCTGCCGGCCATCGGTCTGGGCATGGAGAGATCCCCCAAGGACATCATGGACAGAAAACCGAGAGCGCCTGGTTCAAAGCTCCTCAACTGGAAGATGATCGCCCGCTCCTACGGGTTCATAGGGCCGTTGCAGACCGCCTTCTCCTATGTGGTGTTCTTCAGCATCCTCTTCGCCGACGGATGGAGCTGGGGAAAGCAGCTTGCCGTGACCGACCCGGTGTATATGAGCGCCATCACCGGGTTCTTCGCGACCATCATCATCACCCAGATATTCAACGTGTTCGCCTGCAGGACCACCCGTTCATCGGTCTTCACCGAAGGGTTCTTCGCCAACCGGTTCATCTTCATCGGCATCCTCTCGGAGATCATCCTGCTGACCCTGATCGCGACGCTTCCGCTATTCCAGACGACCTTCGGCACAGCCACGTTCCCCTGGAAGTACATCCCGCTCATGGTGCTCTTCGGTGCCGTCATCCTGGGGCTTGAAGAACTGAGGAAATACCTGTATAGGCATTACGGGATCCTCGGCATCGACGAATGAGGAAGCGACTCCTGGCTGGCCATGCATCAGGGTAGACAGGATGGAGAAGGGCTTTCCAGCGGCAGAAACAGCAGAGCGTATCATCTCTTTATCTCTTGTACATCATGTTCTTCGAGATTCGCGCCACCATCGTCCGTGGGAAAAGCCGGACAAGAAAGATGAGGAACTTGTTCCGGAAACCGGGAACAGCATCCAGCCTGCCCCTGAACAGTGCGTCGATACCCACCTGTGCGACCATCTCTGGAGACATTCTCGGAAAGGAAGCCAACGGCTTCACATGATGGACGCCCCGAGCGACCCGGAAGAAGTCTGTCTGCGTGGCGCCGGGAGAGAGGCAGGTGACCGTCACCCCATGGTCCTCCAGTTCCTTTGCCAGTGCCTCGGAGAAGTTCAGGACATAGCTCTTTGAGGCCCCGTAGGCTGCAAAAGAGGGAGTTGGCTGGAATGCTGCCGTGCTTGCGATGTTGAGGATGCGTCCTCTGCGACGTCGTTTCATCTCGCTGCCGTAGAGGCGGCAGAGACCGGTCAATGAGAGGATGTTGAGGTTGAGCATGGACCCTACGCGGCTGATGTCGCTCTTCACATGCTGGCCATAGACACCGAAGCCTGCGTTGTTCACCAGGATGTCCACGTCCATGCCTTTTGACCGGGTGAAAGAGAAGACCTTCTCTTCTGCTCCGGGAAGAGAGAGGTCGATTGCAATGGCAGATACCATGACACCTTCCTTCTGGAGCTCTTTCCTGGTCGCTGAGAGCCGGTCCTTGTTCCTGCTCACCAGAAGAAGGTCATAGCCTTTCTCGGCGAGGAGCCTCGCTATCTCTTTCCCTATGCCAGAACTGGCCCCGGTGACCAAAGCGAGCTGTCTTTTCATGATGACTGACGAAAGAAGAGGGAACTATTTAAGCATGACTGAACCTGAGAAAGAGAGAGCAGATAGATTTATTAATCGATAATCATCACAGGAAGGCGATACCCATGTTCGTCATCGACAGAAACATCTTCTACCTGCTGTGCCTGATCTTCGGTTTGTTCTGGGTCCTGGTAGAGGGATGGATAGCCTATTGGGTCTATCGGGCGTATAGGTTGCTGGACAGGACCCTGGGAAAATGATTTCAGCTTCCCTGTTCCTCCGACTGGCGAGGATAGAGGGCATCCTCTGGAGCATTGCAGACGTCTTCCTGGTGTTCTTCGTACTGCGGGTGGCAGATGTCTTCAGAAGGCATCATCATCTGGAGACCCATAGACGATTATATGTCCTGCTCTTCCTCAGTTTCCTGTTCTCCTCGCTGCTCCTGATCGTTCAGGACCTGTTCTCTTACCTGATGGTAGAGATAGTGGTCCTCGATATACAATATTTCATCTTGATTTATGTCATCATCAGGAACCGAGGACTCATCGGAAAAAGCAAGGTGATGCAAAGATCCAGAGGAGACGAGATGGAAAAGAGAACACGGTTCACCGGCACTGG
>JAADFO010000047.1 GCA_013152815.1 Nanobdellati archaeon
ATGGAATCCACCATCTGGACAGAGAAGTACAGGCCGAAGACCTTTGCTGACATCAGGGGCCAGAAGGACATCATCAAGAGGATCAGGGCCTTTGTCGAACAGCAGAACCTTCCGCACATGCTTTTCGCCGGACCGGCAGGAGTAGGCAAGTCCACCACTGCTTTGGTCATCGCAAGGGCCCTGTATGGCGAGCAGTTCAGGCAGAATTTTCTCGAGCTCAATGCGTCGGACGAGAGAGGCATCGATGTGGTGCGGGTGAAGGTCAAGGATTTTGCGAGGACCCGTTCCCTGGGAAATGTGCCCTTCAAGGTCATCTTCCTTGATGAGTGCGATTCCCTCACCAAGGAAGCGCAGCAGGCATTGAGGAGGACCATGGAGAACTACACCCAGACATGCAGGTTCGTGCTTTCCTGCAACTATTCTTCCAAGATCATCGATCCTATCCAGAGCAGGTGTGCTGTATTTCGCTTCAAGCCTCTGGAAGAGAAAGAGGTCGAACAGATGATGGATACCATCGCGAAGAAAGAGTCGCTGAAGATCGATGCGTCGGCGAAGAAGGCGCTCTATGAGGTGAGCGGCGGGGACTGCAGAAGGATGGAGAACATCCTGCAGGCCTGCGCTGCCCTGAAGAGCGATCTGACAGAGGATGACATCTACGGCATGGCATCGGTCGCGCGACCCAAAGAGATCGTCGATGCCCTTTCTCTGGCAACAGAAGGGAAGTTCATGCCCGCGAGAGAGAAGCTTCTGGACACCATGCTCGCCTATGGGCTTTCTGGCCTGGATGTCATCAAGCAGGTCCAGAAAGGCATCTGGAAGCTGGAGATAGATGACCGGAAGAAGGTCGAGCTCATCGACAGGTGCGGTGAGGCAGAGTTCCGGATGGTGGAAGGGTCGGATGCCTATGTGCAGCTGGAAGCCTTCCTCGCCGCAGTCGTCAAGATAGGGTCAGATTCCTGATCACCCGCTGATTCTCAAAGAGAGAAGATCTCAGAGAAAAAAAAGAAAAGAAAAAAGAAGCCTCGTTCTAGCCTTCGTCCTCGATATGCCTCACCATGATCGGGACCGATTCGATCTCGCGGTAGTTGTAGATGAGGTTGATGTCGAGCGCCCGTTCGAAGTTGCCGGATACTGCGCCGGAGCTAAGTTCTGCGGTGCAGGAGATTGTCGCTTTCCCGTCGAAGAGCTTCACATAGCCGTCGTTCTGGCTCAGGCCGGGACAGCTGATGGTGCCCAGATTGCCGAGTCCTGAAAGGATGGAATCGCTCACCTTCACCTTGTCCTCGTTGGAGAACCGCGAATCGTCACAGACCGCTGCGCCGGCTTCGTTGGTGAAGATCTCGCCGGTCCCCACATGCTGGATCTGGAACGAGAAGGTCAGCTTGTTCTTGCCCACCGCACTCTGCTTCAGGTTTTCTACCCTGATCGGTGCTCCAGAGCTTTCTGGATTCATGGCTCGGGTCACATCGCACACATCAGAAGCTCTCGGTCGGGTAAGAAGATCCGGTTTCAGGCAGAGTTTGGCTATGGCCTTGGTCTCATACTGATAGCAGAGGCTCGCGCTGATCTGGTAGGGCACAGAGCCGGTCAGCTGATTGCCGGACCAGTGGAGGCCGAAGAAGTCCACGGTCATGATGGTCCCGGGGATGACATTGCCCTGTGGGTCGAGCCTGACACCATAGAGTGTCCCTGAAGGGTTCTGCACAGGATCAGCGAGGCTGAACTGCCCGGGGTCGATGCCTATAATCTGGACAGTTGCTTCTTCTGGTTCAACCTGGTATTCACCCAGGTTCTGGAGACGCAGGGAGACGTCGAAGACTGAATCAGAAGTATCGAATACTGTGGGCGGAGGAGCATTGCTCATGAAATCCATCTTGATCCCGTCGGTGCCTCCATTGAAGGAACGTCCTGTGACCAATGACGGCGCGTCGGTGCCGCTGGAACATCCCGCCAAGAAGAGCATCAGTATGGCCAGGCCCGCTGTCAATATGATTCCGTATCTCATCGTATCATCCTCCTTTTGTACCGCATACATGAGTTTTTAGTTTTTAATGAGTTTTTAAATATAAATATAAGTCCATCTATCTGCCTATACTTTGAAGAAGCATATATATAAAGATTGTGCTTTTAAATAGGCTGAGTTACCTCTGCTCAATCAAAAGTGTCAAGGAAGGAGAAATGAGGGTTCGACAGCAGTTTCAGGATGAAGAACAGCTCCGGACGACGGTTCCGCTGGTGGCATCATCGGCTATGCCTGTGAAAGAGCCGGTCATGGAAGGCGTGATGGACGAGTCACTGGGGAACTTGACCCATCTCTTGTTGTTCCCGTTATCCCTTGTCGGGTTGAAGAAGCCGTCCCATGCCTCGATGGTGATCAGGAACTCTTCGTTGTTTGCAGAAGCGTCGGTCGCTCTATTATCAGGCACCCATGTGAAGGCATACACCGGAGGGGTGCGCGGGTAAGGCTGATCATCAGGATAGGTTTCCTTGGGAAGGAAACGGAGAGCGATCTGTTTCCCAGGATCTGCAGTGCAGTCCTTGAGCCTGTCTTTGATGGCTGCACTGTCGGCTTCATTCTTGCTGCTGAAGGAGACGCCTGTTATCGTGGGGAGATCCCCCTGCTCATCCTTGAACGTATTTTTTTCATCGGTGGTGAGTTTGTCCACAGCCTTCTTATCGGTATTGAGGATGAGATATTCTTTCTTGTAGTCGGTCTTCTTTCCCTCCACAGTCACCTTGACGGCAAGGATGTCGTTGCAGTCGTCACGGATGTTGGCGGCAATAGGGACTGCAGTCTTGCTCACCAGGATGCCGCCCTCGTTCTGCTGGTTCTGCCGGGCCTGGTCCACGCCGAAAGGAGGCAGGGTCGGTTCGACGATGTCCACGACAGGCCCTGCTTGACAGCTGACCTTCTTCTGCATGTCTTCGGTGGTCTTGCGGCGGTAGTTGATCTTGGGGAAGGTGAGTTCCTGGGATTTTCCGTCGTAGAGGATGGGCGCTTCTCCTCCGAAGGTCGATAGGACATCTGCCTTTATCTGGTAGGGTCCGCCCTTCCAGTCTGTGTCTTCCATGTGCTGGATGAACTTGGCGCTCGGTTGTATAGACTTGCCGTCCTTGTCCCAGAGGGAGATGATGATGGTGCTGGTGCTGGCGACGTCACGGTTGAGGCCGATGGTGAGCTTATCGAAGGCTATCCATGATACTTCATCAGTAGAAAGGAAAGGCAAGGGATCCTTCTCATCTTTTTCATCTGGATAGTGCAGATAGATGCCTTTCTGGTTGATATAGACCCATTTTGTCAGGGTGGTCGCCCTGTCGAAGGGATAGGATCTGCCTTCGGTGTCCGTGATCGTGAAGGTCATCTTTGCCCGCGCCACACCATTATCGACCGTCGCGTATTTGCCGCTGGTATCGACCACCCGGAAATCTCCTTCTATCGGCTCGAAATTCGTGTTCCTTTCTCCGAGCCATTCAGGGAAGGACAGGGCATAGAGGTTGTAGACCTGGCCGTCCTCTTCGCCAGGATCAATGCCGTAGAGGATGCTTCCGCTGAGCCCTGGCTTGTCTCCGATGGCCGGCCCCTGGTAGTTGATCCCCAGCTTGTCCTGGTAGTGGTTGTCGAGGGTGACGAGAGCGGCTGCGGTGTTCTGCGGCTTGAAATCATAGCTGGGCTGCAGCGGGCTGAGCTTGCTCTGCTGGGGGATGATCTTGAGGATGCCTGATTGGCTCGCATAGGGCGCCTGGCAGGTGATGCCTGAGATGAGGTCGAAATGGCATTCATAGCCGAGATTTCCACGGTGGGCGATGTCCCAGGTGTATTCTTTCATCTTCTTCTGGCCGCTACGGACATCTCCCAGAGAGGTCAGCTGGAGGACGACCTCGTTGTACCAGTATTTGGCAGGATCGTCGACCCAGAAGTAGCGCTGGTCGAGCATCTCATCGTTCTTGCGCATGATCTTGGGAAGGAGGATGTTCGGGGTCCTCCGTTCATCTGCCGTCCTGCGGTTGCAGAACTCGTGGTACTGCTTCTGAGGATTGCAGCGGAGGAAGAGGTCCACCTTGGTGTCCTCTCCGGGAACGATGCCGACGTAGATGTTGTAGCCGATGGCCATGGTGCCGGTCAGGGGATTGTAGCCGAAGGGCCGTGAATCAGC
>JAADFO010000048.1 GCA_013152815.1 Nanobdellati archaeon
AGGCATCAACGACGGATTCCACCAATGGAACGTCACCTGCCAGGACAACGCCAGCAACAGCCACACCAGCACCACCAGGAACTTCACCGTCAACGCTCCACCGACCATCGTCCTGGACCAACCTCCGACAAACTATTGGAACAATACCGGGAACATCACCTTCCTGTACACTCCGACGGACACCGGCGGACTGGCCAACTGCTCATTATATGTCGACGACCAGCTCAACCAGACCAACACCACGGCCCTCATCAGCGGATCCCAGCAGAACTTCTCCCTCAGCGGACTCGCCCCGGGCATCTACAACTGGACGGTCCAATGCATCGACCTCGGCGGCCTTTCATCGGCCGCAGCTCCCCGGATCTTCAGGGTGGACAGGACAGGGCCGAACATCACCCTCCTGACGCCGGAAGCCAACGCCTCGATGGACTCCTCCAGCATCACCTTCAATTTCACCGCGAGCGATGATATGGGGACGCCTCTCCTATGCAACATCACCCTGAACGGCAGCGTCACCAATCCCAGCACCCTTGTGGTACAGAACGGAACCAACGCCTCCTCGACGACGACAGGATTGACCGACGGGCTCTTCTTCTGGAATGTCACCTGTCTCGACAATGCGTCCAACAGCGGTACGAGCCCCACCAGGAACTTCACCCTCAATGAACCGCCGCGTGTGGCCCTCCTGTCTCCTGGTGACGGCACGGAGAGCAAGGAACAGAACCAGACCTTCGTCTATGTCCCCCGGGACAACTCAGGTTCGATAGCGGACTGCAGCCTCATCCTCAACGATGTGGTGAACAGGACGAACACCTCCATCTCCGCTTCCCAGAGCAATAACTTCACGGTCTATGGTCTTCCGGACAACGTCTATAACTGGACCGTGAACTGCACCGACGGATCAGGCAACAGGGGAACCAACGTCTCCGGGCGCCTGCTGTACATCGACAACGAAGGGCCTGCCATCGATCTCCATCACCCCAGCCCATCCCAGGCGATGAACAGCAACACGGTCCTTTTCAATTGGACAGCCAGCGACAATGTCCTCAGCGCCATGACCTGCAACCTCACCATCGACGACCAGGTCAACGTCTCCGGCATCGCCGGGTCCTCGGGGATCGTCATCAGCCAGACCGTGGCGAACTTCAGCCAGGGAACCCACAACTGGAGCGTGGCCTGCTGGGACAGCCTCAACAACAGCAACACCTCACTGACCAGGTCATTCGTCATCAACATCCCTGATCTCTTCGTCAATGCATCGTTCATCACCTTCAACACCACCTCACCGACAGAAGGACAGAGCATCCTGATCAATGCCACGATCATGAACATCGGCGGCACCGCCGCTGATTTCTTCGCTGTGCGGTTCTATGACGGCCGGCCGTCCTCAGGAGGAAGCCTCATCGGAGCAGAGATCAACGTCACCAACCTTGGAGCGGACGAGAACATAACGGTCAACGTCACCTGGACCGCGAAGCTGGACCTCCACACCATCTGGGTGTTCGCCGACTATCACAACAACGTGACAGAGACATCTGAAGACAACAACAACGCCTCCCGCAACATCACCATCTCTGCCTGGCACTTCATCGTCGGCAACAATAGCGGTGATCTGGAGATCCACGACACCGACGCCAACGTCGCCTTCGCCTGGACGATCAGCAACGCCACCGGCACGAACATCTATGCGGTGGACAGCGACGGGTCGGTCTCCTGGAGCGCTCTCAGGGCATTGGGCCAGAACAGCAGCAACGCCACCCGGATGGACGACTTCACCCAGCTCGATGACGCCCTCAACATGGAGAACTTCACCCAGAACGTGAACACGACCTTCACCGCCCAGGGAAGCCCGCGGAAGACCGGCAGCTTCATCATCTTCGGAAAGAACCAGACCCAGGTACCGCTCGCAAACTCCACCAACACCAGCTCCTTCATGACCGGCATCCTCTGGGACACCAGTGACGGAGGGGACGGCAACTTCGACGGCACGGAGGATGTGGTCTTCATCACCGAGAACAAAGGGGTGAAGACCGGCGCCTATGGAAACTATGAGTTCGAGATACGGGTCCCTGCCCTGCTGCGGCAATACATCGCCCCGAACAACGAGAACAGCATCACCCTCTATCTCGAACTGAAGTGATGGGATGATGAAGGAAGAGCATAATAACGTGATGAAGCGATCCGCCGATCCTGCTCAGGAAAGAAAGAGTGAGACTGAAAGAGAGAAAGAAGAAGAGAAAGAGAGGAAGACAGGACAGGGGGAAAACAGGACAACATTCCGACTTTTTTATCCTGCCACAGTGAGAAAAACAAAACCTATTTATACCCTTGCCTGTTTCACAGCATCATGGGAACCATCCTCAGTTCTAAGACGAAAGAGGACGGAAGCGTCATCTTCGAAGTCGTCGTAGATTATGAAGAAGCGCTCCAGCTGCAGGGCCGTCTGAACAACGTCCATCTCTTCTCAGAGGATATCGCCTCCATCGAGACCAAGATAGCGCCCAGGGGCAAGAATGAAGCGACGACCTATTTTCTGATGCCGCGGGAATTACGGAAGAACCTCACACTGACCAAGAAAGCCCATTGCCAGAAGATCGAGACCAAGACCAAGATAATCTTTCTCTATGTGATAGACAAATTAGGCCTTCGATAGGAAGATGACGACCAGAAAGAGCAACAGGACGAAGAGGACCAGAAGGGCCGACAGAGGGAACAGCATGACAGCAACAGGCAGGAAGACCAGGACAAGGGACCACAGGACACCCATGGGCATCAGGGGCTTTGATGCGCTCGTCGACGGAGGCGTCCCTCAGGGAAAATGCATCCTCCTCAGCGGCACACCCGGCACCGGGAAGACCATCTTCTCCCTGGAGTACATCTATCAGGGAGCGGTACGGTTCAAAGAGAAAGGGCTTTTCGTCTCCTTTGAAGAACAGGCAGAGAATCTCAGGGCTCAGGCAGCAAAATTCGGATGGGACTATCCGTTGCTCGAAAAGCAGGGCATCGTCACCTTCCTCAACATCCCGGTGAGTGAGATCAAACAGAACACCGTCGATGAGATCGTCAACTTCATCAGGAAGAACAGGATCAGAAGACTGGTCATCGATTCGCTCTCGGCCCTCGCCATCAACTCACCAACGGCGCATGTGAAGGTCACCGATATCACCGCCTATAGCATCCAGCGTTTCATCTATTCTTTCGTCAACAGGCTCAAAAGCCTCCGGGAGGTAACATCCCTCCTCATCTCCCAGACGCAGGAAGGCCAGCTGTCCCGCGACTCGGTCTCTGAATTCGTCTGTGACGGCATCATCACCATCAACTATGAGGCGCTTGGAGGAGAGTACTCACGCAGCCTGATCGTCCGCAAGATGCGAGAGGTCAACAACGATGAGGATGTGCATCCGCTCGAGATATCCAAGAAAGGGATCATCATCCATTCGCTTTCCTGAACACGGCAAGCGGCGGAGGAATAAAGAACGGGCATTCGGTCTTTCTTTCCCCCGTTCATGCACACCATCCTCTCCCCATCACCTTTGGGTACGTCGGGGAAACCCCGTCTAACGTTTCCAGATATCAACAAAGCAACAGAAGAAGCGATACCGATGATAGCACGATGGACCAACAGCTTCGTCAGACTGATGGGAGGCCATGGCATCTTCCGCTTCGACAGGAACGGTGTGCTCCGGGTGGCAGGGGTGGAGGCCCTCATGCTGCCCATGACAAGCTTTGCCATGCAGCAGTTCCTGCTCAACAAGTATCTCGACAGGCACATCGTCCAGGACATCTTCTATCATACGGGCAAGATCCAAGGAAAGGTCGCCGTCCGCATCCTCAGGGACAAGTTCGGCATCAAGGACCCGAAAAGGATATTCTCCATGATCATGGAGCAGTACAAGATGGTGGGCATGGGACGGAACGAGATCCTGAAGTTGGACCGGAAGAACCATATCGTGCTCCTCAAGAAGGTCGTCGCACCCTATGAAGAGAAATATCTCAAGCTCTTCGGCACGCAGAAGGAACCTGTCAGCCAGGGACACCGGGGAGCCACGGCGGGCATCTTCGAGGAGATCTTCGGGGAAGAGATGGTCACCATCGAGAAGCAATGCAAGGTCCAGGGCAAGCAGTTCTGCCTCGAAGAGACATTTCCTACGCGCCTGATCAAGAAGAAGGACCTGAGTCCCATGGAGAAGCGACAGCTTCCTTCGCCCGTATCACGATACCCTGAGCTCAGACAGCTCGAACAGACCATGCATTACCTGAGATGATCCTGTTCTCTGAGATGGTCCCGGAAGGTCAGAAAGAGAAACCATCGAAGAAGGCCGGAGAGGAAGAATCGAAGAGGGAAGAACAGGTTCTCTTCTTCAGAGTGCCCGTCTCAGGAAGCGCGGAGGATTCTCCAGGTCGACGATCTCCAGATAGGCCTGCCGTTCTATGCCGTTGACCGAGACGGTCAGAGGAGTGTCCATGGGGACCCCGATCTTCTTGTAGAGGTCATACTCATCGGCCTCAAGGATCTGGACCCAATGGGTGGCACCCTTCGCCCGCGAGAAGCGGAAGGCCTCGAAAAGGAGCTTGAGACCCACCCCTGCCCGGACATAGGGCATCCGGATCCATCTCCCTGGCTCGATGATCCTTGCGCCCTGCTGGCGATAGTGGTCAAGCGGATAGAATGCGTCGGCGGGCAGCTTGTCCCGGGGACTGTCCTCCACAAGACGCATCGTCCCCAGGAGCTTTCCATGATGGCTTGCGATGAGATGATAGGCGTGCTCGTCAAACGCATCGGCATCGGTGAGCGGATGCCTGTAGAAAGGAGGTGTGTGTCCCTTCCGTTCGTTGAGATAATGGTAGCGGAAACGATAGAGCGAAGGAAGCTCTTCGGGCAGCGCTTGCCGTATGACAAGGTCATCCATGGGAAGGCCGGCGTAGACGATGCCTTTCTTCACCGCCAGAAGGAAGGCCTGCTTCATATACACTTCCTTCCCGGGCAGGGTGTCTGCTGCCAGGACATCGCTGAATCCCACATACTCCAGGAGGATCCTCTTCATCCGCTCGGTGGAAAAATGGTTCTTGATGTTCGCATCCAGAAGCTGGTTGACCATGCTGACGATCTGCAGGTCCTGTTGCCTGTCCTGAAGACGGCCGGTCTGCAGCAGCTCGGCCAGAAGCCCGCTCGTCAGTATCCGCACGTCCTGGTCGGGTTTGGGCCCGGAGACGACGAGGATCCCGTCTTTCTTCAGAGCACGGTAAGCCTGGTCCAGGGCATGATAGGGATCGTCGAGAGCGTAGAGCACGTTGAGCATGGCCGCTCCGTCATAGCGGTTGGGGGGCAAGGTGAAACAGGAAGCGTCCGCAAGATGCAGATCGACGAGATGCTCAAGCCCCTCCTGCTGCACCTTGAGCTCTGCCTTTTTGAGCATCTCCTCGTTGGAATCATAGCCGTCGACGTGGATGCCCTTCTTCGCGAGGAGGATGGTCTGGTTGCCGGTCCCGCATCCGATGTCGGCGACGGCGGAACAGCCTTGGAGGATGTCTGCCACCTCCTGCTGCAGACGCCGATACTGGGAGTTGGTCCCCACGACGGCATCATAGCTCTCGGCATATCTCGTGAAGAGCGCGGAGAAGGTCACCTGGTCCGCAGGAAGATCGAGCAGTGCACCGAGTCTTGCAAGATCATCCTGACCGAGACGGTTCCGAAGAGAATCATCAGGAACAGGAGGGGACTGTCCTTCCGAAGCAGAGGATATCGGGTCAGGTATACGAGAATCCATGGATCATGCACCTCGCCGGACAGGGAAAGAGGATTCTTGATGATGACTTTCCGGGTAGTGGAACCAATAGGCTCCCTTGCGGTGTTCCTGGAGCTGCCCCTCAAGACGACGTGAGCCCACCAGCTGATTGGTCATCATGCCCGTGCTGTCCAGCTGGGGGATCATGACACGGGAGACGTCGATCCTTGCATGCAACTCCTCGAAGATCGAAGGCAGGGAGAAGGAAGGATCCATATAATAGACCGGACCGAGCAAGGCATCTCGGACAGCTGGCCTGGATGCACGATGCCCATTGGACGGTCTTCCTGCCTCCTGCTGCCCATCAAGCCCGGCAGGATCAGCATAAACCGCATCATCAGCATGATAGAAACCAGGCGTCGGTTCTCCAGAGAGGACCTTCTCCAGATAGGCCCGCCCTAGTGCGGTCCCGGGCAGGACGGCGACGCCCAAAGAGACACCGACCACATGAGGATCGAGAGCCTGTATATCATCAAGGGAACGGAACATCTTCTCAGGGCTGTCTCCGGGAAAACCGAAGAGAAGCTCATGGGCGACAGGGATTCCGTTGTCCTGTGCAAGCCGCGTCGCCTTCGCAATCTCCTCAAGGCCATACCATTTGCCCATCTTCCGGAGCATATTCCGGTCAGTATGGTCGACACCGAAATTGATCCCCGCCCCATTGGCCCGGGAGAGGAGACGCGCATATTCTTCGTCGAAGGGTGACGGCTGCGCATAGAGCCAGAAACGCAACTGATTCGTCCCATACCCTCGCGAAGCTATGGCCCTCAGGACATCTTTGGAATGGGCGAAGGGAATGTTGAACTCACTGTCGGCCGAATGGATATCATGGACTCTCTGACCGATGAGCTGATCGAATTCAGAGAGCGTGTCCTCCAGGGAGACAAGGGCGTATCCATCCATCTTGGCCTCAGGTTCAATGCAGTAGGTTCTGCAGGGCATGGTACAGCCATGGGACGTCCGGATGGCACCGAGCCCGCCATGCTCATAGTACCATGCATTGTCCACCAGGGAACGGTCGACCTTTGAAAGTATCCTTGTTGCACGTCCATCGATGAAGAGAGGGACCTCATCTGCCGACACCGATGCTCCATCATCGCCTGCAATGCCCATAGCAACAGGCTTTCCTGCCGATGAAGCCCTCACTGCGAATTGGCTTGCGAGGGACGCTCCCCTGGAAAGCCCGTCGGCAAGCTCCACGAGGACCTGGTCACCCTGGCCCTGGACACCATAGCGAAGACCAAGATAGTGCAGCAGGGCTTCCGGCTGTGAGGAGAACCCTACTCCGCCCAGGATGATGCGCTCAGGGTCGATGTGACCCTTGATCCGATCCACAAGACGATGATGTTCAGGCAGGAAAGAACCCTTCTCTGGCAGGTCGAAGAAGGAAGGGAAATAGAGATCATGGGTATTCCGAAGGGTGAGGGCGACCAGCTCAGGGCGTGACCTCTGAAAATAGCTGTCGATGGAAGCAGAAGGATCATCGGTCAAGGTGAGGTCGAGGATCTCGACATCGTGGCCTTCCTGCCGTAGGGCCGAACCGAGAACGTCAAGCGCATAGGGCGCGATAGGGGGGACAAGTATCCTGTTGAGATTGACCAGGACCACATCGGTCATCCCGCATCACCTTGCCTCTTTTCTGAAGTGTCACCCATGCCAGGTCACCCATGCCGTCTTTCTTAATGCTCTTTTAATGCTCTTAGAAGTCCTGATTGTTTAATAAGCTTTTCAATATATTTATCCATTTTATCATGAATCAGGACTGTATTCTATGATACAGGAAAAAGAATTAGAGAATAAGAGATGTTTAATAGAGAGTTTATCCAATAATGATAGCCACATGGCCTGTCGAAGACCAGAAAAGAGCAGGAAGCAGCAGTGACAGAAGAAGAGGACACAGAGGAGGAGAACATGCGATCTGCAGCCAGTGATGAAAAGTTATACCAAAACAGGCATAATTTATCCTGATTTCTACAATAACTCTTTATAGTCAGAGCTCCTCTTATCCTACAAGACCAAGGCCGATGAGACCAACGATATTCATCTCATCATTCATACACCGGGGGTCCCTGCTCTTGGAAAAGAGCAGGGACAACCTTTTGGCCTGCGATTCTACCCCACCACCCACTGGTCTTTATAAGCCGATACTTAGGTCAATACTGAACAGAATCCAGGGAAATGCTGATGAGCATCATTGACAGGGGCGTACGATAAGGCATCATAGGAAAGGTCGCTGCAGGAAGAGAAAGACAACAGAACACGGAAGAAAAAGGGATAGCATGGACAAACTCAACGAGATAACGAACGACATGAGCGTATTGGTGGTCATGAACGAGCATGCCTATGACACAAAGACGCCGGCACTCCTGCAACAGCTGCATGAAAGCAGACGCAATTTCTGCTATGTGTGCCTGGCACGGCCCTACAGCGAGATAAAAGAAAGGTTCCAGAGCAGTTTCATACCGACGACGCAGTTCCATTTCATCGATACGTTGAGCAGCCATTATGAGAAACAGGAAGAGCAAGAGGACTGCACCTTCCTTCCTGACCCCATAAAACTGAGCGTCCTTTCAGAGACCATCATGCAGAAGATGAAAGAGAAGCGATGTTCAGGGGTCGTCTTCGACACCTTCAGCGCACTGCTCAGCTATAAGGCTGATTTTGAGCTTCTCCACTTCATCAACGACCTTTCCATGAAGACGAAAGACAAGAACATGAGCAAAATCCTCTTCTTCGAGCGGAAGATCCGTCCCTATTACGAGAACTCGGAAAGGCTGGCCAATGATCTTGCCTTGTTCCTGGACAGGACCATCTGGCTCAACGGAAAGGAAACCCACCAAACCCACCCTGTGCAGGATCAGCGATGACCCCGCTTCCTGGAAGGGCCCATCTTGAATATCTTGAGCACATAATCAGACGCATGAGAAAAAGGCGAAGAGAAGAACATAACACATAAATACGATGAAGGATATGATATGCTCATTACGCTCCTCGGACAAGAGATCCACACGGGGAGAGATAGAGACAGAGAGAAAATAAGTGAGGCGTAGGAAGACCATGAAGACCATACTTGCAGTGGATGATGAAGAAAGCCTCAGACAGCTTATCGAAGCCATCTTCGAACAGGAAGGATACCATGTCCTGACCGCATCGTCAGGACAGGAATGCCTTGACCTCCTCCAGAAGGAAAAGCCCGACCTTATCCTCATGGACATGATGATGCCCGGGATGAGCGGAAGGGAGACCATAGAAAACATCAGGAAGAATCCCAAGACCAAGGACCAGAAGATCATCTTCCTCACCGTAGCAAGGTTCTCTGAGACAGGCAAGGATGTGCTTGGCAAGCTCAAGGTGCTGGATTACATCACCAAGCCGTTCGAGAATGCGGACCTTATCAAGACCGTCAAGAAGCACCTGGGCAGATAAGGGGACGGATCCTTCGGATCGCGTAATTCTTAATTCTCTATCGGAGATCCGATAACCCAGATCTTTCCCGGCAACGTAATGTCCAGAATCAACCTTCTGATCCTTTCCCGCTCTGTTTCTCTTTTCTTGTCCGGGACACTCTGCTGCTCTTCCTTGCCGCGCCCCTGCGGGAACCTGATCTTCGGAGATCGTCTCGCGGGGCATCAGCTTTTCCAGCATCAACTCTTCCCGGCATGATGTTGATGGTCTTCTTCATGGTCTTCGGAGCTTTCAGAGGAAGGATGAACGAGAATGTCGAGCCGTTTCCCGGGCTGCTCTCTGCCCATATCTTCCCGCCCATGGCCTCGATGAACCCTCTGCTGATGGAGAGCCCGAGGCCTGACCCGCCTATCTGTCTGGTCAGAGGAGAATCGACCTGATAGAAACGCTCAAAGATCTTCTCGAGACTCTCCGGGGGGATGCCCTTGCCGGTATCAGAGACACTCACCTTGATGTCCTTCTGTCTCCTCTCGACAGTGAGGGTGATGGTCCCCTTGTCAGTATAGTGCACTGCATTGTTGACCAGGTTACGGATGACCTGGATGAGCTTGTCCTTGTCGATAAAGACCGAGGGAAGCGAGCGGGGGATATGAGTCTGGAAGCGAAGGCCCTTCGCTTTCACCTGGAGCGTTACCTGAGGCAAGCAGGCACCGAAGACCTCACCAAGATTCACTTTCTCCCAGGCAAGCTTGAGGGTCCCGATATCCATCCGGGAAAGCTCGAGGATGTTGCTGATCAGCTCCCCGAGCCGGGTGGTATCGTTATAGATTATGGTCAGAAACTTCTGACGCTTCTTCTTGTCGTTCGCCACCGCCGGATTCTTCAGGAGATCGGTGAATCCCTTGATGCTCGTCAGCGGAGTCTTCAATTCATGGGCCGCGATGGAGATGAACTGGTCCTTCTGGAAATCCAGCTTCTCCAGTTCGTTCATGCTTTCCTTCAGCTTTCTTTGGGCGATGACGAGCCGGTTCTTGGCCTCGTCAGAATCCTCAAGTATGTTGAGCATGGCCGCTTTGTTCCTCTCGAGCTCGTCCACCTTAGCCCTGAGCTCTTTCGTCTTCCTGCGGACGATCTTCTCGAGATCCTTGCTATGGCCTGCAAGCTTCTTGTTGGCCTCGTTTAATTCTTCTGTACGGTGCTTCACGGTAAGCTCAAGAGTCGTATTCATCTTTGCAAGCTCTTTTGTCTGCCGTTGGACTTCCATGCGAAGATTCTTCGTGAGGATGATAAAGGAAAGGATCCCAAGAAGCACGACCATCACGACGATGGTGATTGCAGAACGCCAGATCCGGGAAAGAGATGCTGAGACACCTGCATAGATGGTGTCGAGGGGCTCGACGATGACAAGGGTCCATGTATCTTCCCCAACCTTGAAGGACTCGTAGACCCCGAGTTTCTTCGCATCAGGAGCGTCTCCAGACGAGACAATGAACGATTCAGAACCCCGGACACCCAGGAAGAAGGAGCCCGATGGAGGAACTCCCCCCTGCTTCTCTGTCGTCAAAACACCGGACAAGATCCCTGCCAGCCCCGAATCCTCTGAACCGCTACCATGGAACGTCTTGTTATCTATCAGCAGATGCACATCAAGACCGGTCTCTGCTCCTATCGACATGATATGACGGTCGAGAATAATCTGCAGGGGGATGTTCATCCTCAGCAGACCCTGTTGGGTGTTGTTCCTTTCGATGGGAACGATGACAGAGAATACCGAATCGTTGTACGCTGTCCGGAAAAGAGATGATATGACCGGTTCGTCCTTTTCCAGGGCATCTTTCACTCCTGGTTTGTTCGTATAGTTCTTTTCCTTTCCTTCATAGAATCTATTGAACGGCACCCGCATCAGGACCATGCCGTTCTTGTCCATCAGATAGGCACTCTCTATGTTTCCCGAAAGACGTGCATAGAGATGAGAGAGGACAAGAAACGAAGCCCTCTTTTCTCCTGCATCCCATGCACCCACACCTCCTGCACCCAATAGCTGCGGGTCTTTGCTTGTAATGTAAGCATCATTGAGAATGGTGGAGAACTCTGAGGTTATTTCATTGGCTTTGATGTCCGCAAGCAGGGAAAGGCGGGCTTTTGTCTGCGAAAGGGTCTCGGTTTTGTAACTGATGGCTGACTTGTCAGCATTGAACAAGAAGGTCGCGATGATGATGAGGAGGACCATGCCCAGGATGACCATGATGAAATTTGCCTTGTAGCTCAGGTAACCCTGCCGGAAAAGGGCAAATCCCACCAACAGTGCCATGAGGACAGGAAAAATGAGCGGGATGAGCGGATTGCGCAGACCGAACAGGCTTTCAGAGAGCGCATGAGGAATGAGGAACGCAAGGGAAAGAAGAAACCCATAGAAGAAATATTTCATCCGTTTATCCTTGCGTATGAGATATTCAAGGAAGAGTACGGTGAAAGAGACGACATAGAGGAGGATGAGGAGCAGGATTAAAAGGTCAAAATAAGCCCCCCGGACCAGACCAACAGTACCGTAGGCAGCCAGGAGGTCTGGCTGCAAGACCGCGCCTTTCACGACCTGGTCGCTGAAGAGGGTCCAGCTGATCATCATGATGGAAAGCAGATGCATGGTCCCCAGGACAACCCGATGAAGATGATATCTCGCGACACTGAACATGGTCAACAGATAATAGAAAGAGAACATGTACGCCAGGACAAAGATCGTGCGCGCCAGATAGGTGACCAAAGAAAGATCATGGACATGCAACCGGAAGGTATAGGTCATCAGCAGCAGCAACCCAAAGACCAGCATAAGCCGATAGGAGATGGTGACGCGTTTGTCTGATGAATGCCGGTTGATGGACCAGAACAGGAAGAAATAGATCAAGAAGCCGAGCAAGAAGACAGAGAGATACGTATAATTAAGCGACGAGAAAAGAGAGGGGATCATGACGTTGTCATCTTCGAAAGCATATTCATCCAGATAGGTGGTGGCAGCGACAGTAAGACCCACGCCGTCTGCGGTCCTTCGGCGAACCGGAGTGATATACATGTACTTTTTCCTCAGGGAACCATCAGGATCTTTCCAGTCATACAGCCCCTCTGCGGTACGCCCCCCCTCGGTCTTGACCATGATGCCCCAAAAGCTCGGCAGTTTCCCGGCCAGGGTGTGGAGGTCCATATCGACGATCTTCGGATCCTTGTGAAAACGGGCAATGAGCGTATCATAGTCTGTCACCGCCGTGTATCCTGTCTTGCCCACCCTCTGGACAGCCAGGGTCTGGAAGTAGGCATCCTGCTGGAGATCCTGCAGGGTCATGTCGGGATGGAACAGGAGATAGCTCCCTATCTGCTTCGCAACATCCAGGGCCGTCTGTTTAATCGCCGTCTTTCCACGCGAGAAGGCCAGAGAGTTCCCGGAAGCATCCTGAACAGACTGAGCGATGACCGAAGGAGCAATGAGCAGGGAACCCGGCAGGATGACAAGCAAGGACAATAAAACAAGCCTTCCGGGCCATCCCCTTGACTGACCAGAGATCATCAGTTCACCATCACCTTCAGTTCACCATCACCTTCAGTTCACCATCACCTTCAGTTCACCATCACCTTCAGTTCACCATCACCTTCAGTTCACCATCACTTGCTGCCCTGTTTCGCTTCCAGCTGTCGTATCCTCTTCTTGAGCTCCACCATCCGTAGTTCCCTGCCGACGGTAAATTTCTGGAAGCGTTCCAGGTCATCCACTTTACGCTGCAATTCGCTGTTCATCTTTTCACGCTCATGTTCTGCTGCCCGTTCTTTTGAGATATCCCGGATGGTTGCCTGAAGAGCGAATCGCTTATTCTTGCTGAATCGGGAAAGGAGGATTGTTGCGGGAAAGGTGGTTCCGTCTTGCCGTTGATGCACCCAATCAAAATAGGCATGCCCTTCCTTAAGCGCCATGGAAATCATCTTTTTTGCCTTCATCCTGGACAAGGTCCCGTCGGGTTGCTCAGGGGGAGAAAGATCCCACGGTGTCTTGGTGGTGAACGCTTCTTCACTCTTGCAACCGAAAAGGCTCAGAGTCGCCTGATTGCCCTCGATGAATCGCCAACTCGGAGGAGCCAGGACCATCAACGCATCAACGGAAGAATCAAAGAGGGTCTTGAACTTGTTCTCACTCTCCCGAAGGGCAGTCTCTGCACGTTTTCGGTCAGTCACATCGATTACCGTCCCCAATACGCGACGCTTGTGCCCTTTCGCATCATAGTCCAACTCTGCGTGGGCATGAAGCCAGAGCTCCTTGCCATCACGTCGCCGGATACGATGGTCCAGGTCAAGAGCAGCGGTTCCCCGGAAGGCCATACGGAATCCCTTCTTGATCATGTCCCGATCACCAGGATGCACATACTTCATCAACATGTCAAAAGTGACCTCATCGGTTCCGGGTTTGAGTCCATAGAGTTCGATGACCTCTTCAGAGAGATAGATCTTTCCTGTCTTGAGATCCCAATCGAGGAAACCCATCTTCGATACACGTTGTGCCTTGAGCAGACGACGCTGGAACTCCTTCATCTTCTCTTCTGCATCTCGTCTCAGGGTGATGTCCCTGCCCTCAGCAAGGACCATCTTGATCTTTCCCTGTTCATCATTGATGATGTTATTATACCAAGAGATGACTTTCTCTTTTCCGTCCTTGGTTCTTATGACGTTCTCGTGATGGAACAGAGGCTTTCCTTTAAGCAGACCGTTCAAGACGCTCCTGACCGGTTTTTGCTTTCTTGCCGGGATGAAGAGAGAGAACCAGTCCTTTCCCATGACCTCGCGCTTCTTGTAGCCCGTTATCCATTCAGCGCCTGCATTGAAGAGGATGATGCGTCCTTTCTTGTCCAGACCCACAATCAGACCGGGAGCGGTCTCGATGACCCGCTCAGAGAACTCCTTTTCCTTCTTTAGCTCCTGCTGATGCGCTTTCTCTTTAGTGATGTCCCGTTGGACAGCCATGAAACCCATGATCTTTTGCTCATTGTCCAAGATCGGACTGAGCACCGCCTGCATGGTGACGAGCTTACCATCCTTCTTACGGTTGATGAATTCCTGCAGGATCGTCTCCTTCCGAAGGAGCCGTCTCCAAAGGGCGCGGTAGAAAGGCCTCTTGAAATGGTCTGATTTCAGGATGCGGGGAGTCTTTCCTGTAACGTCTTTCCAGGCATAGCCATAGAGCCTTGTGAAGGCAGGATTGATATGCTGGATGATGCCCTCCCTGTTGGTGGTGAAGATGACATCATTGGAGGTCTCAAAGCCTTTCATGAGCCAGCGCATCTGCTGCTCAGCCTCGTGCTGTTGGGTGATGTCACGCAACGATGTGTGAAGGCCGACTATCTTCCCCTGCTTTCTCAACGGAGTGCTCCACCATTCGACCATGACAGGCCCACGGGGAGTGAACACTCTAGTTATCCCTCTGTTCTGCTTCCCTCTTTTCAGGTCGAGAAGGCTTTTGAGTATGGCTGGCCATGCGCTCTTCGGCACAAATTCCAGCATAGAATGACCGATCAGGTCTTTTGGCCTGAACCCGTATCGTAATATGGTCTGATTGACCGAGAAGATCTTTCCCTTCAGGGATACGAGCATCTGGATATCCGGAGAATTATCGAATAGAGCACGAAATTCCTGTTCACGCTCGCTGAGCATCGTCTCCTGCTTCACCCTGCGGGTGATATCCCGAAAGACGGTCTGGTTATAGAGTATCTTTCCTTTGGACTTCCTGACATGGACTACGCCTTCCACATGAAGACGTTTTCCACGCTTAGTGATGAAATCAGTTCTCACGAGGGGCATCTTCTCTCCTGCGTTTATTCTCCGGAGGACAGATCTGCAGCGGGACCTAAAATCAGGATGGATGATATCGAAAAGAGTCATCTTCTCAGCTTCTTTTGAGGTATATCCCAGAATGCGACGCCAGGCCCTGTTGGTGTAGATCAGTTTTCCTGAAGGGGAGACACACTGCACCATATCAGAGATGTTCTCAGCGAGGTCCCTGTAGAAAGAGTCATCAAAGCGGTATCTTGAACCGGCCATTCTCCCCTCTTTTTTTCTTGTCACTTACTTCCTCGTACAAAGCTCATAGAAAGCAGTAGGTTAAAAACTATATATTCCTTTCTGCAAGAGAGGGATAAACACAGCCGCAACAGACATCACTCTCCTCCAATACTCACAAAAGAATAAATAGCCGGCCAAGAACAGGAGACTAGCAACATGAGATAGTGCTGCATACCTGCCGGATACCCAAGGGGGACCGACAAGCAGTTCAGACAAGGCATACTATGGACGCATCGAAAGAACATCCGTTCATCCTGCATGACGGAACACCGGCCGCCAGTTTAGTGGAACTGCTCCATGCTGTCGAAGAAGCGCCAGAAGAGATCTTTCTTTATCATGTCACGTCGGAAAGGAATGATTTTGAGAACTGGATAACTGCCTGTCTCCACGAGCCTGAGCTAGCGCAGAAAATCTCAGGACAGCCGAAAAGGAAGAAGTTTCTCAGAATCCTGAAGAAAGCCGTCAAGAGACAAGAGAAGGATCTCAAGAAGCGCATACCTGAAGCTGGAAGTTCATCTCCAGAGAACAGAGAACCTGAAAGAGACAACCACCTCAAACAGACGAACGTGCCGAAAGAGACAGAAGAACCATCTTTCTTTTCTGCGCCGGTTCCGGAAGAGATGCCGACCCTGCAAGAACTCGAAGAGACCCTCTCCCCTGATGATAACGAAGATAACAACACCAAAAGCCAGAAGCGACCGAACCAGCCCATCGCCAGGGAAGAGATCCTGCGCACAGAGTTCCAGGACGATGAGTCGGCCGGAGCGGAAGATGCCGAAGAAGAAGTGGCAAGGATAACCATCGGCGTCCCGGGATTTGACGGTCTCGTCGGCAAAGGCGTCCCCAAAGGAAGCGCCATCCTCCTCACCGGCGGACCCGGGACCGGTAAGACGACCTTCGGCCTGCAGGCGCTGCGATACGGCATCGAACAGGGAGAGAACTGTCTCTATCTGACCTTTGAGGAGAGTGAGAAGAACCTCATCCGTCACCTGAAGGATTTTGGATGGGACCCACGTCAGGCCATCGCAGAGAGACGCCTTATCATCAAGAAAGTCAACCCCATGCATCTCAGCAGATCGGTCGAGGCCCTGCTTGCACGTGCAAGCGGAGAGCTCCTCATAGACATCGATGAGGTGGAAGGGATCATCCCCTCAGGATTTCAGCCCGACCGGGTCATCCTCGACTCGCTCTCGGCAGTGGCAGCTGCTTTTGCCGGGACGAAAGAAGGATATCGCATCTATGTCGAGCAGATCTTCAACCTGTTCGAGCGCAGGGGGACCACATCGTTCCTCATCAGCGAACGGGAACAGACCACCGACAAGTACGCCAGGGCGGGAATCGAAGAGTTCCTGGCAGATGCCGTATTCATCTTCTACAACATCAGGAGGGAGAATGAGCGCGTCTCTGCCCTGGAGATCCTCAAGATCAGGGGGACTCCGTTCCATAAGAAGATCGTCCCCTTCAAGATCACCGAAGGGAAGGGCATCGTGGTCTATCCTCAGGAAGCTGTCTTCTGAAAACGAACGCGCTCTCCCAAAAAGAAGGTTCAGGGCCAGAGAAGCGAAAGTTTATCCCGTTTCGTCAGATGTTTACCCCGTTTTTCTTCGTAACATGAACAGATATTTAAGGTTACACCATCTAGGAGAGTAAGGTGCGTAAGTGATGGGGAGTTCGGTACCTATGCCCAGATATGAACAGGGTGGACCACTATCAACAGGTGTCTTGCTGCTAGTCTTCTTGCTCGCCATCATGTCGCTCCTGTCCCTTTCAGACCTGCCTTTCGTCGATGCTGCAGCAGGAAAATATTGCAATAGCACGACGACACCCTGCCAATGCGGTGCCATCTGCAACGGAGGGAACGAAGTGGCCAACGGCTACAACACCATCGATTCCTGCCAGGACGGGACATCCCAATCCTTCGAATACGTCAATGACGTCACGGCCAGTGTCCTGAACGGCTCGACGTTCATCGTCAATACTCGGGTGGAGATAGATGCTGAAGTGGACTGCGACCCTGACCTTGATGAGGTATCCATCGCCTACAACAACGGGAGCGGATTCCGCAACATCTATGACACGACCTGCACCTATCCGAACAAGATACACAAGAAGGTCAATCTCACGCTGGATAACGTCGCAGGCAACCATACGGTGCGGGCCATCATCACCTATGGAGGCACCACCGGCATGACCTGCGGCTATGACTATGACACCATCTATTCAGACACGGATGATGTGACCTTTCAGGTCATCACCCTCGCCGACACCACACCCCCTCAGGTCGGAGGGATCGTGCCTGCTGCGGGGACGACTTTCTCCTACAGCCCGGGTCAGGCCATCACCCTGTCGGCATCCATCAACGACAGCTCGAGCATGGACACGACGTATGCGCTGGTGAGCTTCGGAGCGAAGAGCCAGAAGGTTGTCCTGAGCGACCCCGAAGTTGACGGCACCTACAGCGGCTCCTTCCTCAACACAAGCTTCATCGGGAACTATAGCGTCCAATTCCATGCCAATGACAGCGAGGGCAACCTCAACGGGAGCGAGTCCAGCTTCTTCTACATCAACGTATCGAACAACATCACCATGACCAGTCCGGTCAACGGCCATGCCTATGGCAACACGTCGGTGTCAGTCGACTTCATCCTCCCCACCGGATTCATCCCTGAAACCGCACTCTTTTCGGTAAACAACCAGACCAACGTCACCACCGATGCCAGGGTGAACATCTCGAACCTGAGAACAGACATACAGCTGCCGCTCTTCCTGACGGCAAACGCATCCCAGAACATCTCCCAGTCATTCATCCCTCAGGAGAACATGTCTGTCCTGGACGTGATTATCGTCCTCAAGAAGAAGACCGATGCGAGTCTCGACTCCAGTATCGATATCCATAACGACAGCAACGGACAGCCAGGGACGTTGAGCATGGGTACCGGCGTCGTGAACGATTCCCTGCTGGACAACAGCTCCTCCACGAGCGTGACCATACGGCTGGACAGCATCGTGAACCTGACCGACCAGACCAGATACTGGATAACCCTCAGGAGCAATGCAAGCTCACCTGAGGGGCTTCTTTGGGAGGCCAACGATGACAGCACCTATGCACAGGGCAACGCGAGCGGGAATGTTTCGCTGGACCATCTGTTCGCCATCTTCGACGCCTATCATTACCGCCTATCCAGATCGTTTTCACAGGGAAGCAATACCATCATCACCTATGCCAACGACTCCAACGGCGTGATCGTGGAGTCTTCCCCGATAGGGTTCACCATCGACACTGTCCCTCCCGGCACAGACTTCTTCAACGTCTCATCACCTGTAGAACTGGGGGACCAGGTGACTTTCCTCGCGGGAGTCACCGATGCGAGTTCCTCGGTCTCCCGGGTCCTGGCCGAAACCATGGTCGACGGGACGCTCACCAACATCACCCTGACCCTGAGCGGAGGAACCTACAGCGCTTCCTTCACGACGACAGCGACAGGAACCTTTGCAGTCTCGCTCTTCCTCAACGACAGCCTGGACAACCGGCTCCGCGAGACAGGGTACACCTTCAATGTCACCGATACGACCACGCCGGCCGCTGCAAACCTCTCCTACAGCCCGAACACCAGCGATTCCCTCGACCCGGGAACACCCATCATCGTGGGAGTCACCTTCAGCGACCTGGGAGGCATGACATCGGTCATCCTGCAATATCGCAACCAGACGCAGGACTTCTGGAGCAACCGGAGCATGGAAAACAGCTCATCACGATACACCGGGAACTTCACCCCTGCGACGGCAGGGAACTGGACCTTCCGTACTGTTGGAACAGACAGGACAAACCTCAGCACCAACACCACCAACATCACCGTGGAGGTCGTCCTGGACCGGAGTTGGCAGGTGAGCTCCACGCTGAACTCCACCGGAGCGGTGCTGAACAGCAACATCAGCATAGGAAATTTTACCGTGAAGAACACGGGCGACCAGAACCTCACGCTTATGCTTTCGGTGAGCGCAGACACCGCAATCCCTGTCGCCTTCAACGACAGTCCCGACACCCTGGTTTCGGGAGCGAACAAGACCATCCGGGCCTATGCAGAGACCCCGGCATTCACCGGAGAGTTCTCCATCGGCATCCTGCTCAACGCCAGCCGGAACGATACACCCCGGCATGTCCAGCTCAACATGACCCTGGTGGCCTATGTCTCCGGCCCCACGCTCCTCGCCGAGATCACGGACTATGACCCCAGCGTCACCATCGGAGACCAGCGTGTGCGCCTCGCCTCGTCCATCAAGAACGTGGGCAACGATACCGCCCAGGACGTCAACCTCTCCTGGAACCTGCCGACCGGCTGGACAGCCAAAGGAAACAGCACCTCGGCCATCGGCAGCATCCTGGTCGGTGAGACCAAGAACGAGGAACTTCTGGTCACCATCGGAGGCAGCGCAGGGACGAAGACCATCAGCGTCGTCGCGTGGGGCAACAACAGCATCAACGATACGGATTCCCGGACCGTCACCGTCAGTGAAGCGAGCGGAGGAGGATCATCAGGAGGAGGGACCGACGGGTCAGGTGGAGGAGGTTCTGCAGGCGGAGGCGTGGTCAGGGAGACCATCGTCGAACTCAAGAACATGAGCATGACCATCAGCACCGACAGGACAGGCGACAGCATCGAGATCCCCCGTGGAGGATCGGCCAACATCACCCTCATCATCAGGAACAGCGGGGCCACAAACATCACGGCCATAACAATCAAGGACACCGGGGAGGGAGAGGAATATCTCTTTGGGACCGCCCTGAGCCAAGACCGGCTGGGATATCTCAGGCCAGGGATCAGCAGGAACGTGACCTTTCTGATCTCGGTCCCGTCCTACGTGGATGAAGGAAAATATCAGGTGACCATCACTGCAGAAGGAAGCTCTGGAAAAGACAAGGTATCTGCAGACAAAAAGGTCATCATCGTTGTCCTCCTGACCGACAAGAGCTCCATCACCGCCTGCATCCTGGAGAACCGGCTGGCCATAGAACGCCTGCGGACCCAGGGGATGAACGTGGAACGGATAGAGAAGACCCTGGCTGATGCCAGAACCTCTTTCTCTGTACAGGACTATCCCGCCGCAGGAAGCAGATGCGCCTCTGCCACAGGACTGGTCAAGCTCGCAAAAGAGGTCACCGCTGGACTGGATGCCTACAGAGAACGCGCAGCTGACGCAGCCGACAATGAGAATGAGATCATAGCAGAAGCGTATCAGCTTGTCCGAAGGGCCTATGACGACGGGGATTTCACCCTTGCAAAAAACCGGCTGGATGATCTGCAGGCCCTGATAACGATCGACAAAGAACTCGCCCAGCCGGGCACCATCAACAGGCTATTCATGCTTCTTAAGGACCATCCGTTCAGGTCAGCAGCATCATTCCTGGCCGTGCTTTTCCTCCTGACGGCGATCTTCCGCTGGGCGACCATAAAGCAGGGGACCGACAGGCTCCAGATCTATCAGAAAGAGCTGGAAGCCATCAGGGGATCCATACAGAACATCCAGCATCAGCATTATGTGACCCAAACGGTAAGCAGGAGAGCGTACGAGCAAGGCATGGAGACCTATAGGAAAAGGGTCGCAGACATCAACAACAGGATGATGCACATCAGGCTCCGACGTGTGAAAGCGAGACATGGACGACTGACCAGGGAAGACCTCCAGGACGAAAAGAAGAAGATCCTTGAGATGGAGAAGGAACTGCAGAAGATGTTCTACCTGCACAAGCTGATACCAAGGGCAGACTATGAACAAGGATTGTCCTCTTTCAGGAAGAGTCTCAATGAGATCGACAAGAAGCTGCTATATGAAGAGAGAAAAGGATATGAAAAGAAGAAAGGACATGCAGAGAAAAAGGCGGAGAGAAGAACGGAAAAACAACAGAAAAGTCAGGAAAGAGACGCCCAAAGAACAAGAGAAAAGAAGAAAACAAGAAAACGAGAGAAAAGAAGAAAAGCATCAGCATGAGATGAACACATGAAAAGAGCAAGAGAGCAGAGAAGGCAGGAAAGAGTCATCCGAAGAACAAGCCATGCCCAGCCTGCCTCGCACCATCTCATCCAGCTTATCCATCTCACCGTCTTTCTTCTCATCGTCAGCTTATATGTATTGGGTGTGCCTGTGCAGACAGCAGCAGGTCTGGAAAGCATAACACTCGACCAGCTGGAGGCCCTGCAGCAGAAAGCAGACGATCTCCAGGCAAGCGGCATCAACATGGAGCAGGTCCACCCTCTGCTGAACCAGACCAGGGAGTATCTTCTTCATCATGAACAGCAGTTAGCTATGCAGAAATATCAGAAGGCCGTCACCTTGATCGGAGAGATACAACGGTTGCAGACAGCACTTGACACAGAGCAGAAGCTCATCGCCGATATGCAGAAGAGGAACATGGATACCGGAGCGGCGGAAGAGCATCTTGCACAAGCGAGCGAAGAATTCATCCTGGGGAACACCAAAGGAGCAGACCGGCATCTCAGAGAGACAGAAGAAGCGGCGAGCAGGATCATCCGGGAACGCTATGGACCCCTCCTTGACCGCGTGAAGGACCTGGCAGAAGCACCGCCGGGAACCGGAACAGTGTCGTCGGAAAGGACGCTCAGCAGAGAATGGATGGACAGGACAGACACGCTCATCGATGAGTCTTTGAGCAAAGGAGATCTGGACCGTCTCGATGCCATGGAACAGAACATAGGGAGGATAGAACAGTTCATGGGCACACTTCAGGAGGACAGGAAAACAGAGGACCTGCTCCTTCTCGAAGACGAGACCATGTTCGACGACCTTGAGGCAGAGATCATCCTCCGGATCGAACTCAACCAACTCGACGGAGCAGCACTGAGGATGGGAAGGCTCAAGCAGCTTCTCGCAGAGGCGTCGCAGACAAAGGAGAGCATCGATAATCTTCAGGGACAAATAGAGAAGCACAGGGATGATCTTGATCTGGAACCAGAGAAACAGGAACTCATCGTCATCAGGAAGCTCTTCTCAAAACACCAGTTCTCCAGAGCAAAGGAACAAGCAGACGGGCTTTTGCAAAAGATAGATGATAGGAGAGCACAACATCTCATCATGAAGAGCCTGGAACAGCCCAAGACCATCGGATTTTCAGAGATGCTCAGAAGATACTGGAGTCAGGGGCTTTTTGTCCTGGTGATCATCATCTTCCTCGCCCTTCTTGTCTCGACACCCTTAAAAGAATCGATGGTCAACAGGAAGATAGAAAAGTATAAGAAAGAACAGGAGACCATCCTCTCACTGATACGGCGACGACAGACCGAGTACTTCAAGGAAAGGGCCATATCCAAGACCGATTACGACGAATCCTACGAACGGTTCCAAGACCGTCTTGCAATCATCGAAAGCAGATTACCGCCACTAGAAAAGAGACTGGAAGAGATAAAAGAGAAGGGAAAAGATAAAAAAGACCAGAAGAGACAGAACGGAAACAAAGAGGAAGAACATCGGTAAAGGGACGGAAGAACCGACCGACAGAGAACAGGCAAGACAACATACACGAGGCGAACCATGGCTGAACTAGGAGAATCACTTGAAAAGAACCAGATAGTCCTCTGCGTGCTCGCGAAAGAGGGTTATCGGCAGGGACGGGTCGAACTTATCAGAAAAGCCAAGGACAGCATCCAAAAGATAGCCTATGTCACTTCAAACCTCCCGTATCAGAGCATAGTCGACGAGCTCAGAAAAGAAAACATCCCCCTGGAGGGTTTCTATTTCATCGATGCAGTCACGAGGACCGTGCAGGAACCGCCCCCTGCTGAAAACTGCACCTTTGTTGAAGGGCCCACCGCGCTCACCGACATCAGCCTTGCCTTCTCAGAGGCCATCAATGAACGGCAGTGCGACGGCTCGTTCATAGACACGATCTCCACCTTCGGCATCTATCAGGATAAGGGCGCAGTCGTCAAACTCGTCCACAACCTGGTGACCAAATCAAGGGTAGCGGGAAAGAAAGGGATCTTCCTGGCGCTCAGAGAAGACGGGGAAACGTTCATCAAGGACATCTCCCTCTTCATGGATACCGTCCTCGAGTTCTGAGTCAGACCGGAAAGACGGATCCATCCGGCTCGTCGCGGCGTTCTGTCATTCTTTTTCTTCACACATCCTGATGAATGAAGGATAATGAATCAATGCATACATCCAGAAACCATAGGAAACTATAAGAAGGACGTAGCTACATTGTAGCTACATGGGCAAGCGGAGGAAACAGAAGCGGCACAAAAGGCGCAGGACATCGGTCATGATGACGCTCAAAGGCAGCGAGGTCCTCGAGAAGATACCGCGGTTGGGCGGGAACAGCGGCCGGGTCTATGTCCCCAAATCATGGATCGGCAAGAAGGTCAAGGTGGTGCTGCTCGATGAATAGGACGACCATGAATAGGACGACCAGAACGAGAAGGACCATCTCCCAAAAAGGTATCATCGGTCGCTTCCTGCCGATCTTCCTCGGCATGTTGCTTCTCATGATCCTTCTTGTCCTGGGTCAGCCACCTTCACCCCACGGCATCGCAGGGACCATCTACCTCATCGACGGTTCCACCCAGGTGGGATTGGGAACGCCTTTCACGGTGAACGATTCGACGTCAGGAGATTTCATCAGGGACGTGACCAGTGTCCCGGTACCAGGATACACCGGCAGGTATTCGGTGAGCATCGACGGCAATGATGGCGACCTGATCATCGTCAGATCCTGGAACGCATCCCACTATGGCGAGAACAACCGGACGCTGCTGGGTGATATGGCCGGTGTCGACATCATCCTGAACAGGACACGCCCTCCTGAGGCGAACATCACCATCCTCTTCCCGCCTGACGGTCAGGTCTTCAACGCAAGCATCACGAGCAACGTAACCGCCAACATCACCTGGTTCGGAGGATCAGGCAGCCAGTGCAACACCACCCTCTCCATCGTCAATGAGAGCATCATCAACAGCTCACCCGGACAGCAGAAGACCCTCTCCATCGGAGCGGTCACCGCAGGGACCTCTTCGCTCCAGGTGTGGAACATCACCGCAGGACAGGTGAGCAGCACCAACCTCAGCGTCACGGCAGACTGCCTGGAATCAGGTATCCTGCTGGAGGCCAACGGCATCGACCATGCCCTGAACCTGACCGTCGTGGACACCACGCCGCCGCTGATCATCCCCTACGCTCCTCTGAACAGCACGAGCACCTCCAACAGGACGACCTCCTTCGTCTTCTTCGCCAACGACAGCGGCGTGGGAGTCGCAAACTGCTCGCTGGTGGTCAACGGCTCCATCACAGTAACGAACACCTCGATCAATGGAGCGATGAACCAGACGCTGCAACAGACCTTCAACATCGGTTCCTACAGCTGGCAGATCCAATGCTACGACTTCCAGGGAAACCAGAGGATAACCGGCAGCTATCTCCTCAACGTGACCCTCCCCGACCTCTTCGTCAATGCATCGCTCATCCTCTTCCCGAAAGCAGAGTTCCAGGAGAACGAGAACATCACCATCAACGCCACCATCGCGAACATCGGCAACGTGGCAGCCACCGATGCCATCGTCAGGTTCCTTGAACTGGACCCATTGGGAGCGTACCATCAACTCGGACAGAACACCACCGTGACCATCCCGGCAGGAGGAAGCACGGTCATCATGGCCAACTACACCACAAAGGCAGGGACATCCTCCATCATCGTCCAGGCAGACATCCCCCTCGCCACCAACGGAAGCATCAGCGAGGACAACGAATCCAACAATGAAGGCAACCGCACCATCTCCATATCCATCTGGCAGATCTACTATGGAGACGTGGCCAAGGATATCATCCTCGGGGCAGAGAACAACGCATCATTGTCTGCCTGGTACAATGCCACCATCATCTCAGGCAACCTCTATGTGGTCGACTCAGACTCGTCGGTCTCCTGGAGTTCCCTCCAGGCACTGTCAAGAGACACCGGAGACGCCCTGCAGATGGGAGACTTCCCTGAACTTGATATGACGCTGAACATCAGCTACAGCGAGGACTCGGTCAACCGCACCTACACAGAGAACGGCGTGATCCGCAACACGACCACCTATACGGTCTTTGATGTGCCCATCTTCAACGTGCCCTCAGTAAATTCCACCAATACCAGCTCCTTCATGACCGGCATCCTCTGGGACCAGAGTGACGGCAACACCCAGTACAATGGTTCCCAGGATGTGGTCTTCGTCACCAAGATAAGTCCCACACCCATCCAGGGAGCATACGGCATCTATAACTATGAGATACGGGTGCCGGCGAATCTCAGGACATATATACAACCCAGCAACAGCCAGGAGGTATCATTCTATGTCGAGCTCAAGTAGAGCCAGAGCAGCCATCCCCTCCTGCCCGGCCATCTTCTGCACCGGTCATCGGTGGCCATCCCATCAGCTCATCATCCTGGTCCTTGCCCTCCTTTCCAGCATGGCGGTCCTTCCTGCAACCAGGGGATATGCCATCGGCATGAGCAGTTCCAGCCTTGATTTCGGCGAGCTCCCACCGGACAGCTCCTTTCAGAGGAACATCCAGTTCAGCACAGACAGCAAGACCCCGGTGGTGCTTGAGCTGACGGTCGACGGAGCTCTCGGTCAGTGGATGACCTTCCCGAAAACCGTCGAAGTCAGGAAAGGACTGCCCCGATCCATCGCCCTGCGTCTCATCATCCCTGACCAGGTTCCCCTGGGAACCTACCGAGGACTTCTGGTCGTCACCGGCAGACAGGATACGGCAGTGCAAGGACAGACCCCGGTCCTCATCACCCCAGGCATCATAAGGGAGATGCAGGTGGAGATCACCGAACAGGGGAAAACCCCCTGCGTAGTCAAGGCGATCTCTTTCGTCGAGAACGGAGACTACCTCCGCATCAGGGCAGACGTGAAGAGCCAGGTGAACCTTGAGATCAAACCGACTCTCCTGCTGAGCTATTTTTCTGATGATAGTTCATCCGACGGGATAAAAAAGACAAAAAAAACAAAAGAATGGACCATGGATCCTCTGGCTCCGTTCTCATCCGATTTCTTCGAGGTGCATTGGAAGCCCCCCTGGAGACCAGGATCCCATAGGATCAAGGCAAGAATTGGCATCTGCAACTATTCGACATCAGAAGAGATCTCCTACCGCACCATGAGGACACTGGGCAAAGGGAACGTGTTCCCTGCCATCAAGATCGGCAGGAAAGAGGCGACAGCAGGAAACCCGTTTCCTGTCCAGGCCACCTTCACCAACCTTGAAGGGGAGAGCCTGGATGTGCAGCTCGTCGGCAGAGCAGTCTACCCGAACGGATCCAGCACCCCCTTCTCAACAGAACCATTGAGGGTGGAAAGCAATCAGACCCAGATGTTCATCGCCTATCTGACCCTTCCAAAAGGGACCTATTCCATCGAAGCCAAGTTCATCTATGGCCCCTGGGAGAGCATCGAAAGAGGCACGACCGTGACTATCAGGAGAGGGACCGCAGAAGAGGGCAAAGGAGAGAGCTTCTCTTTCCACACGATCGGACGCATCGTCGCCCTGCTCGTATTGCTGGCCGCAGGAATCTTTGCAGGACGCCTGATCCGAAAAAGACGCTCCGGAAAGGGATAACAAAAAGAGACAGTAAAAGATAAAAGAGACGATAAAAGATAGCAAGAGAAAAGGAAGAAAACATAAAAAGAGCGAGAAAATCCGGCAGCGATAACGGTCATTTTCTGAGCCCGACCCAGATTCACCAGATTACCCAAGACCACCCCTTTTGCAGTCCCGACCTATTCTTATCTAATAAGTATAATAACAAAAACTTTATAAATCATTTTTATCTGATAAGAAGATAAATCCATAAAGACTTATTTGATGAGACTTTTCATGACCTGTTGGGGACAAAAGGAACATCATCAAACAGAGGAAATCCAGAAGAATAGCATCGAGAAAAACACTTATCTGATAAGAAAATACTAAGTCATCATGAGACAGCACACAGGAAGAATATGAAAAGATACTTATATGATAAGAGTCCATAAATCCCTGATTTCCTGATTAAGCACACCCAGACCAGCTCTGGCAGTTGATATTTGTGCATGAAGAGCAAAGACATCAACGAAACCCCTGAAGCGACGTCAAAAACGACAAAAATGAGGGATAGTGAGAGACAAAAGAGTGAGGTTTCCCGTAGCGTCAGCATCCAGCAGCCGATGACGAATGAAGCGAATGGACCGCTCCATCTCCTTCTTGACCTTCTTGAAAAGAAGCATCACATCAGCTACAGCGAACTCATCACCCTCCTTCAGAAGAGACAGGAAGAACAGCTGAAGGGGCGTGTCCCTGCAAGACTCTTCGCAGACCGGAAGCTGGGCGTTCTCGAGATCCTGGTACGATACCTGAAAGACCACCGGCAGATGTCCTTCAAAGAGATCGGAAAGATCATCCAGAGGGACAACAGGACCATCTGGGCGTCTTACCATAACGCCTGTCAGAAGCGACAGAAGATGCAGCTTCCAAAAAAGCCGCAGATCTACATACCGCTCGTATCGTTCGCTGACCGAAGGCTCGGACCTGCAGAGAACGTCATCTATCATCTCCATGCCAAGGAACAGATTCCCTTCTCCAGGATCGCAGAACTTCTCAGACGTGATCCCCGGACAGTCTGGACAGCATTTGCCCATGCAAAAAAGAAAATGAACAGCAGAGAGGATGCCGATGCTGCATAGAAAGATACGCAGTCGGATAAGCAGCCTGAAGAGACCGCAGTCTTTGCTGCTGCTGGCGCTTATCATACTGTCAGGCATCTCGGTCTACACCACCATGACCGGGGCGATCAACTATCCTCCGAACGATTCTCTGGCGACCATCCTGCCCAACAACAGCGACCTGCCCGTCCTAGCGCTCCTGAACCAGAGCGATGGCGGAAAGAAGAACATCCCAGAGAAGAACAGCGAAGGAAACCAGAACCTGAACAGCAATGCATCCACAGCACCCCTCCAGCAGGAACCGTCTCAAGAACCGTCCATCACCATCACCCAACAGGATGCCCAGATAGGGAGGCCTGTCAGATGGGAAATGCGTATCGAGAATATCGGGAATCCGGCAGGTCCTTCAGGAGATACAGGACCCTCGGAGGATACGACACCTATCCTGCTGCCGATCCCGCCGGATGCAGAGAACATCACGCTCCTTGAAGGAAGCAACGTGACGATGAGCCAGGGAAACAGTACAGACAACGTCTCTGTTGCATCCGGCAAGGCTGCCCAAGGAAGACAGCAGGTGAGCGTCCGGATGGACAAGGGAGAACAGGCCATCATCAGCTACCAGACTCCCGCACCTTACATCAGCGAGAAAGATGTCCGTGAAGATGGTGCCCTGAAGAAGGAGATCATCATAGGATCCGACGCGAGCGTCCATTATTCCAACGTCCATGTCCAGACAGAGCTCATCAATGCCACCCAGGAAAGCGTCCGTCTTTACCATCAGGAAACGATGCCCGATGCCAGGGGAGAGGACATCACCAGAATGGTGGAGGTCACCGAAGACCCCGCATATCTCCTGACCTTCCTCGACCTTGACCAGGACGGAAAATACGACCAGATAGACTGGGTCGTCCCCCGGCTCAGCGAACAACATTTCCTTCTGGTCCAGCGGCTCAACGGAAATTCCCCGAGCATAAGGCTCTACAGGGAACAGGCATCGGGGATAGGCACGAACAACCAGATGACAGTCACGCTCGTGCTGCATAACAACAACAGCGTGAACATCAGCAATCTGGCGATCACCGAGAGCGTGCCTTCCGGATGGACTCCCTTCAACCTGCCGAACGGCACCAACATGACCTTTGACATGGCAAACAACAGAACCCTGCTTTCCTTTTTCCTCGATCTTTCCGCAGACAGGACCAGACCCCTCATCTATGACGTCTCCTCACCTCCCTCTGAAGGGACAGGACTGTTCATCGCCACCGCAGGAGGCAGGACCATCGCAAGCCAGCTTGTCGAGGTAAACAGCAGCCGCGCCTTCTTCGAGACCATCCTGACCTTAGAGCAGCAGAACGATACCAACAACGCTGATAACCGCACCGGTGGGAACACGACCAACACCTCTGCCAGCAGCCCCGCCCAAACATCCACCTACCGGACCATCGACAACGAACATCTCTATCCGCTTCACTTCAAGGTCATCAACAGGGGAGCATCCCAGAACCGCTATCCGACATTCTTCTACTGGATCCACAACAGCTCAAAATGGCAGGTCCAGAGACGCCTGATGGAAGGGTCGTGCCCTGGAGCGTCTGTCGTTCCCTACCGGGATAAGAAGGCGCTCAGATGCATCTGGCAGACGTTCCCTGCAGGTACCAGCAAGGAATTTACCATATGGATCAGCGGAAAACAGCCAGTTTCAGAAGAGCTCATGCTGCTCAACATCACCTATGACCCCCCAACATACCAAGACGGCGATGATGCCGAGACCGATAAGGGACAAACAGACAAGACAGACAGAGGGAACATCATAGGACGAGCAATCAGGTCCATCTTCAGCATCATCAGACAAGGATTCGTCGATATCATCGGATACATCACCGATCTGTTCAAGGGCAACAGCACGGGCAACAGGCAGCAAGGCATCACCGGACGGATCGTCGGAACCGCCCCTCAGGGGACAGCACAGGGTTCTCTTCCCGCGCAGACCAACGGCAACGCCGACCAGAACAACAATCCGGCGACCTTTCCCGAAAACGGCGGAAGCGGCGTACTGCCAAGCGGCAATCCGATCATACCGATACAGAATCCGTCCGGGACCACCCTTCCCACACAGAATGCCGCGCTCCCCTCTGGACCGGTCCCCTTCCGACAGCAGCCCATCGATAACAGCATCGGCCCCACCGGTGGTCGTGGACCCGGAGAACCCATCGGAGGACCTGGACCCGCACCACAAAGACCGCCAAGACTTCAGAAGATCTGGTACTCCACCACCCAGCAGGTTTACCTGAGGACACGACCATGGGCAGCACCGCCGCAGGGAGAACCCCCCATCATGCTGACGTTGCGGGATGCATCACGCAGGATCATACCACGAAGGATACTCCGGGCCATACCCGTCGGTCCAGAACAGTACGACCTGGAGATAGAGCTCGGCATGAAACAACTCAGGAATATCCAGTTCAAGGACATCCACATCAAGGCGAACCAGAGCCTGGACCTGGGCATCGAGGAACTGGAGAAGAACAACACTCCGCGCATAGGCTTCCAGAGCGCCATCAGCGGCTTTGCCATAGATCCCACAAGGTTGAACTTCACCAACGCAAGCTTCACCTTCGTCGCCTCAGGAAACGTCCTCTACAAATGCGTCGCCTGGAACTTCACCGAACAGACCTGCGAAGGGAACTGGAAAAAATATCAGGACATTGTTCCGGGAAAGGAATACACGATCCTGTTCACCCCGGACGATCCGGGATATGCAGAGACAGGAGTGGCATCCATCAACACGAAAAAGCCGATATATCATCCCAACGAGACCGCAGAGATCATCATGGTGGTATTGGACAGGGAAGGACACCTGGCAGAAGGAGCGAACGTCACGCTCAACATCACCCTGCCTAACGGCACGGTCTCCACCCGCACTACCGGAACAGGACAGGGGTCTGGACAGGGCGCAGGAGAAGGGCTCATCACCGAGACCAGCAGAGGCATCTACCGGACCAACTTCACGCAGACGGACCTGGAAGGAAACTACTCGCTCGATGTCAGCGCCGTCGGAACGGGAGTGAACAACAGCATGCATTCTTTCTTCTCCGTCAGAGCATTCTACGAGTTCGACATCCTCAGGGACATGCCGGTCACCATGGACCCCTGGAGAGGCCCCTACACGGCAAAGGTGACCATCAGCTCCTACATCAACGTGACCAGCTTCGACTTCACCGAGGTCATCCCGGGGAACTTCTCGATCAACGATGCAGGAGGAGCAGAGGTGAGCCAGGCAAACGGCTCCTGGCATCTCTTCTGGAAAGGCCTCAGCGACGGCGCTCACATAAGCTACCGGGCACGGCCGCCGCTCTACAGCCCGGACCTCTATGAGATAGGACCTTCTTTTGTAGATTATGTCTTTGGAAACCAGAGCAGGACCTTTGAGGAAGCACGACCGTGGTACCTGGCCGTCGACCCTGAACAAGGTCTCTGTGCACCAAACTGTCCGACCCACGTGAAGGCAGAGACCGGCACCATCTATCTCTCGGGAACCACCAACACGGCAAGCCTGACCAACTCCTACAACATCAGCAAGGCATTCATCATCAGACGTTACGCCATGTACATCAGCGACGCGACGCAAGAACCCGACGGGGGAACGGCGACCATACGATGGTCCAACTGCAACGGTGACATCTGCGACCAGCTCACCGCCACAAGGATAGCAGGCGATGCAGAGGATGCCATCGTCTCCTATTCCATCCTCCAGGCAGAGAACATCAGGACCTGGAACTTCAGCATCAGCTGGGCAACCGGACAGAACACCGCGACCTTTGACCCGAACCCTGACCTTCCGGCAGACTGGTCCTCCAAATGCTTCGTCAACGTCTACCGGGCAACGAGGATAAGCTCGGCCACGGTCAGCGATTTCGCCGAGGCAGAGGTACGGAGCAACATCACAGCAGCGAACAACATCGACTTCGGCAGGGACGGAGAGGATGGAGGAAGTCCTGCGGCAGGCACCACCTACGGGGAAGTAATCTGCTTCCGTGACACGACGGCGGTCCAGCAGATCAACTTTGCCATGGGCGAATCAGAACCGCATACCGACAATGTTCCCATCAGTTCGGTGAATGTCTCCAACAGCTGGGAGATCCACAATCATCGACAGCCGGACGACGGCGTCGGACAGAATTCGGTACTGGGCAACATCACCAGCCCCACCAACCTTCAGCTCTACTATGCAGAGACCGGACAGACCGCAGCAGGAGACCAGCCCCAGCTCACCGCCTACATCATCGAACACGAGGCCGACAAGGGAGCGAGGGTCAGGAACGTGAGGATAAGTCCCGGCATTACCGACCAGAACATCACCACCACCATCAGCCCGCCGGTGACCGACCTCAACAATACCTTGCTCAGCTGCTACAACAGCATGGCAGCAGGAGGAGGGACCGCCCACACGAGGGATTACTGGGCCAACCGGTTCGTGGATGCAAGCACCATCAACAGCATCAACTACCGCACCCGCGCAACCGGCCAGACCAGCCTCATCAACTGCTACATCGTGGAATGGCCGACAACCACCAGCCTCGAGCTCGGTGAGGCACCGCCCAACACCACGCTCGTCCAGCCCGCGGACAATGCACTGCTGAACAGCAGGAACATCAACTTCACCTTCAACGTCAGCACGGATGACAGGATCATCAACTGCTCGCTCTACACCAATGCGACAGGAAGTTTCCTCCTCACCCAGAAGAACCAGACAGCCATCGTCAACGGCACCATCAACGGCATCAACCACACGTTCTCCCAGGACGCCACCCTGTCCTGGAACGTGGAATGCAGAGACCTGAGCAGCGCCGCATTCTCCTCAACAAACAGGACCCTCACCATGGATGCTACGCCCCCCTCCTTCCCGCTCATCCAGATAGGACCTGATCCCGCTGAATACGGCAGAGAGAACGTCTCAGTGAACTGGACAGCAAGCGACATAAGGTTCAACAGCACCTGGGCCAACGTAAGCTATCCCAACGGGACCACCCTGGCCGTCTTCCTGCAGAACTTCACCCTCACGGCCGCTAATCTCAGTGTCATAGGGAACTTCAGCATCATCATCTACGCGAACGACAGCCTGGGCAACACGAACAGCAGCACCAACGTCCTGATCGTTCAGGACAGCCTTGCCCCGAACATCACCTTGTTCCTGCCAGTGAACGCGAGCTTCGACAATGATGGAAACATCAACTTCACCTATAATGTCAGCGATGTCTCTCCGATCGCGAACTGCAGCCTCTTCTTCGGCAGCACACGGGTAGACACCAACAACAGCATCAACCCGGATATCACCCAGCAGTTCGTCCGGACAAACCTTGCAGCAGTCACCTATGACTGGAACGTCTCCTGCTATGACGGACAGGGGAACCCCGGCAGCTCAGATGTGTGGAGCGTGACAGTTGACAAGACCAGCCCGACAATAGCCCTGCACCAGCCGGACGACGGGGCATGGAGCGACACATCCCAGGTGCAGATGAACTACACCCCCAGCGATGCCTATCTGGAGAGCTGCAGGCTCTGGGCCAACTTCTCCGGAACCTGGATGGTCAACCAGACCAACAGCAGCCCTGCTTCAGGAGCGGCCAACCGCTTCCAGCCGCTCATCCTCAATGACGGAAGCTATCTCTGGAACGTGGAATGCAACGATTCGGCAGGAAACACCCAGTCTGGAGCTGCCAACCGGAGCCTGCATGTGGATGCAGGCAAACCAACGGTCCAGTTCGTCTTTCCCACGCCGCAGAACAACAGCAACCTGAGCGTGAACTCGGTCGTCATCAACATCTCCCACAACGAGGCCAACCCGGACACGCTCATCCTGTCCTGGAACGGCAGCAACCAGTCAAGACCCTACGCAGGAAGCTACACCAACATCACCGAAAGTCCGCTCGATGACGGAACCTACCGGTTCTTTGCGGTCGTCAACGACAGCTCCAACAACATCAACCAGACCGAGACGAGACTCGTCCGGATCGACACGAAAAGTCCGATCCTCACCCTGCTAGGACCAGAGAACGACAGCTGGCAGACATCCTCGCTCACCCGGTTCTTCTACAACACGAGCGATGCCTTCCTCGGCGTCATGAACTGCAGCCTGTACGCAGACGGAATCCTCAACCATACCAACACGAGCATCGAAGAAGGGATATCGCAGAACTTCAGCGTCTCTTTCGCTTCAGGCAACCACAACTGGAGCGTCCGTTGCGAGGACAGGACCAGCAACCAGAACCAGACCGAGACCCGCATCCTCAAGACCGACCTGACCTTCCCCCAGATGAACGGAGAGCAGGTCAACGGAACCAGCTTCACCATCAACAGCCGCATCTGTCTCAATGTCACCGTGACCGATACCTATTCAGGAACAAGCCAGGTACTTGCCCAGATCGACCATCCTCAGAGCGGTCTTGTCAACATCAGCCTCTCCAACGCCACAGGAGGCTGCGGCAACGCAGGAGGAGACGTCTATAGCACCGCGCTCCTCAACGACGAGGCAGGCCAATACAACTGGACCCTGACCTTTGCTCAGGATAACGCCGGCAACATCCAGACAAGCATACCGTCAAGCCCACTCGAGTGGAACGTCTCTGCGAACAACAACATGGAATCAGCCATGCTCAGTCCTGTCAGCAACAGGCTATTGAATGAATCCGAGACTGCAACCAACTATTCCATCTCCCAGACCTGCCAGGCATCATGCACAGCAGGAAACTGCATCGATGTGGAACTCACTCCCCAGTTCCATAACAGCACCTGGAATGACATCACATCGACAACCGGACAGCTGAACAACCCGAACGGCACAATATCCTGCGGAAACCTCACCGGCAACCCTGACGCCTGGTGGAACTCCTCCTGGAACCATCGGGAACCCATCAACCTGTCGGTGCCGAGCGGATCGACCCCGCAGGATTTCCAGGTACAGCTCATCCTGAACAGCACCACCGTCGGCAGCGGCTTCAACTGGAGCAGGAGCTGTGCAGACATGAGATTCATCAACATCAGCAGCAACACGGTCATCAGCCATTTCATATCTTCCTGCAGCCAGACAGACCAGAATGCCTCTGTCTGGATCAAGGTGCCGGGAAGCATCACCACCAACGCATACATGATCTATATGTACTACGACAACCCGGATGCCGCCTCGACATCGAACGGGACAGCCACCTTTGAATTCTTCGATGACTTCAGCGGTGACCTCAGCAAATGGGATGTCCGTGACCCTGACATCTCCATCATCTCCGGCTATCTCGAGATCGCAGGAGGAAGCACCAGCTCACCCTACGGCCATGCGGTCCTCGGCTCCAACACCACCTACACCGGTTTCCAGGACGGCATCATCGAGATGGACCTCTACCTCACCACCAATTCCATCGCAGAGATAGGCATGCGGGGCGACCCGGCAGCCAACACAGGCTACAAAGGACGATTCGACGCAAGAAGCGGCCAGGGCATGAGCTATCTCAAGCCGCCCTACGCAGGATGGGGTTTCTGGACCGGCAGCGGCCCTGACGGCAACGCAGTCCCCACCGGCAGCTGGATACCCATAAGACTCCAGGTCAACAGCACCTCTTTCCGGAGCTGGAGGGGCACCACAAGCTTCACCTCCAGCCCAGACAGCCAATACACCGGCCCGGGAGAGATATCGCTCCAGAACCACTACGGAACCTATTCCCGGTTCGACAATGTCCGGGTCAGGAAGTACAGCGCCGCAGAACCCGCAAGCAGCACAGGCGGGGAGGAGACCTATGTGGGGGCGAGCAACATCACCACCTGCAACGCGACCTTCACCATCATCAGCGGGAAGCATGCAGGGAACAACACCTGGCCCATCCGCTGCATCGCCAGATCCCAAAGCGCACCCAACGCCTACAGCAACGGACAAAACCTCACCATCAACGACCATCCCACCGCAGGCATCAGCCAACCCCTCGACAGCACCTGGCTGGACGGGGAATTCCTGCTCAACGCATCGGCCAGCAGCGACGATCGAGGGATAAGAAGATATCTTTTCACGCTCGCCAACGACAGCAGCTTCGACAACAGCCAGACCATCTGCGACAGCCTCAACACCATCGCTCCGACAACCCCTGAGAACGTCACCTTCTCGGGCAGCTATGGCTATGCTGCAGGGACACAGACCGAGGCAGCAGCAGACGATAACAATTATGTCTTTGTCGGAGACAACGCGACAGGGACCTTCACCGCCTACAGCAGCATCAGATACAACATGAGCAGACTGGGCATCAACAGCTCCCGGGTACGCGGGCTCATCTACTCGGTGCGGTACTGCCATAGCAGGGACGACTATCCCAACGTCGGCTGCAATGGGAACAGCGCCACCGGAACACCCCAGGGGACACAGGACGTACAGGCGTACAACTACTCAGGAGGACAGTGGGTCACCCTGGGAGTGCTGCGGACCGACGACAACGGAAATGAACGGACGGACAGCTATCAGGTCAACGGCACCCTCGCCGATTTTGTCAATGAGACAAGCAATGAGACCTGGATTCGTTACACCATCGACTATCTCAATTTTGTCGACCTTGACGTCAGCTATTTAGTCATCGACCAGGCCATGCTCAACATCACCTATGACACCCAGAGCGCCTCCTGCATCTTCAACAGCACCAAGGGAGGGACATGTCCAGAGGAGACGCTCAGCTGCGCCCTCCGTCTCAATGTGACCGACAATGAAGGACTGAAGAACAGCACCTGGATAACGGTCGGCATCGACAATACCGCCCCTCAGGTCAACCTCACCGATCCGGCGCAGGACGAGATACTGACCGGTTCTTCGACGGTCGTGAATGCCACCGCCACCGATGCAGGAAGCGGCATCGATACGGTCTCTTTCCGCTACCGTGCCAATGATACCGATACCTGGAAGGACATCTGCGCAGATACAGACCAGAGTCCCCCCTTCAGCTGCGTCTGGGACCTGACCGGGCTCGACGACGGGAACACCTACCAGGTCAGGGTATCTGCAAATGACACGGTAGGGAATCCCAGCATCAACGACACCAACGTCAACATCACCATCTCCAGGCCCATGAGCATCCTGCTGCTCTCTCCTGACAACCTGAGCTGGAGCCTCAACCCTGTGGCCTTCCACTACAATGTAAGCCACCCTACCGCAACCGTCACCAACTGCAGCCTCATCCTGGACAACCAGGCCAACCAGACCGACCAGACCATCAGCCAGGGGATCGATTCGGTGTTCACCGTCGAAAACATGACCGACGGAAACCATGGCTGGCTGGTCAATTGCACGGACAATATAGGAAAGGTCTCCGGTTCGGAAGGACGCATCATCAGGATAGACAACAGCTCGCCTTCGCTGAGCATCGACCAACCCATCTCCTACGAGAACATCTCGACAGCAAGTTTCCTGGTCAATGCGTCGGTGGACGACGGAACCGGCATCGGCATCAACACGACAACCTTTGAATATCGGGAGAATGATACTGCAAGCTGGAGCCTTATCTGCCTTGACACGACCGGTCCTGATTACAGCTGCGGCTGGGATACGGGCAGCCTCAGCGAGGGCAAGACCTATGAGGTGAGAGCATGGGCCAACGACAGCCTGGGAAACACCGGTCCCGTGGACAGCAGCACCAACATCACGCTGGATCGCACGCCTCCTGCGCTGGAACTTCTGGGACCGGAGAACAGCACGCACAACATCAACGGCAGCATCATCTTCACCTACAACGTGAGCGATGCCCTGCTTGGAGTCGCCAACTGCAGCCTGCTGATCAACGAAAGCGTCAATCTCACAGACACGAGCATCACCGAAGGAAGCGTCCAGAGCTTCCAGCAACAGTTCGTCAATGCATCCTACCGGTGGGCCGTCCGGTGCAGCGATACCGAAGGCAACAGCAACACCAGCGGAACCCGGCTGCTGCTCGTCGCTCCGGACACCGAGGGACCGGCCATCACGTTGCTCTCACCTGCCAATCCGGCCACCGACAGTGACGGAGACGTGACGTTCGGATATTCTGTCATCGACGCGCTCTCGGCCATCGCCAACTGCAGCCTCACCCTCAACGGGACGCTCCAGAACACAACAAATGCCCCTGCCCAGAGCCAGACCAACAGCTTCGTCGTCAACAACCTCAACGACGGGCTCTACTTCTGGAACATCACCTGCACGGACAATGCCACTATCCATAACAGCAACACCAGCGAGACGCGGAACCTCACCATCTCCATCATCTCCATCCTCAATGTCTCGGTAACCACGGACAAGGCCAGCTATGAACAGGGCGAATACGCCAACGTGACGACCAACAGCACCGATTCCTTCGGCAACCCCATCAACGCAAGCATCTTCACCGACATCCATCGGGGCAACGGCACGACACCCTGGTGGAACTCGAGCTGGCCCTACCGGACCCAGATCAGTGTGACGGAACAGACCGGCCAGGACCTCCTGGACTACCAGCTGAACCTCACCGTGGACACCAAGACCCTCATAGATGCGTCCAAGATGAACGCCAACTGCACGGATATGCGTTTTGCCGACGGTCTCACCAATCCGCTCTCCCACTGGATCGAATACGGCTGCAACACTACCTCGACCAGAGTCTGGGTCAAGGTCAACCTCACTGGAGGGAGCACCAGCACGCTTTCCATGTACTATGGCAATACCTCGGCAGCAAACACCAGCAATGCTTCCTCGACGCTGAGACTGGTCGGTCAGGCAGGGATCCTCGAGGTCGACGGCAGCACCCAGAACATCACCCTGAACCATCCGCTGACCAATCCACGGGTCCTGGCCGTCCCGTTCCTCCAGACCGGCGCCTCACGGTTCGGCAGCGTCACCACCCAGCACCACATGATCACCAACGTGCAGTCCTCTGGGTTCTCCATCACCCAGGTCGAATCACCCACCGCAGGAGACAGCACCATCGACCTCGGCAACGTCTCCTACGTCGTGCTCGAGAACGGCACCTACTACCTGGGCCTGGGCATGCTCGTCGAAGTAGGCAGCACCACCTCTGACGGGACCTATGTGACCGTCACCTTCGGCCAGAGCTACAGCACCGATCCCTCGGTGCTCGCCGACACCCAGACCAACAATGCAGGATCCAACCAGCTCTACGCAAGAGGCAACCTGCTCACAACGACGAACATCGCGCTGCAGGCAGAGACCGACGACGCAGCCACCCCCAGCCTCTCTCCGGCAGAGACCCTGGGCTACGGTGTCCTGCCCATCGGCACCGAACCCTACAACCAGATAGAGACCTACACCACAGGAGCGGTGACCGATGAAGTGTGGGATTCCTATACGTTCGCCTACACCTACGGGACACTTCCGGCAGTGATCGCCTCCATCAACGACGAGTCAGGAACACAACCCTGCTATGCGGTCACCCGCCAGGTGACCACCACCGGATTCCAGCTGGCCTGCGAAGAGCCCGCACCCTATGATGGGAGCCATGCCAATGAAGTGGCATCCTGGGCGGTCTTCCCCTCAGGAGAGATCTACGGCAGGAAATATGCGAGCACCGAACCCAGCTACACCATACAGCAGGAGGACATGCTTGTGGGGACCAACACGAGCGACGCAGGGGACGACGGGCTCTGGACCTGGCCCTGGAGCACCTATAACATACCTGTCGGGAACTACACGGCAGCCTCCCTGGCATCACGTCAGAGCTACGCAGATGCGACAGGCCATAGCTATTTTGAGATCATCCCCGATACCACGTTACCGAGCATTGCGCTCCTGAGCCCGTCCAACGAGAGCTGGACCGTCTCATCGACGCGCCTCTTCACCTACCTTCCCGTCGACAACAGCCACCATTTCCAGAACTGTTCGCTCATCTTCGATGATGCCATCAACCAGACCAACCAGAGCATACAGGAAGGAAGCAGCAACGTCTTCAACATCACCGGAATCGGTCAGGGCAGCCATCAATGGTCGGTCAACTGCACCGACGCAGCAGGAAACAGCAACCGGTCAGAGACACGCATCCTCACCAGAGACAGCACCGCCCCCACCATCACCATCCACCATCCGCGCATCGGAGCGAACCTCTCGAGCAGCACCGCCCTCTTCAATTTCACCGCCGACGACAACCTGGACGCATCCCTCAGCTGCAACATCACCCTCGACGGGAGCATGACCGCAGACAGCCCGCTTCCTGCCCCGAACGGCGTACCGACCAACACCAGCGTCCTGGGGCTCTCCGACGGGATCCATCGATGGAACATCAGTTGCCTTGATAACGCCTCCAACAACGCATTCAACGGCACCTACCTGTTCATCACCGATACGCTTGCACCACAGACAGCCCTCCTGTCTCCCCCTGACCAGTCCTGGGATGATGACGGGCTTGTCCGGTTCAACTATTCTGCGACCGACAATCATCTCCGGCAATGTGAGCTCTGGGGAAATTTCTCAGGCAGCTGGGCAAAGAACCAGACCGACCTTGTTCCAGAGAACGACACCCCCCATAACTTTAGCCTGGTGACCCTGGAAGACGGCGATTACCGATGGAACGTCAACTGCAGCGACTATGCAGGCAACAGTGCCTTCAACCTCACCAACTACACGATCCACATCGATAGGACAACACCAGGAATAACATATGCCTACCCTACACCTGCCAACGATACCAACACGACCCAGACGACCATCATCATCAATGTCACACACCAGGAGAACAACCCGGCCAGCATAGCGTTCTACTGGAACGATAGCCTCAATGCCTCAAGAAGCTACGCGGCCGGAACCGGACAATACACCAATTTCACCCTGACAGGAGCAGAGGACGGAAGCTACCGGTATCTGGTGAGACTCAATGACTCGGCCGGACACCAGAACGAGACCAAGAACAGGACGATCACCATCGACACCCATCCTCCGCTCACCAGCATCATCGGACCGGCCGACCAGAGCTGGCGCAACATCGCCACGGCAGACACCACGTTCTTCTACAACACCACCGATACGGTCCTGACGGTCGCCAACTGCAGTCTCATCCTCGATAACCAGATCAACCAGACCAACCGAAGCATCACAGAAGGGGCAATCCAGAACTTCAGCGCGACCTTCAGCAGCGGAACCTACAGCTGGAACATCAGTTGTGAGGACACGCTGCAGAACCAGAACAGCACTCCCACCAGAATCCTGCAGGTGGACCTCACCATGCCCTCTGCCACGAAGGAAGCCATCAACGCCACGGCATTCGGGGTCAACGAGTATATCTGTCTCAATCTCAGCGCTGCTGACACCCTGTCGGGGGTCAGCACGATCTATACCCAGGTGGACTACCCAGTGAGCGGACCCATCAACATCAGCCTTTCCAACGCTACCGGAGGATGCGGCAACGGAGGAGGAGCTGTCTGGAGCGTCTCCCTCCAGAACGTCGAGAGCGGCCAATACAACTGGACCATGACCTATGTCATCGACACGGCAGGGAACATCAACGGTACCTATCCGCAGACCCTGCTCAACTGGTCTGCCACGACCCTCATCGAGATGAACGCGACCATGATCCGACCGACGGTCAACACCGAGATCAACGAATCTGGACAGCACAACAGCTTTGTGCAGACCTGCTCGGCCAACTGCACAAGTGGGATCTGCAGAGATACGACGCTGCAACCACAGTATGACAACGGGACCTGGCAGGACATCACGACCCTGAACACCCAGCTGAGCAGCTCCCTCGACAGCTACGACTGCGGCAACCTTACCGCCCCGGACACACTCTGGTGGAACCTTTCCTGGAAGAAGAAACAGGCCATCAACCTCAGCGTCAGTTCCGGAGCAACGCCCGAAGGGTATCAGATCCATCTCATCCTGAATGCGTCCAATGCAGGGACAGGATTCAACTGGAGCAGGAATTGCACAGACATCAGGATCATCAATGCAAGCGAGGACGCAGAACTTCCCCATTGGACAGAGAGCTGCAATGCCACGACCCAGAACGCTTCCCTATGGGTGAAGGTGGATACCAACATCACCACGATCATCAGCAGTATCTATCTTTACTATGACAACCCGGCAGCGACATCGACATCGAACGGGACAGCCACCTTTGAATTCTTCGACCAGGGAGACCAGATTGCCGACTGGACCACCAGCGGTACCGCAGGCCAGAGCGTTTCTGTCGGCAGGCCACAGCCCAGCTACTACGCGACATCGGTCAACGGCAACTATATGTACCAGGATGTCACGCTGGTTCCCGACCGGATCATCGAATGGGATTTCCGCTCCGATGGCCTGGGCAACTTCTACTATCTGGTGAACGCCGCAGGGTCTGGCCAGCATTTCCGTCTGGAGACCCGAAGCGGCAATTCAGCAGGATTGGGCGCGGCCAGTTCGTGGACCTCCTGGTCGGTACCGACCCAGACCTGCGGCAATCTCGCCACAAACACCTGGTACGGGTTCAGGCTGGTCATAGGGTCGAGCACAGCGCAGGGGTATGTCGACGGGAACGCATGCGGCGGCGCCTACACCTTCTCAGACAACGGAGGATTCATAGGCCTGGTGGGCGACGGTCTCGGCTCAGGATTCACCACCTGGATGGACAATCTCAGGATCAGGAAATACCACACGCCGGAACCCACCTATGCCATCAGCGAAGAGCAGATAGGCGAAGGAATAAACAACAACAGCTACTGCTCGGCCAACTTCACCATCACCGCCGGAAGCGACTCAGGAAACCAGAGCTGGCCGATCCGTTGCACCGCAACATCGACGACAGCACCCATAGACTATTCGGGAACCGTCAACATCACCATCAATGACCATCCTCGGGCATCGTTTTTGAGCCCGCTGGACGGCCAATGGCTCAGAGGAACGGTCATCCTCAACGGCTCTACCTCCTCTGACAGCGACGGGACCATCGACAACTACCGTTTCCAGCTGGACAACCTGACCAGCTTCGCCTCCCCAAGCACACTCTGTGACAGCAATGAAAGCAACTGCACCCTCGACACCCAAAGCCAGACCCAGTGCCAGGACGAGAGCCAGACCTGCTACCTGAAACTGCAGGTCACCGACGACAACCAGCTCACCAACAGCACGACCATCACCATCGGCATCGACAATACCGGACCTCTCACGTCGCTTGACCTTCCGCAGAACGGGACGAACATCACGAGCGACAGCTTCTTCATCAACGCCAGCGTACAGGACCAGGGGATCGGAGTGAACACCTCCACGTTCGAGTACCGTGAGAACGACACGGCAAGCTGGAAGCTCATCTGCCATGACAGCAGGGCGCCCACCTATAACTGCAACTGGGACCTGACCGCCCTGGAAGACGGGACGACCTATGAGGTGAGAGCATGGGCCAACGACAGCCTGGGAAACACAGGGACAGCAAGCCTCCACAGCAACATCACCATCGATAGGGGGAAGCCCAACATCTCCCTGGAATCCCCTGCCAACATGACCTGGCACCTGGAGAACATCACCTTCCTCTACAATGTGAGCGAAGGCATCTCCGGCATCATCAACTGCTCACTGCTCCTTGACGGGACCATCAACAGCACCGACACCTCGATCAGCACAGGAATCTCCCAGCAGTTCGATGTCACCTATCTTGCCGACGGCAACCACAGCTGGGCAGTGCAATGCTACGACGGAAACGACAACCTCGGAACCTCTGCAAGCAGGATAGCCCGGATCGACATGACCGGCCCGGACACCATCCTCGACAGGCCACAGAACTTCACCAACATCTCTGCGACGCTGTATCTCATCAATGCGACACCGAGCGACGGTGCAGGCATCGGCGTCAACGGCACCACCTTCGAGTATAGGCAGAACCAATCCGCGTCCTGGGTCAAGATCTGCACCGACAAGAGACCCCCGAAATATACCTGCAGCTGGGACACCTCGGTGCTCAACGAGGCCCGGACCTATGAGGTGAGAGCATGGGCCAACGACAGCCTCGGCAATATCGGCGCAGCAGACCTGCATCAGAACATCACCATAGACTACCATGGACCGGGCATCATACTCATGTCTCCAGAGAACGACAGTCAGGATGTTGATGGCAGCATCAGCTTCAACTACACTGTCCAGGACACCTTCCTGAGCATCATCAACTGCAGTATGCTCATCAACGGCAGCATCAACAAGACCGCGACAGGCATCACCGAAGGAAGTGTCCAGAGCTTCCAGCAGAACCTTCCCAACGGCACCTATGACTGGAGCATCAAGTGCTATGACACTGCCCAGAACAGCAATGTCAGCCTGACACGCAGAGTCGTCGTCGCGCCGGACAGCGAACCCCCCCGGATCAGAATCCTATCGCCCGCGCCGGGCGCGGTCGATTCAGACGGCAACGTGCTCTTCACCTACAATGTGAGCGACACGCTCTCTGCTGTGGCCAACTGCAGCCTCACCCTCAACGGGACCGTCAACAAGACGACGTTCTCTCCCACAGAGAATGCCATCAACACGTTCACCGTGACAGACATGAATGATGGGCTCTACTACTGGAACATCACCTGCACCGACCTGGCAGCATCTCCCAACCAGAACACCACGGAGACCAGAAACCTCACGGTGACGCTCCTGCCTGACATGGTCGTGACCCTCTCGACCGACCAGACCGCCTATGAACAGGGTGAATATGCCAACATCACGACCAACACCACCGATTCCTTCACCAATCCGCTCAACACCACGGTCACCACATACATCATCCCCAACAACACATGGTACAATCCTGCTTACCGTTATCGCCGGGCCATCAACATCACCGAACAGTCAGGAAAGAACCTCACCGAATATCAGATCAACCTGACCATAGACACCGCGAGCCTCATCGTCGCGGAAAAACTGAGGAACGACTGCAACGACATACGGTTCACCAACGCATCCCATCAGGACATGCCCTATTACATCGAGAATTCTTCATCGTTGGGATGCGACCAGACAAGCACGCTGGTATGGGTCCAGGTCCCCTTCCTCAGGGATCAGGAAACGACGACCATCTATATGTACTATGACAATCCTGACGAGACCGACAGCAAGAGCGACAAGTGGGAGGTGTTCAACTATTCCACACCGACAGCGACCGCCTATGTCGTATCTGAACTCCTCGCGTCCCATGACAGCTTTGATCTCGTGAGCTTCCGGGACAGCAACAGGATCATCGTCGGAGCGAGCGATACGGTCCAGAACCTTTCTGACACGGTCCAATACACCGGAATCCTCAACTACACCAACGTCTCTGCCACGCAGCCATTCTTCGGAGCAGGCAATGAACAGGCAACAGACGGGGGAGGAGAAGATGCCCTGGCACCCATAGGCTTCGCCGCGAAACAGTTCATCTACCTCGACCGCATCGGCTCCTACTATGACCGCTATTACATCTATTCGCCGTTTGGAGATGCCACGGTGGAACTCTTCGAGGGCAACGATGGAGCATTGCCTCTGACCAGTGTCGCCGGACCCATCACCGTCGCTAAGGGGACGGTCGGCGTATTGACGGCGAGCGTCATAAGCACCGATGAAGCAAACTTCCTCAACGCCAGCATTCCCGTAGTTGTTGCCCATGATATGACCACCGGCGTCTATGATGCCTACATCCTCCACCCGCCCGACACAGACTGGTGGGGAGTCCCGGGGACCTGGGTGCTCATAGCAGCCCTGGAGGACAACACCAACATCCAGATCCTGGAGAACAACGGCAGCAACAGGACCATGACCCTCAACGCATTCCAGGACTACTCCTACCAGGACGGCGCAGCGAGCCAGGGAACAGGAAACGCTTATCACATCATCGCCGACAAGCCCATCGCCGCACTCCAGAATGCCGACGGCGATGGAGGAGAGACGACGACCTTCCTGCCGGAGAAAGAGCTGGACAACGAATACTTCATCCCCCACGGCTACGATTACCTGACCATAGCAACGACCCAGCCCAACACCAACTGCACCCGCTATGACAATACGGGAGCAAAGATCGACAGCCAGCTCTCCACCAATACCTATGGGTACCCTTTCCCCAACAAGATCCTCTTCGGCGCCCGGACCACCTCATCGGGAGACCATCTGGTCTGCGACAGTCCTGTCTATGCCTACTATGAATACACCGGCGTCAGCGGCGGCGGCGATGAGCACAACCTCTGGAGCCTCAAGGCCAACCGCCAATACCAGTATCCCTCACCGACGCTCTCTTTCGATGCAGAGACCGCGCCAGGACTCTCTAACCAGAGCGTCACCGGGCTTGACGGCATCTGGACCTGGGTGTGGGATACCCTGCTCCAGGCGACCGGCAACTATTCCATCATCTCCTACGCGACCAATCCATCCTATAACGAAGGAAGGGACTTCACCAACATAACCATCGCTGTGGACAGCACCGCACCGAATATTGCCCTGGTCTCTCCGGACAACCGATCCTTCTCCGGCGCCTCTGCCCTATTGAGCTATATCCCGACAGACAATGGGCATCGGTTCAGGAACTGCAGCCTCATCCTGGACAATCAGGTCAACCAGACCAACAACACTGCGCTCATCGATGCCAGAGAGGAGAATTTCACGGTATCGGGACTGGCCGAGGCCAGCCATCTCTGGCAGGTGAACTGCACCGACCTCGCAGGCAACAGCAACGGTTCTGTGACCTATACGCTCATCACCGACCTGACACCGCCGGCCATCACGCCCATCGCTCCCGGGCAGGACACCAACATCTCCAGCTCCACGGTCCTGTTCAACTTCAGCGTCCAGGACAACCTCCAGCCGTGGCTGCTCTGCAACCTCACGGTCGACGGGACCGTGAGGAACAACATACCAATCAACGTGAGCAACGGCAGCAACGGGAACATGACGATAACCAGCCTCGGAGACGGACAGCACATCTGGAATGTCACCTGCTGGGACAGCACCGATAACGTAAACACCAGCATCGCCAGGAACTTCAGTGTCGATACCCTGGCACCGACCGTCGGCCTGGCCGCACCCACCAACGGTTCCTGGAGCGACACGGCCACCATACAGTTCAACATCTCTCCCTCAGACGACAACCTGAAGCTCTGCGAGCTCTGGGGGAATTTCTCAGGCACCTGGGCGAAGAACCAGACACTCGACGCCCCGGTCAACGGAAGCATCAACAGCTTCCAGCCGCTCATCCTCAATGACGGAAGCTATATCTGGAACGCCAACTGCTCAGACTATGCAGGGAACGCCGCATTCAACCAGAGCAACAGCACCTTTGTCATCGATACGCAGGAACCGTCGGTCTCCTTCATCTTCCCCACTCCACAGAACGACACCAACCAGAGCATCAATACGCTCACCCTCAATATCAGCCACAACGAACTCCATCCAGAGGTCCTCAGGGTCATACGCAACGGGACCGAGGAATATCAGGCAGCCTATGAAGGGAGCTACTCCAACCTTACCTTGACAGGATTAGCAGACGGCACCCATAGCTATTACGCCTGGGTGAACGACAGCGCAGGCAACAGCAACCAGACCCTCATCAGGACGATCCACATAGACACCCATGCACCCACCCTGCTCCTGCTCTCACCTGCCAACGACAGCTGGCGGAACAACGCGACCGCCAATACGGCATTCATCTACCAGACGGCAGATGATGTGCTGACGGTGAAGAACTGCACCCTCTTCATCGACCAGCAGGCGAATGCTTCCGACAACAGCGTAGAAGAAGGGACTGCAGAGAACTTCACCCTCCGCCTGCAGAGCGGTTCCTACAACTGGAGCATCAGCTGCACCGATACGGTCGGCAACGCCAACAACAGCGAGACACGGCTCATCAAGGCGGATACTTTCTTCCCGACCATCGCCAACGAGAGCATCAATGACAGTCTTCTCAACATCACCCAGTATATCTGCTTCAATGCCACCATCGACGACAACCTCTCGGGCATCGACCAGGTCTCCATCAGCATCCTCGACCCTGACCTCACGACCCAGACGGTCACCCTCTCAGACAGCGCCACCACCAGCTGCGACCAGACCAATGGGGATCACACCTACTCTGCAGAATGGGAGATCCAGAAACCGGGAGCCTACAACTGGACGACGACGCAGGTGAACGACACCGCAGGCAACCTGCAGACAAGCTCTCCCGGACTGCTCTTCAACGGCACCAGCATCGCCAGCCTCACGGTGAACCTCACCGCTCCTTTGGGGACCCTGGAAATCAACGAGTCAGGCCCGGCAAACGACTTCACGCTCAACTGTTCGACCACCTGCGACGACAGCCCGGAGAACTGCAGTTTTGTCCGGCTCTTCGCCGTCTACAACGAGACGCTGGCAGGGACAGACATCTCCACGGTCACCACCGACCTGGTGAACGACGTCAACGGCTTCTTCTGCGGCGACCTTGTCCCGCTCGAGAGCTGCAACGCAAGCTTCCATATCACCGCCGGACAGGACTCAGGCAACAGAGAATGGCAGACCTGGTGCCGGGCAGACTCCTCCAACGCCGGAAACTACCGGTCTGATGGGATCCTCAACCTCACCATCAACGATGCCCCTCTCGCCAACCTCTCTTCGCCGGCAGAGGGTGCATGGCTCAAAGGGACCGTCATCCTCAACGGCTCGACCTCCTCCGACTCGGACGGCACCGTCAGCAGATATGTCTTCCAATTGGACAACCTGACGACCTTCAGCTCTCCCACCACCCTCTGCGACACCACCGACGGCAACTGTACCCTCGACACCCAAAGCCAGACCCAATGCCAGGACGAGAGCCAGGAATGTTACGTCCTGCTTAAGGTCTATGATGACAATGACCTTTCCAACAGCACCATCATCACCATCGGCATCGACAACAGCGGACCGGTCCTGAGCATCAGCCAACCGGTCAACGGCACCAACATCACCCAGGACAGCTACACGCTGAGCGCGGGCGTCACGGATACGGGGATAGGCATCAACAGCACGCAATTCTTCTACCGCCAGAACAGCTCCGGCAGTTTCGCCCTTGCCTGTACCGACGTAGACGGGACAGCTCCCTATTCCTGCAGCTGGAACGTCTCAAGCCTGGTCGACCTGACGACCTATGAAGTACGAGCATGGGCCAACGACAGCCTGGGAAACATCGGAGCCAACGACACCCGGTCCAACATCACCATCGACAGGATGCCTCCCCGGATCAACCTCTCGGGACCGGCAAACGACACCTGGCATCATGAGAACATCACCTTCAACTACACCACTGCAGACGTCACCGTGGGGGTCATCAACTGCAGCCTGCTCCTCGACGGGACCATCAACAGCACCGACACCTCCATCGCTGAAGGCAGCCTCCAGGCATTCGCGGTGAACGGAATCGGCGACGGTGCCCACGACTGGGCGATCCGATGCTATGACAGCGTAGGGAACCATAATGTCAGCAGGTCCAGGACCGTCCATGTCGACACCACCGGACCCACCACCCTTCTCGACAGCCCGAGCGGTTTCGCAAACCTCTCCTCCAGCCCTGTCGTCGCCAACGCTGCCGTGAACGACGGTCCTGGCATCGGCGTCAATGCCACCTCATTCTGGTACCGGCAGAACCAGACCGCGAGCTGGAACATCATCTGCGTCGACGGAGTCCCCCCGACCTACCTCTGCATGTGGGACATCAGCAGCCTCGCCGAGGGCAAGACCTACGAGGTGAGAGCCTATGCGAACGACAGCCTGGGAAACATCGGAGCCAACGACACCCACCAGAACATCACCATCGACAGGACCCCACCGACCGTGCTTCTGGAGAGCCCTGCCAACGACAGCCAGGACACCGACGGAGACGTGCTTTTCACCTATAATGTCTCTGACGCGCTCTCCACCATCAGCTCCTGCGACCTCATCATAGACGACAGCATCAACCTCACCAATACCAGCATCACGAAAGACACCACGCTCAGCTTCAGCCAGACCTTCGCCACCCGCAATCTGAACTGGAGCGTCAACTGCACCGATGCTGCAGGAAATATCGGAGGCGCTCTCACCTATGTACTCAACGTCTCTCCAGACACGAAACCTCCCGTGGTCACCCTGCTCGGTCCGGCGAACCAATCCACCTACACCAACGAGAATGTGGTGTTCCGATACAATGTGACGAGCGACATCTCAGGCATCGACAACTGCAGCATCCTGCTTGACGGGACCATCAACCAGACCGATACCAGCGTCGTGGCAGACAGCACCCAATCATTCACCATCACGGGGGTGAACGACGGCAACTACACCTGGAGCGTCCAATGCTATGACGGGGCAGCCATCCCGAACATGGGAATCGGCGGCACCTTCAACCTGACCGTCAGGAAGACCTCGAGCATCATCGTCAACGTAAGCACATCTGCCCTCATCTACCAGCTCGGTGAGCTGGTGCCCATCCTCACCAACACCACCGACGAGTTCAGGAATCCCCTCGATACCGACGTGAACACGAGCATCCGCCTCAATGACAGCTCCTGGTGGGACCAGCGATGGTGGTGGCGACGTGCCATCAACATCACCGAGACCAGCGGAACCTCCTTTGCGGGCTACCAGACAAGGATCAGCCTGGACACCCAGACACCGATTGCGGGCCAGAAGATGAACACCGACTGCAGCGACCTCCGGTTCGTGAACAACGAGAGCAAGACAATGGCTTACTGGATCGCCTCTGGCTGCAACACCACCACCACGGACATCTGGTTGCGGGTCAACCTGACCGCCAGCCAGACCACCCCGCTCCATGCGTATTATGGATATCCTGAAGCGACAGCAATGAGCAACCAGACCTCGGTCTTCGACATCGTAGGAGAGGCTCACATCCTCTCTGTCGGGGGGACTGCACGGACCATACATCTGAATCATACATATCAGCGACCGAGGGTCTTCGCCGTGCCCAGACTGCCGGCAGGAACCTCCCGGAGCGGAACGGTCACGAGCCAGCATCATCTGATCACCAACGTGACCGCAGCCAACTTCTCCATCGTCCAGGTCGAATCACCGACGGCAGGGGATGCCACCATCGATCAGACCGACATCTCGCTCATCGTCCTTGAGAACGGCACCTATTATCTCGGAACAGGTACGCAGGTGGAAGTAGGCACCACCAGTTCGACCGGAGCCTATACAACGGTGACGTTCGCATCGGGCTTCTCGAGCATCCCTGCCCTGCTTGCGGACACCCAGACCAACGATGCCGGCTCGAGCCAGATCTATGCCCGGGCCCAGGCACTGGGCAGCGCCTCGGTGCAGCTGCAGCCCGAGAGCGATGATGTCAGCACACCCAGCCTGTCTTCCCCGGAGACCATAGCCTACGCTGCCATCGTCAAACAGACCGATAGCCTGTTCCATCTGGAAGCCAACACCACAGCAGACTATGTCACCGATGCCTACAGCACCATAAGCTACGATGAGACCTACCAGGACTTCCCGGTCGTGGTCACGCAGATGGTCGACGAGGGCGGAGGGGACTCGTCCTTCTCGACCACAAGAAACATCGGTCTGACGACCTTCCAGGTGTCGAGCGAAGAGACAGCAGCCTTCAATGGAGGCCATACGACTGAACCGCACAGTTACCTCATCGCGCCGGAAGGAGCGATCCTCGGAAGGGCGGACCTGGCATCCTCCGCACCAACCCAGACCACAGGAGGCGAAGAAGGAGATGCGCCCACCACCTCGACCAATACGACCGGGACAGACGGCCATTGGACCTGGTCATGGAACACCCTCAACGAGTCTGTGGGAAACTACAGCATCCGGTCCTACGCCACGGCCGCATTGTATGATCCAGGAGCAGGATACCATAGCATCACCCTGGTGCCGGACACCACCCCGCCCAGGATGAGCATTGTCCTGCCCGGCAACAATACCTTCACCCAGGCGAACCTGAGCCTGCAGTACCTGCCGGTGGAGAACGGGCTCATCATAGAGAACTGCACCCTCACCCTGGACGGCTCCTTGAACCAGACCAACCAGACCATCGGGAACAACGAGACCAACGGCTTTTATCTCCACGACCTGGCAGAAGGGACCCATAACTGGTCCGTCGCCTGTGCCGACTACTGGGGAAACAGCAACAGCACCCAGAACAATAGCTTCATCGTCGACGTGTCTGCTCCGGCCATCGTCCTCAACGCGCCCGATGAAGGTCATAACGCCACCATGTCCACGCTCTCCTTCAACTTCACAGCGACCGACAACCTCGCCCCAGCCATCTCCTGCAATCTCTCGCTGGACGGGACCGTCAACAACACCGAACCCATCATCGCCCCAGACGGCATCATGACAAACATTTCGATAGGGAGCCTCAGTGAAGGGAACCACACCTGGCAGGTGCATTGCACCGACAACGCCTCGAACAGCCGCAGCAGCGAAACCCGCAACTTCACCATCGACACCCTGCCACCGGTGGTCGCCCTGGGCCAGCCGGCGAACAAGAGCTACCGGAACGGAGCGAGCGTGGACTTCACCTATACGCCGCAGGACCAGAACCTGGAATCCTGCTTCCTGTACACCAACTTCTCAGGAAGCTGGACCCGCAACAGCACCGAACCTGCGCCGGTCTCCGGAAGCGAGAACAGCTTCACCCTCCTTGCCATTCCTGACGGAAGCTACATCTGGAACGTGGGATGCAATGACAGTCTGGGAAGCGTAGCCTTCAACGGCAGCAACAGGTCGGTGTCCATCGATTCGATCGTGCCAAGCATCAACTTCACCTACCCCACACCCTCCAACAACACCTACCGCAAACAGACCCATTTCACCATCAACATCACCATCAACGAAACCAACCT
>JAADFO010000049.1 GCA_013152815.1 Nanobdellati archaeon
CACCGGGCACTCCTGACTGCCCTACCCCGCTACAGGTATCGTTCTGGAACCCGAGTCCGTTTATAAATGTTATCCTCGACAGCACAAGGTTTATACAGGAATATCATCTCCAGAGAGACATGGATACCAAGACCATCAGAAAATGGCTCAGGAAGAACGCCTCTGAGAAGGACAGGCTCGGCATGATAAGATTCGGCATAAGATGCGAGAAAGGATATGGGGTGAGCATCTGGAAACTACGAAAGCTCGCCAAGGAGATCGGTAAAGACCACAAGCTATCGATGCAATTGTACAAACAAGCAGAGCATGAGATGAAACTCCTAGGATGTCTTGTTGCGGAACCGGATAAGATGACCGAAAAACAGATGGACACCATCGTCAGAGGGTTCTATTCGTGGGACCTCTGCGACCAGTGGTGCAGCAATGTCCTCGACAAGACACCCTTCGCCTGGAAGAAAGCAAAGGAGTACGCCAGAGCAGATGATGAGTTTGTCCGACGTGCAGGCTTTGTCCTGATGTGTACCCTGGCAGTCCATGATAAGAAGAGGGATGACAGGGATTTTCTGCAGTTCTTCCCGTCCATCAGGAAGTATGCCTTCGATGAACGGAACTTTGTCAAGAAGGCAGTCAACTGGGCCATCCGGCAGATAGGCAAACGCAGCAGGTTCCTGAACAAGGAAGCCGTCAGGCTTGCTAAAGAAGTGAAGAAGCAGGATACGAAAGCGGCGAGATGGATAGCCGATGGCGCATTGAGAGAACTGACATCTGAGAAGACTGTCGCCAGGCTGAAATAACAGAGGAACGTATCTGTCCAGCCAGACAAGCAGAAAGCAAAGGCGCGGTGAATGTTTCCGAGCGTGATACGAGCGCATGAAAGAAAGACATATAAATGGATGAGACTATTCTCCAGTAGTCACAATGAAAAAAGGACCCTGGCCGGCACACAATCTCGAAGAGAAGATAGCTGCGTTCAAGGACGAACCAGATACGCTCAAAGAGACCCTGGCCAGGTCCATGATATCTGAGAACGCGCATTACGTCAAGCTCGTCAAGAACCTCTTCACCCTGGAAGATTTTCTCCACATCCAGGAACGCACCATCGGCAAAGGACGGCTGGGAGGCAAGGCCACCGGGATGCTTCTCGGCTATAAGGCCATCGAGAAGGAGCAGGAGCTCTTCTCTCAGGACATCCGCATCCCTTCCTCGTGGTTCATCGGAAGCGAAGTGTTCAGCAATTTTCTCCATGACCCGGCACTCAGAAAATTTGAGTACATCAAGGACTTCGACGAGAGATTGCTCATTGATGATGCATTCTCCAATGAGTTTCTCGCCAGCTCCAGGACAGTGGCATTCTCTGCACCCATCATCGCGCAGATAACTGACCTTCTGAGGGAAACTCAGGGACAGCCGCTGGTCATCCGTTCTTCTTCCTTGCTTGAAGATGCCTATGGGACGTCCTTTGCCGGCATCTATGACAGCTATTTCCTGCCAAACACCTTCAATCAGCAGACCAACAAGAAGATGTTCATCGATGCCATGCGACGGATCTACGCCTCGGTGTTCCGCACCAAGGCCATCGAGTATCGAAGGAACCATCGACAAGAAGGACTGCTGAAAGACTATGAAGCAATGGCCCTGCTGGTGCAGAAGGTCGTTGGAACCAGCTGGAAAAGCGAAGGCCATCATTACTTTGCACCTGTCTTCGCAGGGGTCGGGTTCTCCCATAATGATTATGCGTGGAAAGGAGCAAAGCCGAAAGACGGAGCAGTCCGTATCGCCCTCGGCCTTGGCACCGCAGCAGTTGACGTGGGAACAGAGGAGGACACCCCGTTCTACAGCGACCTGACCCGCGAGACGGTCATCTTGGATGAGGATACGCTCAAGCAACGCCAGCGGAGCGTCCATCTGATCGATTTGGACGAGACCGATCTCGAGAAGGTGGTCAAGAAGATAAGGATAGACGACCTCGATGAAGCACTTCCCTATCTTGACGGCATCGAGGATGCCATCAGCGTCGAGCGAAAAGGGAAATTCTATCCTGCGACCAAAGCGATGTTCCCTGACATTTATCCGCTGATAACCTTTCAGAGATTTCCTGCTGCCTGGAAAGAGACCCTGAAGCTCATGCATCAGGTGATCGTCTTCTATCATGCCCGAGAGGACCTTCGCCACGAGCTGGATGTGCTCAAGTACAGGACAGCAGAGGAAGTGATGCCGTTGGTACCTACAGAGATGCAGAAGAAGATCGAAGAGGACAGGTTGGTTGCGATGGATACGGATCGCATGCATGAGTACCTGAACCGAAAAGGATATGCAGAAGATAAGACCAGACAGATTATCGGAAAGCTGGGTATCCTGATAGAAAGCAAGACAGCACTGGAATCCCTAGAGCGGTATCAGCACTTCAGGGAGACCGCAGAAGCTGTCCAAGACCGGACAATACGCCGAATCATCCGCAGGAGCATGGAACGCCATGCCATCGACACCGAGTTTGCCAAGGCCAATGAGATGCTCTATCTGGTGCAGTGCCGGCCGCTCCGCATCTACGATGAGCATGCCCTGGACAAGAACCTGGAAGACATCGCCGACCAGGACAAGTTCTTTGACGTTCCTTTTCGTGGACCGACCACCCAGCAGAAGAACCGGTGGGTGATCTTTGTCGACGACGACGGGTATACGGCGCTTCCAATGCAAAAACGATATGCGCTCAAGGACAGCATATCCTCGATGAACGCCCGCATGAAAGAGGAAGGCTATCTCCTGCTCGTTCCAGGAAGGACAGGGACCCAGGAAGTGGAGCTGGGAATCCCCGTGGACTTCAAGGACGTGGACAACAGCAGGTTCATCATCGAGTACCCCCTCAAGCAACACGACCCGGAATTCTCCTTCATGTCCCATTTCGGCAAGAACATCATCGAGAAGCAGATCATCTATGCCATCATCAAGGACGAACAGCTCTTCAGCAAGAAGCTCCTGAGAGAGCATGCGAAAGAGTCGCTCTATGACGGTGCCTTGCTTTTGATTGAGCTGCCCATGACCATCTACACCTCACGTGATAAGGAACGGATCATCGCTGAAAGGAGATAGTCAGGAGCAGCTCTCTTCTCTGAAGAAACCTTTAAAAAGGCCCTGAGAACCCATTGAACTCATGCCGCGGGGGCATGCACAGGAACAGATTTCCTGGCATCCCAGAAGCTTCGCTTCTGAGGACATACTCAGCAACCAACAGACTATCGTGATCCGGTTGCTGGTCGCGCCCCCAGCAGCAACGCAAAGCTTATGCCGCGGTGGCACAATCTGGTACTGCGCAGGATTGCTAATCCTGTTTCCTTCGGGATATGTGGGTTCAAATCCCACCCGCGGCGTTCATTATCACAGGTGACCACAACATCACTAATATTTCTTTTTTGTGGTCACCCATAGTGACTCTGCGACGGTTACCGCCAGTGATTCTTAACAACGTGTTGAACCTCCCCAAGCTGCAGCGTTCGCTTCCTTACGAAGGAAAGATAAATTGCAGGGAAGAACAAGATACCTTG
>JAADFO010000050.1 GCA_013152815.1 Nanobdellati archaeon
ATGATGACCAAAATATATAAAAAGGGCATCTCTATGAATCTTTCTTGCTTGAGGTCTATATTATCTTCAGCTACCTGGCTTTTTTTTGGGGGTCCCATGGAACTTCGTCAACATCTGAAGAAAGCAGGGGCAGACGAGCAGCTCCTGGAACTGATCATGCTTCTCAGCAGGCTCAGCAGGAAGATCTCTGCGGCGTTCCTCACCCATCAACACAGGACGTCGACCAGGAACATCCATGGTGAAGAGCAGATGGCTCTCGACAAGTACGCTGACAAGGTGTTCATCGAAGCCCTCGAGGAGTCCCGACTGGTACGGACCATCGCCAGCGAGGAGCAGGATGACATCCTTGAGATCAAGAAAGCCACCGGGACCTTCGGCGTGGTCATGGATCCTCTGGACGGGTCCTCTCTCATCGATGTCAACCTCACCGTCGGGACCATCATCGGGATCTACAATGAAGGCGACGTCCTGGAGCCCGGCAGCCGCATGGACGCTGCTCTCTATATGCTCTACGGTCCGCTCACCTCCTTCGTCTACACCATCGGCAAGGGTGTCCACGAATTCTTCCTCGGCGATGATGGCCGTTTTCATCTCAACAGGGAACGCATCATGATACCCGAGGGCAAGCTCATCGCTCCCGGAGCCTTGCGGAAGGACTGGCTCGGGTTCCACAGGAAGTTCATCAGCTCTCTGGAAGACAGAGGCTACAAGCTACGCTATTCTGGTTCTTTTGTCGCAGATGTCCACCAGATACTCTTCAAAGGGGGCCTTTTCACCTATCCTGCAGACCGTCTCCACAAGCAAGGGAAACTGCGGCTCCTCTTCGAGGCCAATCCCATGGGTCTCCTCATCGAACAGGCAGGCGGAAGGATCTCCGACGGCCAGGAAAACATCCGGAAGAAGAAGCCTCAGTCCATCGCAGACCGGACCCCGCTCTATATCGGCGACCGAAAGCTCATCGAAGAGGTCGAGGCACTGCCTAAGGATGCTGCGTGATGATGGGTCCTGATCCGCAGGGATCAAACAAAGGGGCATAAGTTTAATATACGCGCGAACTTCCCACAGAACATGCTTACTGAGCATAAAAACCGACACCAAGGTGAGAACGCATGGAAGAATCCGAATCCGCAGAAGACATCCGACAGGCCGATACTGCAGGGGACTCCCCTGAGTCCGCAGACAATGAGAACATCGAGTATGTCGACGCTTCTCTCGCTGACGGGAAAGAGATAGACATCCCTGCCGATGTCCCCGAGGACCTTGAGGGTGAGTATGTCGAGAACTTCAAGATCGCGACCCACAACACCGGCCGGCTCATGCTCTTTGCCGGTGACCAGAAGGTGGAGCATCTCAACAATGATTTTTATGGGACCTCTTCCCTCGGTCCGATCCCCGAGGATGACAACCACCCCGAACATCTCTTCCGTATAGCAAGCCAGGGCACCATCGGCGTCTTCGCCGCCCAGCTGGGTCTCGTCGCCCGATACGGCCCGAAATACCCGGATGTCAACTATCTGGTCAAGCTCAACTCCAAGACCAATCTTGTGGGAAAAGACCAGATGGACCCCTATTCCCATCTTCTCTGGGACGTGGAACAGGTGGTGGCGCTCAAGGAGAGCAGCGACCTCAATATCCTCGGTGTCGGCTACACCATCTATCTGGGAAGCGAATATGAAGGAGACATGCTCGAGGAAGCTGCCCAGGTCATCAACGATGCCCATGCTGCAGGTCTTCTGGTGGTGCTCTGGATCTATCCGCGGGGCAAGGCGGTCCAGGACGAGAAGGACCCTCATCTGATCGCTGGAGCGACGGGTGTGGCCAACTGTCTTGGGGCAGACTTCGTCAAGGTCAACTATCCGAAAAAGGAAGGGGTGGACTCTGCGGTCGCGCTCAAAGAAGCGGTCCTCTCGGCAGGCAATACCCATGTGGTCTGCGCCGGAGGTTCGTCCACCGATTTCACAGAGTTCCTGGAACGGCTCCACCGACAGCTGCATGTGGGCGGGGTGAAGGGGAACGCCACCGGAAGGAACATCCATCAGAAGCCTCTTGACGTCGCTGTACGGATGTGCGACGCCATCTCTGCGCTCACATTGGGCCTGAAGGACGTGGAATTCGCCACGCGGGTGTACAAAGGAGAAGCGACCTTCAAGGCCAAGCCAAAGCAGTCGGAATGACAGGATCTGACAGGATATGCATTGCCGGGATGGCCTGACGCAGAAAAGACAGAAGCGGACGAAGGACAAGGAAGGTAACCACCATGACCATCAACGTAGGCATAATGGGCTACGGGACCATCGGGAAACGTGTTGCTGACGCAGTCATCCTCCAGAAAGACATGAAGCTCGCAGGGGTGATGGCGCACTCCTACAATTTCCGCATCAGGCTCGCCCATGAAAGAGGGATCCCTGTCTTCGCCCAGAGCGAAGAGACCCGAAAAGTCCTCAAGCAGGAAGGGATCGAGACGTCGGGGATGACCGACGACCTCCTCAGGACAAGCGACATCATGGTCGATGCATCACCAAAACCCTATGGGCTGGCGAACAGGGAAAAGCTCTACAAACCGAACAAGGTGAAGGCGGTCTTCCAGGGAGGCGAGAAAGATGATGTCGGACAGGTCTCCTTCAACGCCCAGTCGAACTATGAAGATGCCGTGGACAAGGATTACGTGCGGGTGGTCTCCTGCAACACCACTGGCCTGTCCCGTTCATTGCAGGCGCTGCACAAGGCCTTCTCCATCGAGATAGCGAGAGCGACCCTGGTCAGGCGGGCTGCAGACCCTTCCAACGTGAAAAGAGGACCGGTGAACGCCATCGTGCCGGCCATGGAGCTTCCTAGCCATCACGGACCAGACGTCCGGACGGTCATCCATGACCTGGAGGTCTTCACCACCGCGATGATCGTGCCCACGACCCTCATGCATCTCCACACGCTTCATGTCAAGCTCAAGAAACAGGCCGAGGTGGATGAGATCCTCGACGTCTTCAACCGCACCACGCGGCTGATGGTCATGCAGACGAGCGCCGGCATCAGCTCGACCGCAGGCATCCTGGAATATGCCAAGGACCGGGGATCGAAGCGGGGGGACATGATGGACCTCGCGGTCTGGGACAAGGGCGTAGGACTGCACCATAACGAGGTTTTCTTCATGCAGGCCGTCCACCAGGAATCCATCGTCGTGCCAGAGAACATCGATGCCATACGGGCGATGATGGGCGAGCATGATGCACACGCCTCCATCGTGGCGACGAACAGGGCATTGGGCCTGCATAACCCTGAGCGGTTCGACTATTGAAGCTTTGCGACAGAACCCCGACAGGACCTCAAGACAGAAGATGACCGAACAATGACACGATCACACAGGACCGGAACTGAACAGAACTTCCCGGCCATTGCAAAAACAGGAGGGAGAGGTGAATGCCATGATTATCGGGACGGTTAAGGAACTGGGAGACGGAGAGACCCGGGTCGCTCTTACCCCGTCGGGCGTGAAAGAACTGGTCAATGCCGGGCATCAGGTCCTCGTCGAGCATGGTGCTGGAGAGCGTGCCAGGATCAGCGACCAGGAATACCGGGCCATGGGCGCCAGGATCGTCTCCAGGGAGAAAGCATGGGCATGCGACATGATGGTCCAGGTCAATATCGCACCTCCAGGGGACTATCGGCATTTCAGGAACAGCCAGATCATCTTCACCTATTTCCATCTTCCATCGACCCAGAAACGGCTTACCGAACTCTTGCTCAGGAAGAACATCATCGCCCTTGCCTGTGAGACCGTGGAACAGGACGGTATCCTGCCGCTTCTGGTCCCCACAAGCCAGGTCGCGGGAAGGATGGCCATCACCATGGGTGCCTATTACCTGTCAGGCCACAAGGGCGGAAGAGGAAAGCTCCTTGCCGGAGTCCCCGGAGTTCCCGGCGCGAACGTGCTCATCATCGGCGCAGGAAATGTCGGCACGAATGCGGCCGGCATGGCCGTGGGCATGGGCGCCAACGTGACGGTCCTCTCCAGAGACTCGACGAAACTCAAGCATCTTGAGGATGTCCATCATGGGTCCATACGGACGGTCACCAGCAACGACTATAACCTGCGGCTCGAGATCAAGGATGCGGACATCGTGGTGAGCGCTGTCCTCCGCAAAGGAGAGAAAGCGCCGAAGCTCATCACCACAGACATGGTCAAGAGCATGAAACGCGGAGCGGTCATCATCGACGTGGCCATCGACCAGGGCGGTTCGGTCTCCACTTCCCGGAAGACGACCCACAGGAACCCGATCTTCGAGAAGTACGGAGTCATCCACTACTGTGTCTCGAACATGCCTGCTGCATATCCCCGGACAGCGACCTTCGCCCTCACCAACGCGACCTTGCCCTATATACTGAAGATCGCCAACCAGGGGCTCATCAAGGCGCTGGACAATGACCCTGGCCTCGCCAAGGGCGTGAACACCATGGACGGCTACATCACCTACAAGGAGCTGGCAAAGACCCTGCGTATGGGCCATGCCTACAAGTCACTGAAAGAACTGCTCTGAGCAGGGAACCTGTGACCTGGGCTGCTCGGGGCGGATGTGTTCTGGCATCTGGGCTGTTTTCTATGTTTTTCGTGTTTTCTGTGTTCTCTTTCTCTTTCCTTCTCTCTTTTCCACCCGTTGCCAGGCCAGATAGGCGTTCCCCAGGATGCCTGCCTTTCCTGCAAGCTTCCGCTTGACGATCGGTGGCGGGCTGAAGAGGACGCGTTGCCGCACGGTCTCCTTGACGCATCTTCCCAGATACTGCCACGCATTGGCGATGTTGCCTCCGATGATGACCACATCAGGATCGAACGAGTGGATGAGGTTGGTGACCGCAACGCCCAGGTAGAACCCTTCTTTTCCCCAGATTTTCGCAGCGAGAGCATGTTTCTTCCTCGCCAGGTCGAAGAGGTCTTTCGGCGTCTCGACCCGGATACCCATCTTCCTCGCACGGTTGATGACGCCCCTGATGGAGACATATTCCTCCAGGTCGCCGTCGTTGCCGAGCCGGTTCCTGAGTCCGTCATACTTGATGCAGGTGTGTCCAAGCTCTCCGGCGTTCCCTCTGCCCTTGAAGAGCTGCTTGTCGATGACGATGCCTCCGCCGCAGCCAGTACCTATGGTGAGGCCGATGACGACGCGCTTTCCTTTGCCTGCTCCGTAGATGGCCTCTCCCAGGATGTAAGATGATGCATCATTCTCCAGAGAGACGGGAACATGGAACCAGCTCCTGACGAGCCGCTTGAGGTTGACCTTGTACAGCGGGATGTTCGGTGTCCTGAGGATGATGCCTCTCTCGGTGTCCAACGGACCAGGAGATCCTATGCCTATGGCCCTGACCCTCTTGTCGAAGATCTTTCCAATGACCGCGTGTATGTTGGCGATGACCGCCTCTTTCCCTTTCGGCGATCCGGTCTTTACTATGGCTGTCCTGAGCACCTTTCCAGAGCGGGTGACCAGCCCGGCTTTCAGGGTCGTCGCTCCGATATCGAGGCCGATGACGAGATCCATGCTACCTCCAAGGTCCCTGCCTATTTAATGTTTTTTACTGGTCATGGAAAAATCGAGCAAAAGGTTTATATCCTTCCCCTGCGATAATTTCCCTGTCACCATGTTCGCCATACTCGCTTTCGGGGACAGCATCGTCCAGGGCAGGAAGGCCCCTGCTTCCAGAGGATGGGTCCAGCTGCTCAAGGAGGATTTCGAATACAGAGGGGACCATCACTATGTCTTCAATCTCGGCGTTCCCGGAGACACAAGCTTTACGCTTTTGAAACGGCTTGCTGCGGAATCCCAGGCACGGCTGCATCACCGTCGGGAAGGCGACCGGATCGTCCTCCTCATCGGTGTCGGCACCAACGACGCGAAATGCGTAGGCAGTCCTGATATCCATGAGACCGACCCCGCGCATTTCAGGAAGAACCTGCATGAGCTCATCGGCCAGGCCAGGACCTTCACCGACAGGGTGGCGCTCATAGGATTATTGCCGGTGGACGAGAGCAAGGTCAGCCCCTATGGGGATACCTGGTTCACCAACGCCCGGCAAGGGGAGTACAACACCATCATCAAAGAGGTCTGCGGCTGGGAAAAGACCTTGTTCATCGACCCGTCCGGCCGGTGGCAGCAGGATGATCATCTGCGCTTTCTGGAGGACGGACTCCACCCTAACGGCATCGGTCACCGGCGGCTCTATGAACAGATCCATGGAGCGTTGACCAAGCACGGCATCCTCAAAGAGGATTGACCATGGATGCATATGCCTTTGCTGAACCGCTGGAGGAAGGGATCATCCTGGAGCGGCCCAACCGGTTCATCATGATGGTGCAGAAGGGCGGCAAGGTCCATCGCTGCCATTGCCCCTCCACCGGAAGGATCGGCAACCTCGTCTTCCGGGACATCCCCTGCCTGCTCTCTTCGGCCAGGACAGAAGGCAGGAGCACGGCCTATACCGTGGAGGCCATCTCCCTCGATGCTCCTGAGAAAAAGAGGAAGTCCTGGATCGGCATCAACCAGGGCAAGGTCAACGCCTATGTCGAGCATTTCCTCAGGACCGGCCAGCTGGATGGCATGATCAAAAAAGGAGCAACGGTTGAACGAGAGCGGAAGCTCGGCGATTCCCGCATCGACTTCCGGATCGGCAGGCATTATCTCGAGGTCAAGATGCCCCTCATCACCCTTCCGACCGGCGGGCCGGCCCTCCGAAAGCCAGGAAGCAGGTTCGATTCCTTCGACAGGCTCATCAGGCATTTCCATGATCTGGGCAGGAGCCTTCATGGAGATTCCAGAGCCTTGGTCATCCTCTGCTATGCCTACGATGCCAGGCCTTTCCAGCCTCCGCCTCTGGACAGGACCAACAGCAGGATCATCAGAGCAGCAAGAGAAGCGAGCAGGAAAGGCGTCGAGAACTGGCAGATCAACATGCGCGTCACACCGAAGGGCGTCAGACTCCTGAAATGCTTTCCCCTGGATCTTTTCTCTTCATGATCCGGGTATTGAATTATTGCACCAATCCTGCATCGGCGGGTTCTAGATTCTAGAACAGATGCTATATTCTAAAAAGAATACCCTTGCAGCTTCGAACTCCGCATTCGTAGACGGAAATCCTGTCTTTGATGTCCGACCTCAGTCTAAGACTTCTCCACGCAGGTCAAAGGTCGTCGTGTCGGTGATTCTCACCTCAATGATGTCGCCGAGCTTATGGTTTCCTTTGACAACAACGGGTTTGTAGGCATAATTGCGGCCGACCCAGGTCTTGTCTTTTCCTTTTTCGTCGATGAGGACTGTTCCTTTCCAGCCGAGCCACTTCGCGTTCTCTTCCCGGGAGATGCGTTCATACAGTCCGGTGAGGATGCGGCTCCTCCTTTTCCTTTCCCGGCCGTGCAGCTGCTCCATCTCTGCTGCGGGCGTCCCTTCCCTCTCAACATAGCGGGAGATGTTGATGACCGGCGTTCGCGTTTCTTCCACGATCCTGAGCGTGTCCTGGAACTCCTCTTCGGTCTCTCCGGGAAAGCCGACGATGATGTCTGTCGCTATCGTGATGTCAGGATAGGCTTTCTTCAGGGTCTTCACCAGGTTCACATAGTCATTGACCCTATAGGTCCGGTTCATGGCCTTGAGGATCCGGTCATTGCCAGACTGCAGCGGTATGTGGATGAAACGGAAGATGTTTTTTGCCTTGTAGGCTTCCAGCAGGTCTGGAAGGACTTTCCTGATGTTGTCCGGATTCGCCATGCCCAGTCTTGTCCAGAAGGTTCCCCGCAGGTTGCCGATCTCTTTGCAGAGCCTGCCGAACTCGAACTGCTTGTAGAGGTCAAGGCCATAGGCGCCATTATCCTGTGAGGTCAGCCATATCTCCTTTGCGCCGTTGAAGACCGCTTCCCGGACCTCTTCGAGGATGGCCTCCTTCGGGTAGGAATGGACCTTTCCCTTGATGAGCCTGGTCGAGCAGAAGCTGCATCTATTGAGGCAGCCTTCGCTTATGAGGATGATGTGGACAGCATTGTTCTTCCGTATCTTTGGGATGCGGATCTTCTCGATGCGTCCTGTATTCGCGCCGGTGACCTCGATGAGCTGTTTTCCTGCAATAGCTGCCGGAATATGGTCTATGTGATGGGTATCAAGAAGCGAGATCTGGTCGTCGACGGCTTTCACACCCTGGACGATCCGGTCGGTGATGCAGCCCGTTATCAGGAGTTGGGCTTTCGGATGCGCTTCCTTCATCCTCCGGATCTCCTTGAGCGATTTTGCATCTCCCTTGACCGTGCAGATGTTGAGGATGATGGTGTCTGCATCCTCCTCCCTCTCGGTAAGGTGATGGCCCTGTCCGGTGAGCATGCCTGCCATAAGCTCTGCATCATGGAGGTTGGCGCTACAGCCGAAAGAGCGGATGGCGACTTTTTTCATTGTCCTTCAAGAACCTTGAGCAGTGTCAGGTCATGATAGGTTCCCACTTCCTCTTTCTTGATCCTGTGGAAACCGAAGGGTTCAAGCAGGGCTGCAATCCTGTCAGATGAGATCCTTATTTCCCTGGGCGGACCTGCAGTCGCATCCTTCTTGAACTCGACGATGGCAAGGAGGCCGTCTCTTTTCAGGAGACCATCGCAGTTCTCCTTGACCTGATCAAGCTCCTTGTTCGCGACAAAACCGTGGAAGACATTGGCCATGAGGATCCTGTCGAAGCGCTTTCCCTTGAGATCCATCGCTTTGGTGAAATCCGCTTCAATGACATCGATATTGCTGATGTGTCTGTCCTTCATCTCATTCTCCAGGAGAGCGAGTGAAGGGGCGTGCACATCGACTGCGGTCACGTCCCCTTCCCTGTCGACGATCCTTGCCGCGACAAGCGAGATGTGGCCGTCTCCTGCTCCCACGTCAAGGAATGACATCCCTTTATCGAGGCCCATGGCCTGGAGCACCCTCTCCGGATCAAGGATGTCCCTGCTCGACTTTCCTGCATGGTGATGGTGTTTGTCCATCCTCTTCCGGGGGCGGCTCTGCTTTAAAAGGATTGCTGAGAAACAGCCTCCTATCCCTGACACGCCGTGCCTTCAGGATATTCTTCCTATTCAAGAACTTCGATGGTCAGCTTGACCTTCCTGGTCTGTCCCACTTCAGGGACCATGGAGGTCATCAGGTCGCCGAACAGGTTCTCTTTGTCCCTGAATCCCACATGGGCGAATCTCTTGCCGCCGAGCTCTTCGATCTCATGGAAAAGCTCGCCTTCGATGGTCTTTTTCATGGCTTCTGCTCACGTTTTCTCCTTTATATTGGTTGCCCTTTCCCGGAGTTCCCTTTCCTTTTCCCTTCGGTGGGACACCAGCCACCTTCGCAGGATCTGCCGGCCTCTTTTTTCCGGCTATTATGAGATCCTCTGCTTTTTTTGCCGAATGCATGATCGTCTGTGCCATCAATGTCAGCATTTCCGACTGAAAGGAAGACAATGATGGCTGGCCAGACATAATCGACGGGGTTCGTATACAGCGTATACGGTTCCCTTTGGTGCCAGCAACTTGTTGCTGAGCATCGTCGATGGAGTAGGTCATGCATTTGGCATGTTCTTGCAGGATTTCATAATAACCCCCTTTTTCCACAAGCTTTAAATATGCTCAATCCTCCATACGCTCGAGGATAATGGCTGAAGATACCCTGAGTCTAGGAGGCAGCATCAAGCTGACCGGATTTTCTGAAATCGATTCTGCAGATATGATAGTAGTCAAGAAGATCGTCGGCAACTATGTCAAGAAGATGTCAGAGATGACAGCGTTCCAGGAACTGCAGCTGACCCTGAAGAAGGTCCATGCTAAAGAAGGCGATCCCATCTTCGAGATACATGGAAAGGTGCTCGGGAAGAAGAAAGTCTATACGAGCGAGATCGATGACCGCAATCTTTACGTTGGCCTTGACCTTGTCCTGAAGAAACTCTCTTCTGAGATGGGAATCAAGTAGGTATGCAGACTTTCTCCTTTTTTTTGGCAAAGCTATTTTAAGAAGGGTTCATTTCGGATGCTCTATGATACAAGCAGTCATCTTTGACCTTGATAATACCCTGCTCGACTTCATGACCCTGAAACGGGCGTCCTGTGAATCTGCCATCGATGCGATGATCGATGCAGGCCTGAACGTCAGCAAGCATACAGGACTCAAGGTCCTCTTCGAACTCTATGACCGCTACGGCATCGAACACAAGGAGATCTTCCAGAAGTTTCTCATGAATGTCATGGGCAAGGTGGACCATAAGATCCTCGCAGAGGGCATCGTCGCCTATCGGCGCATCAAGGAAGGTTATCTCCATCCGTATCCAGGGGTCTTCTCGACGCTCATCGAACTGAAGAAAAGGGGCATCAAGACAGCCATCCTCTCTGATGCTCCCCGGATGCGGGCATGGACACGTCTCGCTTCCCTCCGCTTATCAGAGTTCTTCGACGTGGTCGTCACCTATGAGGATGTCATGAAGTACAAGCCAAATCCCAAAGGGTTCGAGATCGTCCTCCGGAAGCTGAAGGTACGGCCGCAGAACACCCTCATGGTCGGGGATTGGCCCCAGCGGGACATCAAGGGAGCAAACGCTCTCGGCATCAGGACCGCCTATGCCCGCTACGGCGCGACCAGGTTCTCGAAGACCATCAAGGCAGATTATGTCCTCAAGCACGTCAAAGATATCCTCAAGGTCATCGACAGGGAAAGCAAGAGAAGAAATACCTCCTGAAGAGAGAGGATGTCTGCCATGGCGACGCAAGATTCTCCGGATGAGCTGATGGTCATCGTCAGGACCAACGCCAAGAAGAACGCCTTTCTCGGTTTCGACGCTTCCCAGGATGCCTATCGGGTGGCGATCAAAGAGCCGCCTGAGAAAGGCAAGGCAAACAGGGAGCTTCTGCGGTTCCTCTCGAAGCATTTCAGGAGGCAGGCGAGGCTGATATCAGGTGCGACCTCACGGAAGAAACGCATACGGCTGCGCTGATCAGGATCTCGTGTTCATGGTTCGTTGTCTGCCTATCTTCATCTCCCTCTTCAGCAGGTTGTAGGCCTTTCCGATGTCCTTGTCATCCAGGATAAGGGTGGCTTCACTCTGCGTGTTGACCAGGTCGATGATGCTGATGTTCTCCAGTGCGAGCAGTTTGGTGACGGTGAAATAGAACCCTGGCTGGTCGATGCAGGGGCCGGGTATCTTCATGGAAAGCGAGGAGATGCCTCTTCTGGCTTTCTTGATGCGCTCGTTCCCCATGATCTTCTTGAACGCCTGCAGGTATCTTTCATTGCTCAGGATGAGCACCTCGTAGTTGCCATGGATGATGTTCAGGGTGTCTCCTTCCTCGAAGTCCACGACAGCATAGAGTTTCTGGAGCTTTGGGAAGAGCGTGTTGGATTTCTGGATCGAGAGCTCGAAGAGATTTGACTTGATGAGCAGGTCTGTCCTGGTGATCAGCGAGGAATAGGCAGCAGAGAACCGTCGGTACTGTCCGGTCTCCCGGCGGATGGCCATGGCGATGGCAGAGGTCTTGACCCTGCCCATCTCCTTCTCGATGTCTGGCCTGAGCATCTCGGCAAGGGCGACGATGTTGATGATGCCGTTCTCTAAGGCTTCGTGGATGAAGGGCTTCTCTTCCAGAAGCTTCTTGGTCAGGTGGGCAACGGTAACCATAACATTTCTTCTCCTTTTCTGTTAAATGATTAACATAAAGTTAATGTAGTATTTATGGTTTTGGTCTTTCATGGACTTCAACATCCCCACCAGACCAGGACGTGATCCCCAGACCATCGCTGCGGTGGCCGAGAAAGAATTCGTCTCTGCCATCGAACTCCAGCCAGACGGCAGCAGACACCTTTATCATATCCCCCTCGATGTCATGAGACAGCTCGATGAACTATCAGAGTATCGTGCCGTGGTAAGGATGCCTGAGAACTATCTCTTTGCTGTGCTGCCCCCTCAATAGTCTGTCTCTTCCTCTTCTTTGGGGCCTGTCTCATACTGTCCCGGTGCCTGGTCCAGCATCCATTCGGTAAGCATTCTTGTCTCGTACTCATCCTCCGTGTGGATGGACTCGTGGACATAGACCATGTTATGATTTCCAGACTCGTGCAGATTATCTCTCACGACCATAAAATCCTGCCAGAGATAGGTGAAGCCGAGAAGGCCAGGACCCATGAACGCCATGGGATGGGTCTCGAAACGTTTGACCGGAATGTGCTTGGTGGTGTCTCTTGCTGTCCTTCGTGAGGAGACGACATACCTCGTCGTGTATTGCGCATGATTGCCATTGACTCTTGGTCGGGGAATGTAGTATGTGATCGGTCGGCGCTCTTCTTGCTTCTCTTTCTCCTGTACCTTCTGCAGGGCAAGCCCTATCTCGTCTGCCCAGCTCTTCTTCTCTTTCCACTCATCTGCTGCAAATTCCATCGAATGAGAGAGGCAGACCCGGCTATTTAAGATTTGAGGAGCAAAGGAAAAAACAGATACGCAGTCAATGCCTATGCAGGCAGACATCATCATCCTTTTCTGTTCCACAAGATTTAAATAGGATTATGCATCATTATGCATAATGGTTCGTCCCCGAAAACTTCGACGCATAAGCCAGCTGCCCAAGACAACCTATTTCAAACCCCGATCCGTCCCGGTGGCAAAGCTTGAGCGGGTCGACGTATCCTTCGACGAACTGGAGGCCATGCGGCTTGTCGACCTGGACGGTCTTGACCAGTCGACGGCAGCAGAGAAGATGCAGATCCATCAGTCGACCCTGCATCGTTCGCTTATGGCTGCCCGTCGTGCGGTTGTCGATGCTCTCGTGAACGGCAAGGCCATCAGGATACAAGGAGGTGCATACACCATGCCAGATGGAGATAATACAGGACCAGGAGCAGAGAGAGGAGGCCAACATCTTCAGAGAAGGGTGCGGGGTTCCTCATCAGGAGGACCAGGGGGAATATGCAGATGCACAAAATGCGGCTACGAGATGCTCCACAAGCAAGGAACGCCATGCTTCAAAGAGCGATGTCCCACCTGCCATGTTCCTCTTGAACGGAAGAGCGATGAACGATGAAAGGCATATTTTATAATGATGCAGGGATTGCCCTCCTTCAGGGATAGGACCAGAGGTATCAAAGACCATGCTCGCTGAAATCTTTCTTGCCAGCCTCAAGGAGAGCCTGGTCATCATCACGCTCATCTTCGTGATGATGGTCATAGTAGAGTTCCTTGTGCTCCGCTATCGCAGGAAAATAACCAGCGCAATCGGCAAGGGACGATTCTTTTCGTACATCCTCTCTTCTTCTTTCGGTATCATCCCCGGCTGCGTCGGGACGTTCACCATGGACACCCTCTATATGGGGGGGCTCCTCAGTTTTGGGGGCATCGTTGCTGTCATGGTAGCAACAAGCGGTGATGAAGCCTTCCTCATGCTCTCGCTCGCTGCCAGCGGAAAGCTTTCCTGGGCGCTGATCCTTGTCCTCATGCTGACGCTCTTCCTCTTCGGTATCCTGGCAGGCTGGTTGGGGGATGTCTTCGTGAAGAAGACCAGGATGACCTTCTGCAAACATTGCAGCATCGTCGACCACCGGGTCGATGAATTCAATATCCGTCATTTCATGAAGAAGCACATCGTGGAACACATCCTCCGGCGTCATCTCTGGAAGATCTTCCTCTGGGTCTTTGCCGCCCTTTTCGTCATCGGCCTGTCTGAAGGTTTCATCAACGCAGACCATCTCTTTGCCGGGCAAACCATGATCTTCGTCCTGGTCATCGCAGCCCTGATAGGGCTTCTTCCCATCTCAGGGCCCAATGTCTTCCTGGTCATGCTCTTTTCCCAGGGCCTTATCCCGTTCTCCATCCTTCTCGCTAATTCCATCGTCCAGGACGGTCATGGCCTGTTGCCGATCATGGGCTTCTCCATGGACGATGCGGTGAAGATAAAAGCGTTCAATTTCGTCTTCGGTCTTGTGGTGGGCGGGGTCTTCCTCGCTCTGGGGTTCTGAGCACAACGGTCGTGCCTGCAGCGATGGGTTCCACGCCACAGGATCTTTTATGGCTCTTTTTCTGCTCTTGCGGGCTAAGCCAAGTTTGTGGTGGGACTGCTACAAGGCACCCTGCAGGGGGCGACCCCCGCCTTGTCATCGTCGATCAGGTTTGCATCTGCAAACGCATCCTGATGACGGATGACGCAGTCCCAATTAACCTGACTTAGCCGTTCTTGCATAAACCTTAAAAAGACGATATGCGTCTGCTTGATCATGGAATTTCACGAGATCGTCATGAAAAGGTATGCGACAAAGAAGTTTGACGGCAGGAAGGTCCCGGAGAAGACGTTCTCTGAACTGATGGAGCTGATACGGTATAGTGCTTCTTCCTACAACATCCAGCCCTGGAGATTCATTGTCGTTACTGACGACAAGACCAAGAAACAGCTCAAGAAGGCCGCCTACCTGCAGCCGCAGATCGATACCTGCTCTCATCTCATCGTCATCTGCGCAGATACGCGATTGCTCAAGCTTGCCGACAGGCTCGAATCCCTGCTGAAGAAGAACAAGGTCCCGCTTCTCCAGAGAAAGGCATACCTGACCGTTGTCCGCTCCTCGATGAAGAAGTCCCCTGAAGAGGCACTCATCTATGCACAGAAGCAATGTTACCTCGCTTTGGGCAACGCCATCAACGGCGCCAAGGCGCTGGGACTGGATTCCTGCCCGATGGAAGGGTTCGACCGGGAGAAGTTCGCTGAGATCCTCGCATTGCCGGACCATCTCGTGCCGACGGTCATCTGTCCTGTCGGCTACGCTGCTGATGAACCCCATAAGAAGATGCGCTTCGATGATGTTGTTACGTTCTTATAGGCGATAAAAGAAAAAAAGAGGAACCTTAACGGTCCCTTCCCTGTCCCATGCTCTGGCCAAAGTTGTCGCAGGAGCCGTCGCCATCAGCATCGACAAAGTTCTGGTGGCTGCCCATGCCCTGTCTGTGACCCCTGCCCATCATTCCGGCATGTCCTCTTCCCCTGCCGTTGCCGAGTCCGAGTTCAGCTCTGAGCTGGGCTGCAGTGTCCTGGTCTCCTTCTTCCATGGCTTCGTGCATGTTTGCGAACGTGGCGAAGTTGTCCTGGTTGACGACCTCCAGCATGTGGGGGTTTCTTCCGTCCTCTGCCATGAGCGCTGCCCAGGCGTCATAGTCGTTGTTGTCGAATGCAGCTTCCATGGCCTGGTGCCTCTCTTCGCTGTAGTTCGGTCCTTTGCTGGCATAATCTCCGCGGTAGGCGTTCACTGCACCCACGATAAGGACTGCACTGAGCGCCATCACTGCGAAGATGCCTATCATGCTTGTCTTCTTCATCTTGTGTTCCTCCATGCCGTCGGGTTGTCTCCTTGGACGATCTCAACGGCATACCCCTGAGAATGGTGGCCGCATATATAAACGAGAAGAAGGGAAGATGTGCATCTCTGGTCCACTTTTCTCCTGAACTGGTCAGACTATATCCAAGGGCAATCCATCTCCATGAAGAGAAAGCCATAAAGAGAAAGAAAAAAGAAATCAGGTATTGTAGGGGACACACTGGGTGACAAGACCGTTCAGCCAGGATGCAAAGGCACACTCTCCTAATGCTTCACATTCTTCCTTGTCACAGACATTAAAGAAACCTCTTCCGCATTCACTGCATGCATTGTTCCTTACGGGTTCCCGATAGGCTTGCGCCCCGATGTTCCTTCTCGGCACGAAGCGGTCTCCTGTGGTGGTCTTTGTCGAATCCGATGTTCCGTAGGGGCTCGTACAGACGCCGTTGGAGCAGGAATCGCTGCATTTCTCGTCGTTGACCCATTCGGTGCAACCATCGCCGTCGTTGTCCTTGCAGGTCTGGACGTAGATGCCATCGCATCTTTTGCTTCCGGAGGCGCATTGGTCAGAACAGCCTTTTTCGATGGTTGCTGTACCGCAGGTGATCGTGTCTGAAACACCGTCATCCTGGTATTCGTTTATCTTGATGGTGTAGGTCCCTGCATCGTCATAGGCATGGTACTCTGTCCTTCCGTCGTTGCATCCGGCAGTGTCGCTGACTCCGTCTCCGAAGTTGAAGTTGCAGGTCCCTGAATCATCTCCTGCCTTTTTATGGAGTGTCGTCTGTATATTTTTTCCTTCCTCAGCTGTCTGGGTATTGATGTCACAGGAAGCACAGAGTTCACAGCCGAGGCGGGCTCCTGATGGACAACTGCATTCTGTATCGCAATAGTCTATCTTGCCGTCGTTATCATCATCCTTGCCGTTGTTGCAGGTCTCTTTGCAGGTCGCATCACCGCCGGAACAGTCGTCGTCTTTTCCGTTGCCGCAGATCTCTGTCTCTCCGGGGTTGACTGAGTTGTCTGAGTCTTTGCAGTCTCCTGAGGGGCTTCCGCACCAGGTGTATTCGTTGTAGCCGTCTTTGTCGGTGTCGCAGGTGCTTTGGCAGTTGGAGTCTTTCATGTCGGTGTAACCGTCGCAGTCGTTGTCTTTCTCGTCAGTGCAGGTGTTCTCTGTTGATTCGCTGGTTGATGAGGTGGTCTGGGTGCAGCTGCTCCAGTCTCCTGATGAGCTGCAGGTCTGTTTGCCGTCTTTGCAGATTCCTTTCTTGCCGGTGTCACACCATCTGGTCTCTCCTGACGAGCATTCGGTGACGGTCACTTCAATCTCATCGTAGGCAGAGTAGTCTCCGTCGTTGTCCTTTGATTTGGCTTTCAGATGGTGGCTATCTGCTCCGTAGGCTGTCCAGGTGTAGGTGTAGTAACCGTCGTCATCTTTGTCTTCGTCTGAACCGAGGTAGCTGCTATCGGCGTAGAAGTAGACAGAAAGTATCGTTCCGTCTGCATCTGTCGCTTTTGCTTTGATGGTGACTTTCGTATTTGGTGCAAAGCTCGTTCCCTCTTCAGGGTCAGTGATGTCTGTGGTCGGTGCCTTATTGGTGCAGTTCGCGTCTGATCCGTCACAGTCCTCATCGATGCCGTTGCCGCAGATCTCTGTCGTCGCAGACTGATCCTGCTTGCAACCGCCCCATGAACCGGATGAGCTGCAGGTCATCGTCCCTGCTGAACAAATGCCGTACTTTCCGGTCTCACAGTCCTTCTTTTCACCGGATGAACACTCGACGACCTTGATCTTCTGGGAATCGTAGGACGAGTAGGCGCCAGCATCATCCTTTGACCGCACTTTCAGCGTATGGTCGCCGATACCGTAGGCTGTCCAGGTGTAGGTGTAGTAGCCGTCGCTGTCTTTGGATGTGTCTGTGTACTTGTTGGTATCGTCGACGTAGAAGTATACTTTGCTGATGTTGCCGTCGCTGTCCGATGCGTTTGCTTTCATGTACACCTTGTCGTTTTCAGTATAGGTCGCATAATGGTCCGGGCTGATCAAGTCGACCAGAGGGGGGTTGTTTTTGCAGACAGCATCACCGTCGGAACAGTCGTCGTCTTTTCCGTTGCCGCAGATCTCTGTCTTGCCTGGGTTGACCGCTGCATCGTCGTCGTTGCAGTCTTTTCCTGCGTAGGGGCAGCTGCTGTCTCCGTTCTTGCCGTATCCATCATTATCCTTGTCGGTGCAGACCGGTTCTTGATTGGGACAGGCAGGATCATCCTTGCAATCTTTGTCATCGCAGTCGGTGTAACCATCTGCATCGTTGTCTATGCGGTCATCACAGGGATATTCCCCGTATGCTGTGACTTTACACGCATCGTCATCATTGCAGTCCGGATCTTCACAGTCCAGGGCATCATCTCCATCGTTATCCAGCTCATCGTTGCAATCGCTCTCCTTATCAAGACATGCTCCTTCAGCGCACTGGCCAGGACAGTACACATAACTCTTTGAGTCGGTATCTCCTTGGCAGATCCGTTCTAAGACCTGTGTCTCGCTTGCACATTCATCGTATAGGGTATAATCTCCTGTATCTCCGTTGTATCCGGTTACATAGCCCGCATTGTAGATGTTATCCCCGTCTGAGTCTTGACAGGTGTCCGATTCTGTTGGTTCTGCTCCTTTACAGGCACCCTTTTCGCAGCCGTTGTCGCAGACTATCTCTTCCGTCGTCTTGACCTTTCCGTCTTCGCAGTAGTTTTCCCGCAGATAACAGTACTTATCCGAGCATTCATCTGTATCGCCGCCGAACAGAAAAAAAGAGGTGTAACAGC
>JAADFO010000051.1:0-18141 GCA_013152815.1 Nanobdellati archaeon
GAACCACCTCTCCAACATGGAGACCTTTGTGAAGCAGCTCTGGGGCTACGCCGAGGAGGATGAGGGTCTTCTGGCTGCTTAGACGAAACCTTTATATATCTTAAAAATGCTGATGTCCCTGTACGGTTACTTACAGAAATCAGAAATAAAAAAGAGGTGTCCCTAAAATGATGCATCCTCGTGATTGGATCAGCTTCCTTATCGGTTCGATACTTGCAGGACTCGGCCTGTTCCCCCTGCTCAACAGCTTCAACGTCGGACCCGCATGGTTCGCCCTGGACAATGTGGTGCCGTTCACCATCTTCGCCTATATCGCTGCGGGCATGGGCCTTTACCTGCTCATGAACTCGTTCATCGAGATCACCAACTCCAACAAGGTAGGATGGATAAGCTTCCTCATCGCTCTTGCAGTATTGGCCATCGGCCTGCTCAAGCTCCTGGCAGACTTCAACTTCGTCGGCGCGTGGGCAGACTTCCCCTGGCTCTCGGAGACCGTCTACTACATCATCTTCACCCTGGAGGGATTGTTCCTGATGGTCGCAGGGTTCGCCATGGAACTGTAGGGGGAAAATGTCCTTTTTCGGCCGTCACTACCGTCGCAACAAAGCGTTGACCACGGTCCTGCTCTCTTCTACGCTCAACGCTCTGGTCCATCTCAGAAAAGGGTTCAAGGAATTGGACCTTCTCGAGAAGGATATCAGGAAAGCGAGACCAAGAAGCGAGCGACAGACCGAACTCCTCAGGGAATACATCGTCAGGACACATACGGGCCTGCATCTCTGCGCACACATCCACGACAACCTCAACACCCTGCTGGTCAGGGAAGACAGGAGCATCACCCACGCCTACAAGGATGTCATCAAGGACCTGGAGCTTGATGAGAGGGAACGTGACGACCAGATAGACCTGCTCAGGGACCAGCTCACCGGACTGAAGGAACGGCAGGAAGAGCGGCAGGTAGAGAAAAGGATCGACAGGGAGGAACGCCTCGAGAAGGAAGAGCAGGAGCAGGTGGACCGGCTCTGTGCCTATGAGCAACGGCTCCGCAGGAAGTTCCAGAAGGTCGAGCATGATGAGGAGCTCGCGGCGAAATACCGGCTCAGGGGAGGGTTCAACAAAGAACTGTTCAAGGAGTTCGACCTCAGGAAGGCAAAGCGCATCGCCCAGGTCATGATCTACCGGGACATCAAGCTGGACGGCCTGGAGGAAGAGGTTGTCGTGGACGAACGGAACCTCACCAAGAGGCATGTGAAGCTTGCGAAGAAGCTTGAGAAAGAGATCGAGAAGCTCCTCAAGGTCATCGGCTACGAGAGCCTGAAGAACGGCGTCCTCATGCTGCGGCTCAAGCAGCGCCTGGAGAAGATGGTACCCATCGTCGGGGAGTATCCTGACTGCAAGTTCAAGAGACAGTTCCTCAGATACCACCAGTACGCGCAGAAGGCCCTGAAAGAGGTCATGGTGCAGGACAAGCGCCTGAACATGGATAGGGGTCATGCAGGCAAAAGAGGGAAGCATAGGACGTGACATCATCGGTCTGCGAAGGAAGAAAGAAGCGAGCGATAGGGGGATGAAGCATGGCATGGTCAATCCACATGTGGTCGGCGTTCAAGGACATCGCCAGGAGTCCCTTCATCCTCGGGAATGCCCTGTGGCTCCTCATACCGGTCATCATCCTCTGGATCATCTATGAGATCTACTTCGACCTCCACAAGAAAGAACCGCTGGGATGGAACTCAGCCCTGGGAAATGGAGTCTCGATGTTCTGGATAGGCATCAACCTCATGACCTTTCTCTTCAACAAGCATGCGCAGCAGTTCACCTGGGAACGCTTCACCGCTGTCTCGGTCATCATCACCTATTCGCTCTTCATCATCTACATCTCGTTCTTCCACAAGATGGGCGCGAAGAAGGTGTTCCTCCTGGCATCTCCCACGCCGATCTATTTCATATCGTTCGTGACCATCGTCTGGGCCTACGGCTCCCTTACCATGACCTGGTGGGTCTTTCTCGACCTGCTCATCCTGTTCCCTCTTATCATAGGATTGGAGATGCTCTTCCGGAAGTATGCTCCCAGCAAGGATGATGCAGACGAGGGCACAGGAACCCCTGAACTGAGCAGCCTGCCCCAGAACAGCGGACAGGCAAGCCTTCCGGAGGAGTTCAAGTTTTAGCCATCGAGCAAGCATTGAGGTGAACCCCATGGAAATCAAACTGAAGAAAAGACCAAAGAACCCCATCATCATCGAAGGATTCCCTGGCTTCGGCCTTGTGGGGACCATATCGACCGAATTTCTCATAGACCATCTGAAGACCGAGCAGATAGGATGGGTCTGGTTCAAGGAACTGCCTGCCATGGTGGCCATCCATGAGGAGAAGCTGGTGGAACCCATCGGGATATTCTATTCGAAGAAGTTCAACATCGTGCTGTTCCATGTGGTGACGGTCTCCCCGGGGATAGAATGGAAGATCTCAGAGGCCATCCTCACGGTGGGGAAGACACTCGGAGCGAAGGAGATCGTCTCCATAGAGGGCGTCGGCCTGGTGGACCAGAACAAGAAGGACCCTGAGACCTATTTCTACAGCGAGGAGAGGAAGACCCGGGAGAAGCTCAAGGGAATGGGCATGAACCCCCTCAAGGAAGGCATCATCATCGGACCCACAAGTGCTGTGCTGCTACGGAGCAGCATCAAGACGACGGCCTTCTTCGCCGAGACCAGGTCGAACCTTCCGGACAGCAATGCGGCAGCCAAGATCATCCAGGACCTGGACAAATACCTCGATCTGAAGGTGGACTACCATCCGCTTCTTGAACAGGCGACCGAGTTCGAGCAGAAGCTCAAGGGTATCCTGCAGCAGTCTAAGAACGCTGCAGAGCTCGCCGAGAGGAAGAAGCTCAGCTATGTGGGATAGAAAAGCATAAATATAACCATAAATATCATTATATTAATCCATATAGTGGTTATTATGGGATTGAGAAATTTTATCACGACAAAGGATGTTGTCCGCAGGATATTCGGAAAGAAAGAGATAGACATCATGAGAAGACAGCTGGAAGGCCTCCCCCTTTCTCAATCAGAGCAGAACCGGATAAGCAGAGACATAAAACCAAAATTGAGGGCCATCAAAGGATTGAGTGCATTCTCTGACGAGTTCGGGCTTGGGAAGGACCAGGACAACAGGCGTCTCATCAAGAGGGCTGTGGAAGAGATCCTTAGGGATGAATTGCAGGGACGCATACAGGCAATCCTGCTCTTCGGGTCATTCGCAGATAAGAGCCGCACAAGAAGGTCGGACATCGACATCTGCGTCGTCTTCAAGAAAGCGCTCTCGCTCGCTGAGATGACAAAGTTCAGGATACGGATGGGCGGAAAGCTGCCAGAAAAGATCGATGTCCAGGTGTTCCGAGCATTGCCTCAGAGGATCAGGAGGAGCATAGCGAGAAACCACAGGGTCCTTTATAAAGACAACAGCTTCTCTAACCTTGATTTCACGAACCGTCACCTGAAGGATGAGGATTATTTCATACGGATCAGAAACATCTTCGGAGCGGAAACATGACGCGGATCAAAGAGAAGTTACAGCAGATCAGGGAGTTTCTGGCGCAGTTCAGGGGCATACGACCAAAGAGTCTCGAAGAGTATTCCACAAATATCGAGAAGAAGGCAGCCTGTGAACGATTTGTCGAGAAGATCGTCGAGGGGACCGTCGACGTCGCCTTCCTCGTGATAAAAAGGAAGCGATTCGAGATACCTGAAGATGACATCGACGCGTTCACCATCCTCCTCGACAATCACATCATCGATAGGACGCTCGCACAAAGGCTCAAACAGGCCAAGGGCATGAGGAACATCATCGTCCACGAATACGGCAAGATTGATGACAGCATCATCTTCCGATCGATAACAGATGAGCTTGAGAAGGATGTCAGGTCATTCTTAAAGAGGATTGAACAGCTCGGACTCTGAACAGGAAGAAGCAATCATCCATGGATTGTCTGAGATGCGGGGACTACGCTGTCACATGGCCCAAGCCTCACTTTTTGCTGTATTTCCCTGCGTGGCATGCGTGGACATCGATCCTTTGCTGTTTTTCTCTTCTTCAACACTCTGGTCTTCTCCAGTATCCTGGTCCAGACTTTTCCATCCTGGCAGGTTCTGGCCGCATTTCAGGCTGAAATGCGGGCGTTTCCTGCTTCCCGCAGGTTTTGGTTGCCAGGAACCGAAATGCACCCATTCAAACCCTACAAAACAACTGCAACTCTCACTTTTGCTGCACCATTGTCGCTGTTTTCGTTTATTTTCTATATAGTAAGTTATTAATATAGCTATCTTGTCCATCTATCGTCTCCAAAATAAACATTCGAATATCAATATGTTATCATATATCACCGGCACCATAATATCGTCAATAAGATACTATTATTGCCAGAATCTTCTATTATATACTACAACAACGAAATATTAATATAGTTCGTCTCCTAAAGGTAGTTAAAATGATAACCACACCATTCCAGAAAAAGGTGAAGGAATCCTTCCGACTGGCCCGCCAGGATGTTTCCTCACTGAGGCAGAACACCGACGAATGGGTACGTTTCCTCGACGGTGAGCGAAGGCAGATGGAAGCCCAGATCAGGGCATTGCAGCGACGTCTGGAAGACCGGGAAGCCGACCGGATACCTGTCCGGTGAGGACTGCCAGAGAGGAGAAGAGCATGTCACTTCTTATCAACAACATGGGACCCCTTCTGCGGACAGCTGAACTTCTCCTGCAGAGCAAACTGGCCAGTTTCAGCAATCGCGATCCTATGAGGCGCCACCATGAGACTGCTTGACCTCAAGAAGGTCTACCAGGAGGCTGCGAACGCCAGCGATCTCTTCTCTGCAGAGCCCAGGACCACCAACGAAAAGACGAATATCATCTCTAACACCAACGAGGATTACAGCGACGAGATCATCGACCTTGTCCTCGACAGCATCTATGCGATACAGGATGCTGAGATCAACAGGAACATAGTCGCAGAGAGCTATACTCCCCGCAGCATGAGAGCGAACTATCTTTCTGACTATAAGGAGATATACGAACTGCTTGAGGACCAGACGGCAAATGTCCAGGACATCAGAGATATCGCGCACCAGGTCAGGGGATTGGCTGACCAGGCCAGATCTGACGGAGATGTCCTCGACCAGCTCAAGATGGACAGCTATGCTGAATATCTTGAAAGGAAAGCAGACGAATACGCCACGCTCTTCAGCGAGGTCTTCAACCTGCAGGAAAACGGATTCCGACCCCGCCTTGGAAGATACATCCAGAATTAGCCTTCTCACACAGGGACGTCTCATGTGTCGGTATTTTACCTTACTTCTTCCTCAAAACCCCCTTTCTCATGCACTTCCACCACATCTGCATCGATGAACCATGGGTTCACGGCAAGACCCCCTCAAACCAATATGTCGGGATGATGCACGACTGGGATGGTAGAATCCCGACCTGTAAAGCATAATGCCAGAAAATGCCGAGAAAAGGCCATGGCACGGATTCGGCATCATACCGAATCTTCCCCAAACCTCAAAAAGATGGCAAGGTCCCCCCTGGCCGAACACACCCCCGAACCATAGATGCCGGGATCCTGGCTCTGAGGAGTTCTGACAGCAACTTTTAAGCATTCCCCGCTGCTTTATCGACAGCTGTCGGCATAATCCAAAGATTTATATAGACACCTGACCTAAAGAGAGACAGGTGATAGCATGAAGAACATCATACTCAACGATGTGGAGCCAGGCATCAATCCAGATTCTGAAGAGCTCTCACGCATCATCATCGAGCGCATAGGCCTGATGCCCAAGAAGAAGGGCTCGACCGAGAAGATGAACCAGGTGTTGCTGCAGCTCTACGAGAAGAGCAAGGCAGCCAACCGGGAGAAGAACCCCACCCTGGCCATCATGACCGTCGAGGAGATGGCCCTCTACGCAGGCATCACACGGCAGACCATGTACGACTACCTCAAGAGATGGCTGACCCTCAACATCATCATCAAGAACAGCTTCATCGACAGGAACAACAAGGTGGTCATAGGCTACCGTCTCAACGGCGCGACCCTTGAAAATGCGTTCGAGAAATGCCAGGTACGGGTGAAGAACAACCTGGAGCAGACCAGGAAGTTCATCGTCGAGCTGCAGCGCATCGTGAAGAACGAGAAGATCAAGCAAAGCGCAGTCAGCGAGCATATCCCGGACTGAGCTAGGCACCTCTTTCTGTTTTTCTCTTCGACCTTTTTCTCTCCAGCACCATAAGCAGAAGATAGGCGTTTTGATAGAATCTTTTTGTCATCTTTAGGGAGTTTTCCACCATATCAGGAGAATACATTGAAAATCTATTAAAAATGTCGGCATCATCACCAAACGACATTATCCAGAAATCATTATGGTTTGATTACATAATTAACATGTAATACAAGAAGTTATTGAGAAAAAGATAAGACAGACATCATCCCGAACGAAATCGGCAGAGTGACAGAATTAATAACAGGGACCAGGGGAAAAGTGAGGATTGAAACAGATACACGCACAGGAAAGCAAGGGATGAGGGAAAGCCAGAGGAGGGCAGGGGACAGAGACGGCCATCTGCAGGCAGAGAACAGAGAAGGATCGAGAGCGGAAAAGGAAAGGAGAACACAAAATCTGCAGAATAACCAAATAACCAGAATCTAATGGCGTCTGAGCCAGATCAGGGAGACCTTGGCGCTCAAAGTGAGACTTCTTGCGCTTGAGAGCACCAGCTGCAGGAGGATCATCCCAGCGCCCTCCCCATGACCTCGTTGATCTCCAGGACGTTCTCCTTGGCCTGGAGACGCCGGAAGGCCTCCTCAAGCGAAAGATAGATGGCAGAACCGTAGAAATTGCGCTTCACCGGCACCCCTTTCTTCTGGAGGTTCTGGATATAGTTGAGGACGCCCTGTGCGTCGAGGCCTGTCCGTTTCATGATGTCCTGGATATGGACCGGGCCTTTTTCGGTGAGATAATAGAGCAGAAGTGAGAGTTCCTTCTCGTTCTGGGTCAGGCTCTGGACAGCATATTCCTGCTTCTTGAAGCGTGTCCCCATGTTCAGGAGCAGGGAGACCTCATCTATGCGCTCGGCCAGCTTCTCCATCTTCTGGTCAGTGCCGAGCAGGTTCTCATAGGAAGACTGGATCTCATTGGTGTTCTCATTGATGGAAAGAAGATGGTCATCGAAAGCAGCATTGATCTGGGCAAGAGACTCTGCAAAGCGCTTCTCGAGCTCGTCCAGGCGCCTCGCAGTGGAACTCCTGAAGATCCGACTCATGAATGGAAACATTGACTTTCACACCCCCCGATGTTTATCGCTTCCTTCGGTTCCCTGCCTGACCCTGAAAGGCCTTTGCTGCAGGAGGGTGGAACAGTGCCGTGACACAGCCGAAGCTAGCTCAACAATGGTCGTCAAGCACGCGTAATTCCCCCCTTATGCACAGACGCTTTACGAAAAAAGCGGAATCTTAGTCATGGAAGAGCTTGTATATATAATTTTCGAAGATGGAACATATCGTTCACATCGATGGAACCGTAAGATATATTACTTACAGGAGCGGGCCTTCTGACCGATGGACATGACAGCCAGGGAAAGCAGAAGAGAGGGATCTCACCGACGATGGGCATGAGCAGGTCAAGCATCGCCATCGCGCTCTCGAAACTGAAGGTATTCGAGAATCCGCAGACCAGGGAAGAGCAGTATCCGACCGATTCTGAAGTAGCAGCAGACATGCTCTGGAACGCTGCCATGATAGACGGCATGGAAGGGAAATGCATCGCAGACCTGGGATGCGGGACCGGCATCCTGGGCATAGGCGCGCTGCTCCTTGGAGCAGCAGAAGTCGTCTTTGTGGACCGTTCGCCAGAAGCCCTGAAAGTGCTCAGAACAAATCTTTCAGGCCTCAGGAAGAACCTTCCGAAAGAGGGGCACACCATCGTCCAGAGCGATGTGGAGCGCTACGAGGGAGCGGCAGACCTGGTCATCATGAACCCGCCCTTCGGGACCAGGGAGAAGCATGCCGACCGTCGTTTCCTGGAGAAGGCCTTCGACATCAGCCCTGTCGTGTACAGCATCCACAAGAAGACGACCATCGCCTATCTGGAGCGCTACGCCAGGGCCAGAGGATTCCTTCTGACCCATCGCTGGGACCATGAGCTTCCCATCAAAGCAACGATGCCTTTCCACCTGAAGAAGAGAAAGCGCATCCAGGTCAGCGTCCTGCGGTTCACAGCAGAGCGATGAGCAGACAGCAGGAACCAGAGACCAACGGGCTAAGTCAAGTTTGCGGTGATGGGACTGCTACAAGGCACCCCGTAGGGGGCGACCCCCGCCTTGTCATCGTCGGTCAGGTTTGCATCTGCAAACGCTGATCCTGATGACGGATGACGCAGTCCCGCTTAACCTGACTTAGCCAGACCAACGAAACCTTTTTAAATCGCCCAGAACCCCCAGCAGCCCATGGCTATCGATATCGAAGTCCTCGAATCAACCAAGAAGCGCCTCAGGATCAAAGTGAAAGGGACCGGCCACACGTTCTGCAACGTGCTCGTCGATGAGCTCTGGAACGATGACCATGTGGAGGTCGCTGCTTACAGCATCAAGCATCCGCTCGTCGGTGTGCCAGAACTCATCATCGAGAGCAAGGGCAAGGAGCCGAAGAAGATCCTCCAGGACGGCATCAAGAGGCTCAAGCATGCCAATGACAAGGCCAAGAAAGAGTTCGCAAAGATCCTCAAGTAAGACCTTCTCTTCTCAGGACGGACAGGAGCTCATCAGGATCGCAAGGGATGCCATCTCTTCTTCTTTCACCCATACGCCTCTGACGCTGGACCAGTATCTGCAGGACAGGTTCTCTGAGAGACAGGGAGGGTTCGTCACGCTCACCAAACAGGGAAACCTCAGGGGATGCATCGGATACACCGAACCCATCTTCCCGCTCCATGAGACAATCCGGCGTGCAGCCAGAGCAGCGGCCTTCGACGATACGCGTTTCCCGCCCCTGACCGAGGAGGAGTTCAAGAGCGTCAAGGTCGAGGTCTCGGTGCTTTCCGTGCCAGAGAAGGTGCAGGGCCCTCCTTCCCTGTATCCAAAACAGTTCTCCATCGGCACCCACGGACTCATCATCAAGAGAGGCATGTTCCAGGGCCTCTTACTGCCCCAGGTCTTCACCGAATACCAGGCAAGCCCAGAGCAGGCATTGGCCATGACCTGCCAGAAGGCAGGACTTCCAGAAGATGCATGGCAGCAGGAAGAGACCGAACTCTATACGTTCTCAGCCCAGATCTTTACAGAGAAGTAGGGTACTTTTTGTTTGCCCATTTCGAGCTTTACGAAATCTTGAATTCAACGGAGGAAGCGAACCAAAGAAGAAACAACACCAAGGAGAACAAGAATATTACCATTACGAACAAGTTTTCAATGCAGGCCATGAAATAACACCATCAAACCCATGTCGGAGTATTGAACACTTCAGATAAGAAAAAAAGTTGCGCCCTTACAGACGCAGAATAACAGAGTACGCTTTTTTCAGAAGCCCGTAGATGTCGTGGAGAAGGAGATTGTTCTTCTCAAGGAGACGGTTGTTCTGCTCCAGCAACTTCTGCAGATCGTCCCATCTTGGCTTCGGAGGGATGGGCTTAGGAGGCACAGGGACCGGTCTTGGTGCATCCCTGATGACCACCCTGAAATAGCCAACCTTGTCCTCAGCAGGATCGACCCTTTTGATGTCTGTCCCCTGCCTCGCTTCAATCGCAGGGACAGGATGATAGCGTACATCAGCCCACTTGAACGTCAATGCAAAATTGCCATAGGTCAAGGTATTGCCGTTCTTTACGGTTACGGTCTCAAAGCTACCGCATCTGCTCCTTCTGTCTGATGCAGTCTCTTCATCAAGGATCCTGCCACAACGTGTGTTCTTACCCGCATGCATGATCCGCAGGGTGGCCTTCCAGGAAAGAGGAGGGACAGGCACGCCAATGATGCCCGCTTCATGCTCACCAATGCCTTCAGCCACATATCCCCTATCCGAGGACAAGGATATCAAGGATATGACCTTGACCATCAAGACCTCATCGCTGCTCGTGAACTTCCGATAGTCGCCTTCTCTCATCTCAAAGTCATAGCTTTTGTAAGTGTAGCCCTGTGCCGGTTCCTGGACCGCTATACTGACCACAGAAGGCAGGATGCCTGCTGCAGTGCCCCCTGCATGGTTCTCCCCAACAACTGCCTGGCCTGCAAAGACTCCCCCGACCAATAACACTCCGATGAACAAACTCATCACTGTCATTACAGCTTTTCTCATTGGGGTTTCCTCCGTCCCTTTCGGAACAGATCGCATAAAGCCAATGCCCTTCTTTAAAGCAGCGAAGACTGCAAACGAGATTGAAGCAAACCCTTTTAAAGCCTGCACCACCCTGGAAAAAGCATGGAACAAGGCAGAGAGGAGACATACCCGACAGATGCGCACCAGGAGATGGCCGATGCTGAGGGAAAGCTGGAGGATGCTCCGCAGAAGGTCAGGACGCTCCGCCGTTTCTATCAGGGGATAGCTGTCCTGCTTGTCCTGCTCATGATCTTTTGGATCATCCCTGCATACACCATCAAGATCGACCCGGAACCAAGACAGATCCCCACGGTGCAGGAGGCCAGGCCAGGAAACTTCAGCCTCAGTCCCATCAAGGTGAGCTTTCCCACGCCAGACCAGTTCTACGAGTTCGTCCATCCAGAGGACCCGGTCGTCAAGCAGACTGCCGACTATGTCATCAGCAGGGCCTGTGAAGGCAGGGAAGGCAGGATATGCAACGCAAAGGCCCTGTTCTACTTTGTGAGAGACAAGTTCGCCTACACGAACGACCCGCTCAGCTATGAGTATGTCAAGACGCCGAGAGAAAGCCTCAGGAGCCCTGTCGGGGACTGCGACGACGCATCTGTCCTGCTTGCCAGCCTGCTCCGGGCAGAGGGCATAGACACGAGATTCGTCTTCATACCGGGCCATGTCTATGTCAAGGCATACCTCCCGGATGCGAGAAGGAAGTACCACGACGGCGACTTCTGGGTCGCTCTGGATGCGACCTGCGAATACTGCGGCTTCGGCGAGATACCCTACAAGAACCAGGATGCCAAGAAAAAGCTGATCTAGCCCTATTCTGCCGCAGGCATCATGCGTAGCTGAAATCCCCCTTCTGCCAGAAAGACCATCGTCTAAAGCTTTTTATGTGCAACTCCATTCACCTTTCCCATGGACAGGAAGGGCTTTCTCAGGACAAGCATGATGATAGGAGGCCTGCTGCTGCTCAGCCCACAGGAAACCGTCCCCTTGACAGCTTCAAAGACCTCCCAGCAGGGACAGGAATACCTCTTCAACCCGCTGGAGCTCAGACGGTTCAAGAACCCGGAGGAGATGAAAGCGTATGTCGGGGGGCTGCTTCAGGACAGCAACCATGCAAAGGGCAGGAAAGGCCAGAAGCTCTCATCTCCTGAAGCCCTCGCCACGCTTGAACATCTGCTCGACAGACACCTCCGACAGGATGAAGAACAACAGCCGGGCATCACCCAGCTCCCGGAAATCTACCGGCTCCTCTACATCAGCAATGACAGCCTGCCCGATAAACAGCTCATAGGCCCTGTCCTCGGACTGGCAGAGCACATCTTCAGGGAGTATATCTCCAGGGACCTGGACCAGATCTCTGCTGCAGGGGAAGGAGACATCTCCTTCATGGCATTCCCGCTAAGGGATGCGGACGACCAGAGGAATGGGGCAGCAGAGCAGGTGATCATCTCCAGCACCAAACAATACCAGTTCCTCGGCGGCAACCTCTACATAGCCCTGCTGCACATCATAGGAGAAGGGTCGCCGAGCCAGGCGTATGTCAAGAACCTGGACACCGGTGAGGAACTGCTCGTCCATTTCCCACCTGCATGTTTCCGCACCGGACAGGCATACAAGCACCCTGAAACAGGCCAGAACGACAGGACCAGAGGAAAGGTCCTCATGGCGATCTCGACCCTGCCCAAGACATGGAACACGACCTACCAGGAAAGCCTCAACAGCCAGATCGACGAACTTGCAAAGAAGCATCTGCTCATCTATGTCATCAAGGACAGACCGCTGAGAAGGAACCAGCAGACCAGATATGAGCGGCGGACCTGATCCATGCATACCGCAACCTTTATAAAGGGCTTCCAGTTCCTGCCATCCTATTCATCAATCCAACCCACAGATAGATTCATCCCGCAGACTACTTCCAAAGTAGGAGGGTACCATCATGGACAAGAAACAGGCACATGCTGCCCTGAAGAAAGCAAGGGAAACATCCAAGAAGCGGAACTTCTCACAGACTTTTGAGCTCATCATCAACCTCAAGGACATCGATTTCAAGAAGCCGGAAGGCCAGCTGGACTTCTTCGTCACCCTGCACCATGGCACCGGCAAGAACAAGAAGGTCTGCGCCCTGGTGGGAGCAGAGCTGGAGACCGAAGCAGGGAAATACTGTGACAAGGTCATCCTCCAGACAGATTTCGGAAAATATACCAAGAAGGCAGAGCTCAAGAAGATCGCCAAGGAATACGACTACTTCATCGCGCAAGCGAATATCATGGCCAAGGTGGCCACTGCCTTCGGTAAGGTGCTCGGCCCCAAGGGCAAGATGCCCAACCCCAAGGCAGGATGCGTCGTCCCGCCCAAGGCCAACCTCGAACCTCTCATCAAGGGGCTCAAGAACATGGTGCGCATCAATACCAAGGTCTCGCCCATGATCCAAGTTCCCCTGGGCAAGGAGGACATGGACGACGAGAGGATCCTCGACAACCTCATGACGGTCTACGACCAGATCGTCCATCATCTCCCGGGAGAGGAGAACAACATCAAGACAGCCTACGTCAAGCTCACCATGGGCACGGCAATCAAGGTGGAATAGGATGGAAGGCTACACACCCAAGATAGGCGGAGACCGGAAGAAGACAGTCCAGCAGCTCACCAAGCTGCTCACATCATCCCCGGTGATCGCTGTCGTCAACCTGGAGAACCTGCCCACCAGACAGCTCCAGAAGATCAGAGCAAACACCCGCGACAAGATACAGCTCTTCATGACCAAGAAGCGGCTCATGAAACTGGCGTTGAAGGATGCGGACAAGGCCGTCAAGAACATCGGCCAGCTCAAGGACTATCTTCGTGGCATGCCTGCCCTGCTGTTCACCAAGGACAACCCGTTCACGCTCTTCAAGATGCTGCAGACCAACAAGTCCAACGCCCCTGCAAAGGCAGGACAGACGGCGCCCTTCGACATCTATGTGGATGAAGGGCCAACGCCCTTCCAGCCAGGACCCATCATCGGAGAGCTCGGGGCCATCGGCATCAAGACCGCGGTCGAGAACGGCAAGATCGCCATCAAGGAAAGGTCCCTCGTGGTGAAGGAAGGCGAGGTCATCAAGCAGAACGTCGCCGAACTCCTGACCCGATTAGGAGTTGAGCCCATGGAAGTGGGCCTGAACCTCACCGCAGCCTTCGAGAACGGGGAGATCCTCGAACGCAAGGTCCTCGACTTCGACGAGAAGGAATACACCGACCGGCTCACCGCGTGCGCTTCCCAGAGCTTCCATCTCATGGTGAACCTTGGCATGGTCACCGAAGGAACCGTCGGGGCCATCATCGGGAAGGCGGTGCGTGACGCCAGGAACCTTGCCCTGGCAGAGGACATCATCACCAGCGACAATATCGATAGCATCATCGGCAAGGCCGTACGGACGGCCGCCATGCTTCAACAGGCTACCAGTGAGGAGGTATAAGAAAATGGAATACATGTATGCTGCCATGCTCCTGCACAAGGCAGGACAGAAGATCGAAGAGACTAACGTGAAAAAGGTGCTGGAGGCTGCCGGCGTCACAGCAGACGACGCCAAGGTCAAGACGCTCGTGGCCGCGCTCGACGGCGTCAACATCGAAGAGGCCATCGAGAAAGCATCCCAGCAGGCGGTCGCCGCCGCACCGGCTGCACCCGCAGCAGCAGGAGACGCTCCCAAAGAAGAGAAGAAAAAGGAGAAGAAAGAGGAGAAGGTGAGCGAGGAACAGGCAGCTGCAGGTCTTGGCGCGCTTTTCGGCTGAAACTCCCTGCCTCATTTTTTTATCTTTTTTCAATGAGCCCATGATGTGGAAACCCGACAACGAACGATAACCATGACTTCTGAATCGACATCGGCACTCTCTCCGGAAGAGCGAAAGACCCGCGAACAGGAAGCTGCTGCCATCAAGGATGCCATCAAAGGCATCAAGAACAGCCTGAACAGCCTCAACGACGAGAAGGAGAAGCATTTCGAGACCTACCGGAAGGTCCGTGAACAGCTCATGGCCTATCGCAAGAAGAGCAATGAGCTCAAGAAGAAACGGGACACCTTCACCAAGGAGGTCAAGGAGCTGAAGAAGAAACGGGACGAGATAAACAAGGCTCTCAAGGAGAAGGCAGACCAGCTGAAGGCCGCCCAGACCGAACTCGATTCGGTCAAAGGAAAGCTCCATATCAAAGAGTCCCCGATGCAGCTACGGCAACAGATGGAGAGGCTGGATGAACGCATCGAGACCGAAGCGCTTCCCTTTGACCAGGAAAAGAAGATCATGAAGCAGATCAATGCCCTGAAGGCGAAGCTCAAGGAGACCGAAAGCCTCTCCCAGGTCTTCACCTCCATCAGGACCATCGAGAAAGAGATAACCGCGCTCAAGCAGGAAGGCAAGAGCCAGCACCTCGTGGTCCAGAAGAAGGCTGCCGACTCACAGGTATACCATGAGGAACTGATCGCACTCTACAAGACCATGGACGAGCTCAGGCCCCGGGAGAAGGAAGAGCACGAAGCGTTCATGAAACTCAAGGAGCGGTTCAGCACGGACAACAGCCGGCTGAAGGTGGAGATCGCTAAGCTCAAGGACATCCAGAAGCAGCTGGGCAACGCGTTCGAACATGAAGAGAAGGAGCGCAGGAAGAAGGAGACCCGGAAACTCAAGGACCTTGAGATGGAAGTGGAGGAGAAGATCAAGAAGCGAAAGAAGCTGACCGTCGAAGACATCCTGATCTTCCAGAAGACGAGCGAGAAAGAGGAGCAGGACAAAGAGGAAAAGAAAGACGACAACGACAGCCAGGCAGAACAATAGACCTTTTTCCAGAACCGACCCTTCCGGCCGACGCAGCCCGTACCCGTAGCCTGCACCATCACAAAACATATAAATGCCGCTTTTTCTAAGGACGCTGATAACACAACATATAGTGTTCCATGTCAAGATTATAACACAACATGTTGTTTCCGATAGGAACAGGGAGGTTTTTCCCTATGTTTCATAACAGGAAAGGACATGATGCCGAAGGAGCGATAGCATGAAACAGAAAGTGGTCAAGCGGAACGGAGAGGTCGTCGATTTCGACGGGACAAGGATACAGGAGGCCATCACGGCCGCATTCCGGGCCAGCGGGACCAAGAAGGACGACCAACAGCTGGAACGGCTCACCCGTCACATCACCGCAGAGATCGAGGAACGTTTCCTGGATTTCCATCCCAACGTGGAGAACATCCAGGACCTGGTCGAGAAGCACCTCATGAAGGAGTCGCTCTTCGACGCGGCGAAATCCTACATCCTCTACAGGGCATTGCGCCAGAAGGAACGGGAGAAGAGCAGGGAAAAGGCCATCAAGAAGGCCAAGCTCGGCAAGCTGACCGTGAAGAAGAAGGACGGCAGCGTCAGCCTGTTCTCCCGGGACAAGATCGGGGCATGCATCCAACGAGCAGCAAAAGGTCATGAGGATGAAGTGGACACCCACCTCATCATCGACGAGGTCATCAAGAATGTCTATGACGGCATCACCAGCGACGACATCGGAAAGGCCCTGGTGCTCGCGACCGTCGCCTTCATCGAGAAAGATCCCGCCTACAGCACAGTGGCGGCACGGCTCTATCTCCAGCAGATCCACAGGGAAGTGCATGGCAGCTCCCTCTCAGAGGACGCCTTCGGCATGGCCTACCGGAAAGCGTTCATCGCTGGCATCGGAAAAGGCGTCGACTCAGGCATGATGGACAAGAGGATGCTCGACTTTGACCTGGAGAGGCTCTCCCGGGGCCTTGTCCCCGAAAGGGATGACCTGTTCCGATATATAGGCGTGCAGACGCTCTATGAACGCTACCTCATGAAGATCGATGATCGACGCATCGAGCTGCCCCAGTCCTTCTGGATGCGGGTCGCTATGGGCCTGGCCCTGAACGAGGAGCAGAAGGAGGAGAAGGCCCTTGAGTTCTACCGGATGCTCTCTTCATTACGCTTCGTCTGCTCAACGCCGACATTGTTCCATGCCGGTCTCAGCCATCCCCAGCTGAGCTCCTGCTATCTCACCACCATCAAGGACGACCTGGGCCACATCTTCAAATGCATCGGCGACAACGCGCAGCTTTCCAAATGGTCGGGAGGACTCGGCAACGACTGGACCCCTGTGCGGGCGACCGGGTCGCGGATCAGGAGCACCGGCGTCGAATCCCAGGGTGTCATACCGTTCCTCAAGATAGCCAACGACGTCACGGTGGCCATCAACCGGAGCGGGAAACGGAGAGGGGCGACCTGCGCCTACCTTGAGACCTGGCACCTGGACATCGAGGACTTCCTTGACCTGCGGAAGAACACCGGCGACGACCGCAGACGGACCCATGACATGAACACCGCCAACTGGATACCCGACCTGTTCATGAAACGGGTCATCGACGACGAACCGTTCACCCTGTTCTCCCCTGAAGAGGTCCCTGACCTCCATGAACTCTACGGCAGGAAGTTCGAGAGACGCTACCGGGAATATGAGGAGATGGCCAGGAACGGCAGGATCAGGAAGCACAAGGTGATATCGGCGAAGAAGCTCTGGAGGAAGATGCTCACCCGGCTCTTCGAGACAGGACACCCCTGGATGACGTTCAAGGACCCGTCCAACATCCGCTCGCCCCAGGACCATGCCGGCGTGGTGCACTGCTCCAACCTCTGCACAGAGATCACGCTCAACACCTCGGAGGAAGAGACCGCGGTCTGCAACCTGGGAAGCATCAACCTGGCGAAGCACATCAAGGACGGCAGGCTGGACGAGGAGAAGCTCGCCGCGACCGTCAAGGCGGCCATGCGGATGCTCGACAACGTCATCGACCTCAACTTCTACCCGACCAAGGAAGCCCGCCACTCCAACCTCAGGCACCGTCCCGTCGGCCTGGGCATCATGGGACTCCAGGACGCGTTCTATCTTCAGGGCATGGGCTTCGACAGCCCGTCGGCGCTAAGCGCCGCAGGCCATATCATGGAGTTCATCTCTTATCATGCCCTCCTGGCGTCGAGCGACCTTGCCGCGGAACGCGGGGCGTACGAATCGTTCAAGGGAAGCAAATGGGACAGAGGCCTTCTCCCCCTGGATACGGTCGCGCTTCTCGAAGAGGAGCGGGGGATGAAGGTAGAGGTGGACCGCACGACGACGCTCGACTGGGAACCGGTCAGGGAAGCCGTCCGGAAGCAGGGCATGCGCAACTCCAACTGCATGGCCATCGCACCGACGGCGACCATCTCCACCATCGCAGGATGCTACCCCTGCATCGAGCCCATCTACAAGAACCTCTATGTCAAGTCCAACATCTCCGGCGAGTTCACCATCGTCAACGCCCATCTCATCAAGGAACTGAAGGAGCTGGGACTTTGGAACGACGGGATGCTCGAACAGCTCAAGTACTACGACGGCAGCATCCAGCTGATCGCGTCCATACCCGACAGACTCAAGGAGAAGTACAAGGAGGTCTTCGAGATCGACCCTGAGCTGCTCATCGACATGACCGCGGTCCGGGCGAAATGGATCGACCAGAGCCAGTCCCACAACGTCTTCATGCAGGGCGTCTCAGGAAAGAAGCTGGACAGCATCTACCTCAAGGCCTGGCGTTCAGGCCTCAAGACCACCTACTACCTGCGCACCCTCGCAGCGTCGCAGATCGAGAAGTCCACCCTGGACGCCGGAAAGTTCGGCTACACCCAGAAGCGCATCTATGAGCCGGGCAAGGGCCAGGAGCAGGGACAGGAAGCGGGCACAGAGAAGCGCCCTCTGAAAAAGGC
>JAADFO010000051.1:18166-35010 GCA_013152815.1 Nanobdellati archaeon
GTGCGAAGAACGATGAGCCAGAGGACAAGGAAAGACCAGAACCCGCGACCCAGGTGAAGAACATCTGCGCCATCATGGACCCGGACTGTGAAGCCTGCCAGTGACCTGTCGATGAACAAGAAGAGCAAGAGGCGAGAGACCATGGGAATCATCAACAATTCCAAGACCGACCCCAACAAGATACTGCCCATGACCTACCACTGGGCGAGGCAGCACTACAAGGACGGCGTAGCCAACAACTGGACACCGGAAGAGGTGTCCATGCAGAAGGACGTGGAGCAGTGGAAGTCAGACAAGGTCCTGTCCGAGACAGAACGGAGGCTCATCCTCTGGAACCTGGGGTTCTTCTCGACAGCCGAGTCATTGACCGCCAACAACATCGTCCTCGCGGTCTACCGGCACGTGACCAACCCGGAAGCGAGACAGTACCTGCTGCGGCAGGCCTATGAGGAAGCGGTGCACACCGATACGTTCATCTACTGCTGCGACTCGCTGGGGTTGGACCCGGACAAGATCTACACCATGTACCAGACCGTCCCGTCCATCAGAGGGAAGGATGATTTTGTGGTCGACCTCACGAAGAGCATCTTCGACCCGACCTTTGAGATCGACGGGCAGAAGAATATCCGACGGTTCATCCATGACCTCATCGGCTACTACGTCATCATGGAGGGAATCTTCTTCTATGCGGGCTTCGCCATGATGCTCGCCCTGAAACGGCAGAACAAGATGGTAGGGATAGGCGAGCAGTTCGAATACATCATGAGGGACGAGTCCCTGCACCTCGCCTTCGGCTGCGACCTCATCAACACCATCAAGAAAGAAAATCCTGAGATCTGGACCAAGGAGTTCCAGGACGAGATCGTTGAGCTCATCAAGAAGAGCGTCGTCCTGGAGAAGGCCTATGCCAAGGACGCCTGCCCGAAAGGGCTTCTGGGCATCAACGCAGACCAGTTCTGCGACTATGTCGAACATATCACCGACCGGCGGCTGGAACGCATCGACCTCCCGAAACAGTACCACACCGAGAACCCTTTCCCCTGGATGAGCCAGTCGGTCGACATCTCCAAGGAGAAGAACTTCTTCGAGACAAGGGTGACCGAGTACCAGACAGGAGGATCCCTGGACTGGGACGAGTGATGGCGAGATCCGGCAAAGATTTATATCCCTCTTCGCTTCTCTATCAAGAGGAGGTGATAGGACATGACAAGCATCTGGTGGATCCTGGGGATCATCTGTTCGGTCTGGGTCATCTATGACGTCTGGGCAGAACAGAAGAACATGGACAACACCATGAAGATCGTCTGGACAGTGACAGCGTTGCTCTTCAGCATCCTGACGGCCATCGTCTATTATTTTGTTGTCAAGAAGAGATAGAGGAATAGTGCTTTTTTCTTTTCTTTTTTCTGCATCTTTCTACAGAGAACAAAGCACAGAAAAACACAGAACAGAAGAAATAAAGAATCACTCTTTCTTCGCTTCTTTGGGTGCAGCAGGCTTCTTCTCCTCGGCAGGAGCATCCTTCGCCTTGGGCTTGGGAGCATCTGCCTTCTTAGCTTCGGGGTCTGACTCCTTGGCCTCTTCCTTTGACGCTTCCTTCGGAGATTCTGCCTTCTTCGCCTCATCTGCCTTTGCCTTGGCATCGGCCTGGGCCTTCTCGGCCTTGGCGATGCGCTGGGCCAGATGGTCCTGTTCAGCGAGCTTCTTGCTCTCGTCATTGCCATAGACCATGGCGGTCACATACCCGGCGGTCTTGCCGAAGACCGCGTAGACCTTCTCGATGGACACCTGGGCCGGCTTTGCGCCTGCCGCTTTCGCGACCGCTGAAGAGATGTCGGTCCGGGAGGGTGTTGCTCCGTCGAAACTGAGACTGAACTTGTACCGGGTGCTGTCGAGCATGATGTTTTCCTTCTTCTCCATTTCTTTGAGTTTCATGAGCATCACTTCTTCTTGTCTTTCTTGTCCTTCTTGCCTTTCTTGTCCTTCTTGCCTGCGTTCATGTCGCCGGTCTCTTTCTTGCCTGACAGATCCAGATCCTCCTCGACCCAGTCGAGACGGCCCAGACCGTTCTGGCGCATGGTAAGCCCGATCTTCGGGTTGGTGATCTCCTTGAAGGACGTGGCGATGATCCTCGCCCGGCAGATGTCGTTGACCTTGAGGCTCCTCTTGGAATCCTTGCCCAGGAGCACCTTGTCCTTGCCGAAGGAGACGAAGTCGTCCATGGTCTGGGAGATGTGGATCATGCCGTCGATGGGTCCTATGTTGATGAACGCTCCGAAGTCAGCGATGTCCCGTATCTTGCCGGGGAGCACTTCCTGGAGTTCAGGCTTGAACATGAGCAGGCTGAAGACCGACTCGAAATAGGATGCGCCGTCGCCGGGGATGATGACCCCTTCCTTGATGTCCTCGACACCCAGGACAGCGACCATGACGCCCGATGTCTTGTCGATGTATCCCTCGAAGCTCTGCTTGAGGGTCTCCAGGACAGCCTCTTCGGTGGGGAGGTCAAAGTGCTTTGGCGATACGCGTACATGATCGGTGAGTTTTGTTCGGTAAAACATGCTATCCCTTCATCAGCTCTTATCCTTTCGTTATCCTTTCTTCTGCAGGTATCTCTTCTGCCGTATGAAGATCACCCTTCTCAGGCGCTGCTTGAGGCCCTTGTCGTTGGTGGCCACATAGGCGTCCTCGGCACGGGCCAGGGAGACCAGGAGATCGTCGGTATGGCCTTCTTTTGTGGGCAGTATCTCGATCCTGCGCTCTTTTATCAGCCGGAGCGCCATCCTTGCCGGGAGCGCCTGCTTCTGATTGCCCTGGGCGAGCATTTCAAGCTCGCTGATGGTCTTGTCGACGATGGCGACCGTGTAGGGTTCGTCCATGAGGCGACGGAGCTCTTCGAACACATCCAGCCCGAGCTGGAATATGGCCATCAGGAAATTCGTGTCCAGGAGGACCAACATTATGCACTCAGGGATTTGAAGCCATTTATAAATGTTTGGGGGCGCTCTGCTGTTTCCAGCCAAAAGAGCGGTCAGCGAGAGAGAAGCACAAAGTCTTCTGAGCACAGGGCAAGAGACCCCGCAGAAGTCATCACCTATCAGTGAGAAATGTTCGAAAGATTTAAATATGGATTCTGCAGTCTCTGCCCAAGAATGGACCGGAACATCAACTACGTCTTCCCTATCGGACAAGAGAAGCCAAGATTCCTCCCGAAAGGCATCCACCGCTCAAGTATGTACAAGGCCCTCGAACTGGAGCTGGAAGGAGGCGTCCACGCGCTCAAGGAGAAGCCAGAGGAAGTGAAAAAGCTCACCGGACAGGTCCACGATGACCTCCACTCCCTGGTCGACAGGACCTATCAAGAGGCATACATGGCTGCTGCAGGAGCAGAACAGGACAGCCCGGCAATCGGTGAAAGGGATGCTCATGGCAGGATAGGAAAGGAAACCTGGCAACAGTACAGGACAGCGCTCGCCCCGTTGCTAGAAAAGAGCGCTCCCCAGACCAGGAAGATGATATTGGCCATGGCCTACACCCTGGGTCTCGGTGCAGGCATACAGGCAGAGAAAGACTACGCGGCCAGAACAGGAACCGACCAGACAGTTTACCATACAGACCAGGACGGGCAGCGTAACAGCGAAGAGCTCACTGCATTCGACCTGGATACTTTCTACGAAGCGCTCAGGATCCATCTTAAGGAAGATATCATCCTGCCGCTCAAGGAGAAGGATGCGACCTATGGGATGAGGAAGGCCCTGCAAAAGGGAAAGCATCTTTGGCGACAGATAAGCGGACAAGAGAAGGCCGCAGAGCATGAGGACATCGTCGCCCATCTCAGACGACATCTGGAGCTGCCGCTGGACCGGTTCTACGGAGAGAACTGGGAGAACGGATTGGTGCAGAACAGGGAAAGCGTCCCGCTCCAGTATTTCCGCCTGGATGAGGAGAAGTGGCAGGAGCTCCAGAAGAACATCATCCACGTCATCGGACAGATGCCTGCGAAGAAGCAGGACTATGCAAGCCTCCTCGTCCGCACCATCATCTACAGCGTCGCAAACCAGGGCCTGATAGACGGCAACAAGAAGCTCCGGAGCAGACGTCTGCCCAGGCCACGCTACGCATTCAAGGACGCTCAGGGATAGCACCTCCCCTCGGCAGCATCCTTTCCTTTTCCGTTCCAGGAGACGACGGCGACAGGTCCGACCAGGTCAGAAAGCATGACATCCGCGTCCTCGTTCTTGAGCCTGAAAAGTCCATCCTCTGCACGCAGAATTTTAGTCTCCTCCGGCTGCAGCACCGCAGTGAGCATCAGGGACAGCTTCCCTGACCGCAGCCGCCAACCTCTCATGTCCAGAGGACGAGCGTTGAGATTGGTGATTGCGACAGATTCTTTTCCTGCATCGTTCCCTTCCGGGTCTGGACAGACACGCAGGAAGATGTTCCTGTGGCCTGCCTCGACCTCAGGACGGGCCTTCCCTGTCAGGACAGCATATTCTTCGAGGAAAAGGGATGCGAACCCCGGATCATGGATGACCAGAAGATCCTCGTCGTTGCGTCGATTGCCGTTGCGGGTGGGATTGAAGGAGCCGGTGACGACCGTCCTGTTGTCGATGATGAACACCTTATGGTGCATGTTGGCCGGATTCCGGTCTGCGAAGAGCGGGATGCCTGCATCCCTGAGCAGAGGATAGGCGGCATCCTTCTTCCGTGCTGATTCGTAGATGCCCTGGACATCGATGCCCTGCCTGCTGAGATTGATGAGGATGTCAGCCAACGTCCGGGACGTGAAGGAGAAGGTCATGAAGACGATGGACGTGTCGGCCCTGGAAAGCTCTTCTGCCAGACGTTTTTCACAGCCGTCAGCAGGACAGACATAGGCCTCGAGCATCGAGGAAGGAGCATAGGCAGGCTGCGGGGAGATGACCGTTCCCTGGACAGCAGAGAACGCCCTGGCGAAGAGAGCGGCAAGCGACGGGGAATCGAGCATCACCAGATTGTTGCTGTTCGAGAGACCGCCACGCAGCGTGGGATTGTAGGAACCCAGGGTGACGATCCTGCGGTCGATGATGCAGAGCTTGTGATGCATGAGTCCCGGGCGTCTGACCGGCCGGATGAACCCATAGGTCTCCAATCCTTTGCTGTTGCGCCGGTCCACCAGGACAGAGACGTTCACCGATGAGGATTTCCGTCTCAGCCAGCCCAGGAGCAGGGGATCATCAAGGTCATAGAAGAGGCAGGAGATGGTCGACCTTGCTCGGAGGAACATCCTGCCCAGGGCCAGGTCGCACCTTTGCCTGGGACAGAAGACGACAGAGAGGTTGGCTGCCCTGAGCGAAAGCGGCCCTGTCGTGCTCTCTCCTCTCTCATAGAAGGGCAGGAGCTGACGGGAGGAGACGAGCATTCCCAGAAAAGGCAGGAGGACGAAGAAGAGGATGATGAAGATGCGTCTGCCATGCCGGTCAGGAGGGGTCATGACCGTCGGGAGAAAGCAGGATTCATAGTCTCACCGGAAGAGAAGCCGGAAAGCATGCTCCTGCGCCGCAGAAAGGTCTCACTTCCGCAGAGAAGCGTCAAGATGGAGGAGGGCTTTTCCGAAGGCATGGCGGACGCTGGGAAAATCCTTCACCAGAGGACCGAGAGGATCCTCTGTCTTCAGAAGGGCAGGAAACAGCACATGATGCCTCTTTGCATAGGCACGAAGCTCATCCATGGTGACCGACCCATAGAGCGCGTGGGAATTCCTGCACAGGCTGAGACGCCGGAAGGGGCGGTCGAAGAACCGGGAGATCAGCGCATCGATGGTGAGCGGCAGGAGCAGGAACGTCCGCCGTTTCCGGTACAATGAACAGACAGGGGCAAGGCTCTTCTGGTCCAGGGAGCGAAGCGGATGATAGGTCAGGGTGACCGGCAGGTTCAGGATGCGTCTCAGCAGGGCGAAGGAGAGCCTGTCGAAGACCACCAGGGTGTCTCCCTTCTGTAGGCCCAACATTCTCAGGGTCTTTTTCACACGCTGCTCCACAGGATGGACTGCCATGGAACAGGGAAGGGACAGAAGCATTACAATGTTTTGTCACCACTATTGAATACTTAATGACAGAAAAGCTTAAATAAGAGTTATACTACCCCTTAGTAGAAATCAACATATACTCTAGGACAGTAAACAATATATAATCCCAATCTATCACCTCTTTTCCTGGGATGGGGTTTCGGCTCCATCCTGGGTTTTTCAACACAGGACAGGATCACCTCTTTTTCCCAAGCAGGGTCTCTTCGGAGGCCCTGCCTGGGTTTAGCATCACTTCCAGCAACAGACATCCTTCTCTGAGAAGTCATGAAAAAAGTCGCAGTGGAGAAAGCGGAGGATGCAGGGAGAACACATCATCCGGCCTTTGCCGTCGGTCTCTTCCGCCTGCCACGTCTGCTCTGTTCTTTCTGTTTCCTGCCGCCTTTCCGGACAGGAGCATCCTTGTTCTTTCGCGGAGAGAAGAGCACCAGACCCAGCAAGAGCCCGAGGGAAAGCCCGGTCAGGAGCACCCAGACCATCGACAGGGGAATGGACGAGGGGATGAGCCCTTTCTTCTTCTGCTGGCCGAAATACATCTGCAGGTTGCTGAGCTCCAGGGCATACTCTGCATAGATGAGAGCAGAGGAGACATCGCTATGCTCCAGGGAGCGTGCGTATTCGTAGTAGCTATAGCCGAGGATGGGGAACAGGCCGGCCTGGTCCTGCTGGACGATGACCTGCCGCACCAGGTCGAGCTTCCGTCCCAGGGAACGGTTCAGGTTCTCCTCCTGGAAACCCAGGGCGTTCATCACCACGTCGGCCTCTGCCTTGGCCTTGGACGCCTTGAAGAGACAGAGCGCATAGTCCCCGTTCATCCTGTCCTGGTCAGCGTGATGGATCTCCTGCTGGGTGTCCTCCAACGGAAGGGGAAGGAACAGACGGACATAGTCGAGGCGCTCCTGGGCCTCGGCCATCTTCTCGGTGCAGCTCTCCTGAAGCGTTTTTTGGTCCAGGGAGAAGGTCTTGCCGTCGAGGCCAAAGAAGTGCGACCAGGAGGCGGCAGAGGCCAGCCGCTCGATGGCATAGGAAAGGTCTGCCGCATAGCTCTTGTTCGTGGCGAATGATTCGTTGGCACGCTCGAAGGACGTACGGGCATCGATGAGACGCTCCTGCACGATCATCATGGTCTGGAGGTCGGTGACGGTCTTCGGGATGCGGGCATCTACCTGGCCCTCTGCCGACCGGAGACGACGACCGAATTCATCCAGGAGCAGGGAGACGTTCTCCGGACCCATGTCCTGGACGATGAGGTTACGGAACTTCAGGCCCGCGCCGAAACAGAAGGAAGCAGAGGAATAGAGACGGGAATCCTGGAGGGCGACGAGGCCCTTGCCGAGCAGGTCCAGGCCCTGGTCCTCAAGGGAAGCGTTCCTGCCGGCAACAGAGCCCGGACGGCCAGGAAGGGAGACAGGAAGGGAGAGTGAACGGCGCATGCCTTCTGCACGGTTGCAGAGATTATGGGCAAGGGTCTCCATGACCTTCTGATAATCGGGTGAGATGGTGATGTTCTGGGTCGGCCTTTCCTGCCGGATGCCGAAGAACCTGTACAGGGCATCGTCGATCGTTGCTACCTCCACCACATCGATGCCTATCTTCCGACCATAGGCGACCAGGTCGAAGGACCTGTTGTCCTCATCGATGTCGCGTTCGCCTTCAGGGATGAAGACCGTGGACAGCCCGAACTGCTGGGCCACCTGGATCTTCTGCTTCAGGCCGCCCACAGGACCGATAAGGCCGCCGGAGTTGATGGTTCCGGTGATGGACAGTTTCGGGTCGACGTCATAGTCCTCCAGGGCCGCGACGGTGAGGAGGGTGATGGCAGCACCCGCACTGGGGCCGCCGATGATGCTCGACGAGCTTCTGATGGTGTAGAAGAAGTCATAGCGGGAGCAGTCGATGGATGCCCGGTTGCAGGCCGTCTCCTTGGCGAACCGGGTGGAGAGCTGGGTGTCCAGCTTGGTCAGCGGAAAGCTGTCGATGAAGACCCTGCCTGACCCGGGCTTGACCTCGACATTCAGGGAAGCCATGCTTCCGGTGAGTCCGTCAGGACCTTCAGAGACCGCCAGGAGCTGGATGTCCTTCTGGACGGCCACGACAGACGGGCTGGCGAAAGAGACGAGCAGAAGGAAGGACAGGAAGAAGGCGAAGAGGGAAAAGGAGAGAGGGAGCGAAAACAGGACAGGAAGGGGACGGTTGCCATGCAGACTGGGCAGACGGGATAGACGCAGCAGACGCGACAGACGGGGCAGACGGGGCAGATGCAGCAGATGCTCTTTCCGGTGTCTTCTCATGGTCGTTCCTCACTGTTGTCTCTGCTCACTTGCCTGCAGCATAGTAGCCCAGGGTCGAACGCTCAAGCCCCCGACTCAGGGTGATCCCGAAATAGGTCATCTTGAACACCGATGTGCTGTTGACGATGTCGCAGTTCTCGAGGATGAAGCTGCGCTCCTCGTCTCGCTTGATGATGATCTGCTTCTTGAGCGTGTCGCAGCGGGTCCCGGAGACCGTCTCTATGCTCTTCAGGACCTGGTCGCCCGGCAGCCTGTTCTTGATCAGGAAATACATCCTCCTGCCCTCGCGGTCCACCTGGAGATCCAGGCAGCCGAAACCTCTGTCGAACTCGCATTCTCCGGGGCCCATGACGATGGAGTCGTTGACGATGAAGGACTCCTGGAATTCTGTCGAGAGGTTCTCCACCTTGCTGGTGAGCAGGCGCTGTATCTTCCCGAGGATGTCGTTGATGAGGGTCGTCGACTGTGCGATGGCGGTCCTGTTGGTCGTGGCATCGATGCCCGGGACATCTCCTGGCAACGAACGTATATCCCTCAGGTACATGACTGCGAGGATAGAGAAGAGTATCACGAAGAGTATGATCAGACCCATCACTCCCCGAAAAGACCCCTTTTTCCGCATAGAGGACAGGTTATTTTTCCTTATTTAAATCTTTTGTGAAGCGGCATTCAGGATAGTTCGAACAGCCGATGAACTCGCCATAGATGGACTTTCTCACCAGGAGCTTCCCGTCTGCGCATTTTGGGCAGGGCTTGCCGTCCCAGGCCTCCTTGTCCTCCTCTGAAAGCTTCCGCACGCTGCCGTCGGGATGGATGGGGACAAGCTGGGGTTTCTTTCCCTTCCGTATTATCTGTATCATGGGAAAGCCTGTCTTCTCGTCCACCTTGTCGGTGGGCCGGATGAGACCGCCTGCAGGAAGCTTGAAGGTGGTCCTGCACTCAGGATAGCCGGAGCAGCCGACGAACCGGCCGAACTTCCCTTTCTTTATCTGGAGGTTGCCGCCGCAGCTGCACTTCCCCAGGGTCCTGTTCTTGTCGTCCGACGCCCTGTTGGCCGCGTAGAGCTCGGCGCCTATCTCTTTTGCCTGGGAACGGAAGGTCTTTGAGACATCGGTGATGATCTTCTTCGCCTGCCCGAGGACCTCTTCAGGCGTCTTCTCACCTTTGCGTATCCCTTCGATATCCTCCTCGATATTCCGGGTGAGGTCCACATCCATCATCTTCGGGACGAACTTCATGAGGGTCGCGCAGGTCTGCTTCCCCAGCTCGGTCGCCTCCAGGGCCTTCCCCTGGACATAGCCCCGCTGCTGCAGGGTGTCGATGATGGATGCGCGGGTCGCCTTGGTGCCGAGATTGCGCTTCTCAAGCTCGGTGATGAGCGATGCAGGGGTGAAGCGTTTGGGCGGCAGGGTCTCCTTCGCGAGCTGGTCTATGGACAGGACAGCCACCTCCTGCCCTTCGGTCACCTTGGGGAGTTCTGCCTCCTCAAGCTTCACATAGGGCGCGTAATAGACGTGCCAGCCCGGCTCGACAGTCCTCGTCCCCTTGCTGATGAAGGGCTCTTCACCGCAGAGGATATGGAGGGTGTTGGTCTCCCGGGTGGCAGGACTGCCGAAGACCGCCATGAAACGCTTGACGATGAGGTCGTAGATCCTGCCGGGATAGCTGTCGAGATGACGGGGGAGGACGCCTGTCGGATAGATGGAGGGATGTGCCTCGTCGGTCTTCTTGCCTTCGTTGGGCTTGAGACTGCCTGAGGAGAGCAGAAGCTCTGCCTGCTCCTTGAAATCATCATGTTTTGCGAGGGCTTCGATGATCTTCTGGAAACCGATCTTCGCCGGAAGCTTCTGGGAAGAGGTCCTGGGATAGGAGATGAACTGCTGGGTGTAGAGTTCCTGGGCCGTCGCGAGGGTGTCCTTGGGAGAGATGCCGAAGAGCCGGTATGCCTCCACCTGCAGAGAGGTCAGGTCGAAAGGGAACGGAGGATTCTGCTTGAACCGGCGCTTCTCGACCTTGTCGATCCTGGCCTGCTTGCCTTCGGTGGCTTTGATGACCCGGTCGGCCTCTTTCTTGTCCCAGAACTTGTCCTTTGCATGCCAGGCGTCCAGTTCGGCCTTCTTCCCATTGCTCACGATGGTCCCCTTGAGCTCCACCTGCCAGTAGGGGACAGGAGTGAAGGCATCGATCTCAAGCTCCTTGTCGACGACGAGCTTGAGCGCGGGTCCCTGGACCCGTCCTGTGCTGAGGATCTTGAACCGGCCGATGGACTTCACCGACTGGGTCAGGGCACGGCTCGTGTTGATGCCGTAGTACCAGTCCAGCTCATGGCGGGTAAGGCCTGCATGTGCCTGTCCCCACATCAGGGTCTTCTCCTTATGCTCATAGGCCTCGACCAGGTCAGGCTTGGTCAGGGTGGAGAACTTCATGCGGTGCGCGTCCTTCCTCTTGAGCGCGTGGACGACGATGTTGGCACCGATGACCTCTCCTTCGATGTCATAGTCGGTCGCCACTGTCACCTCGTCGGCGTCCTTGGCGAGTTTCTTGATGGCATCCAGGTAGCGCTTGGAGAACCGGGATGTCTTGCTTATCTCCGAGGTGGGCTTCCATTCCACGTCAAAGACCGGGAACTCGAAGGACTTGCCCGACTTCTGGGCAAGAGAATACAGATGGCCCACGGCACAGGCCACCACGATGTCTCTCTTTCCATGGGTGACCTTGTAGTAGGGGACCTTGTTCAGGGATTCTTTTATGGGCATACCGTCGGCCAGGGCATCTGCTATGCGCTTGGAAGCGGCAGGCTTCTCGGTGATGATGAGTTCATACATGCATGCTGAAGAATCAGTGGCCTTTATAAAAAGGTTTTGGAACGAAGGAACGAGGGCCTATCGTCTCAGCGCCCACCATGAGGTCTTCCTCCTGAAGAGCCGGTCCTCCCAGAAAGCCTCACGCAATTCATCCTTCGTGAAGTAGAGCGTTATGAGGAAGAGCAGCAGGGTCGAGACAAGTATGTCGATGACGACGACGAGAGAGGAAGAGTGGAAAATGGAGATGAGCAGGATGACCAGGAGTGTCGTGCCGACCATGTAGGGCAGGGAGCGGAAGTCCTTCATGGCCAGATGATAGGATAGCATGATGTTGGTGACCGCGAGGAGCGCCATGGAGATGCTGTAGAGCCCGAGGAACGAACCGAGCTGGTAGATCGGACCATAGAGCACATGGGACACGAAATTAGGGATGAGGAGGAAGAGGATGGCCAGCGGGACAGAGCTCAGGAGGACATACTTGATGCTGGAACGGAACAGGGCGATGGGGTTCTTGCCGTTGGCATGGAGCTCTGCGACCTTGGGGAAGAAGACCGTGACGATGCCCAGGGAGATGAAGAAGACCGACTTGGCGATGACCGATGCGGCGGCATAGAATCCCACCTGGGCTTCGGGGTTGGCCATCATGACCGCAGGAAGCCGGGGGAAGAGGTACTTGACCATGAACACATCAACATTGACCATGAGGCCCAGAGAGAAAGAGAAGATGATGGACTTGATGATGTAGTCTTTTATGTGGAGCCCTCCCAGGTCGACCTTCTGGGCATTGAGATAGGGCCGGATGGTGCGCTCTGAGAGGAAGAAGACGATGAGGGCCGAGAGGAAGATGCTCAGCAACGCTCCCTCGACACCGAGGCCGAGACGCTTGAAGAAGAGCAGCTCGAGCAGGATGACGGCCATGATGAGGGTGAAGAGCGAATCGAGCACCTTGTACCAGCCCAGGACCTTGAACTTCTGAAGGCCGTTGATGATGCTCATGTTGTTCATGAACAGGGAGAATGCCCAGATGGTGAGCCCGGCCAGGATAACATCCCAGAACCCGAGACCCAGGAACAGGGAGAGAGGATAGGAGAAGACGGCGATGAGCAGGAAGAGTATGCCGCCGACGGTGAACCATCTCCTCTTGGAGGCGACGATGAGGGCCGCTATCTTGCCCTGCTGGCTCTTCGCCTGGAAATAGGATATGTAGCGTATGATGATGACGCCGACGACCGTCGTTATGAAATAGAAGCTGAAGAAGAGGGCCATGAGCGACCCGAACTCTCCGTACTGCTCTGGCCCGAGCCGCCTTCCCAGATAGAAGAAGAACACCGAACTGAAGAGGTTTGCGACCAGCGTCATGACAAAGATGATGAGGACATTTCCCAACATCCGGTGGTTCTTGTTGAGCCGCCACTTCACATAGTCGATCGGTCGCATGGGACCGCCAGGGTCAGGAGGAGCTTATAAAGGTTATGCATGGGCAAACCCGCACGGGCAAAGCATGCAGGGGCAAAAGAAGAGGAAGAAAAAGGGGGTCAGGAGCCGATGAGATGCTCATGGACCACAAGATCGTCGGACAGGTACGTCTCCCGCTTGATATCGTCAAGCACGAAGAAGACCTCTTTCTTCCTGAGCTTGAACTCCTGTTCGATCTTTTCGAGGAACCCGTCCAGCTCCCGCATGTTGGCGAAGACCATCTCGACCAGGAAGTCATAGCCGTTGTTGATCCTGCGGAGGTTGTTGACAGCAGGATTCTTCTTGAGCCGCTGGAGAAGCGCCGCCTTCTGCTCTGGATGCACCTTGAGGACCATCAGGGCAGAGTACAGCCCCATACGCTCGAAGGCGAGCAGGACGGTGAATTTCCTGATGAGCCGGCCGTCCAGCTGGCGTATCTTGTCAAAGATGGTAGATATGGGTATGTGGGTGTTCCGGCTCATGGTGGTGAGCTTGGACCTTGCGTTGGCTCTCAGTCGCTGCAATATCTTATATTCCGCTGGGTTCATGGTCGTTCCTCCGAACATCTGTTCATGGCAGGGCCTTCCGGAAACATTACGTCATCTCTGGAAGCAATTTCCCTGCACCCTCCTCGCTATCTGAGGATAGAAGATCACCGGTTTTTTCACCAAGCATAAGAACGGCGGGAAGGATATAAGCCTTTCGTTTGTTCCGTATATTGCCTGTTGTTTGGAAAATAAACGAAATATTTATAAAAAACCGAACATTTGTTCTGGAACATGGATGACACTGACAGGAAGATCGTCAAGGCGCTGCAGGAAGATTCCTCCGGTTCCATGAGACAGATATCCCGCATCACCGGAGTGGCGCTGACGACGGTCCATTCCCGGCTCAGGGCTCTGAAAGAGAAGGGAGTGATACGGAGATATACCCTGGACATAGACCATGACAAGCTCGGCTACCATGTCCTGGCCATCGTGAACGTGACCATCGGCTATGACTTCGTGAGGAAGACCGGCACGACACAGAATGAGCTGGTGCAGCTGTTCATGCAGGAGGACGAGGTGGAAGAGGCATTCTCGGTGACCGGAGAGACCGACATCATCCTCAAGGTCAGGGCAAGGGGCATCGATGACCTCAACAACTACCTGATAGGCCAGGTAAGGAAGCTGCCCGGCGTGACCAAGACCGTCACCCAGGTGGTGCTGTATGAGGGGAGGAAACAATCGATAAACAAGCCTTCTGCATAGCCGGCATCACAGAGATAACAGGAACCAGAAGCACAAGAATTGCTAGTTATTTCTTCTTATGACCAAATTTCTTGGCATACCTTTTATGACCAATCAAATCAGAAATCTCGCCGCTCGGAGCTATCCCCTGCCTAAAGGCCAGGGGTATGAACGCTCCTCGCATCAATAGGCGAGATTTCTGGTGTTACATTGGGTTTGCGCGCTGAAGCACGGGGTATCAAACCCAACATAACAATCAGAAATTCCGCCGCTCGGAGCTAGGTTAAGACCAAAGGTTTGCGTGCCAGAAACGCACAAGCAGTTCCGGGCATCCCCGACCTAAAGTGCGGGGTATGAAACCCAACGCAACAATAAGTAAAAAAACATTTCTTCTTTTTTAGGAATTAATATTTAAATCTTCTCTCATAATCTTTATGGCTCATCCATTCTAAAATAATTGATAAAATTTTAATCTCTCCATTTGCCACAGAATAGATCAATCTCCAACCTTTCGGCAAATCATATTTCCAAAGATTATCAATTCCATATTTCTCAATGTAAACTTTCGGGATTAATCTTTTTTGTATCCTGATCCCGCTAAAACCATTTTCTTCCAAATCCTCAAAAGCCCGACAAATCCATTTATACAATTTTTTGTCTTCGGTTTTAGAATCTTTTAACTCTTCAAAATTCTTCTGAACTTTTTCATCTGCAAACTTTATTTCTGATTTCAGTTTCTCCAGCTCAGATTAGGTTTAGATAAATACTTTTTTACTAACTCCGGATTCCAAATCCAAACAATCCACCCTTCTTTATCTCGAGCTATTTTTCCAGATTCTAAAAGGTAGTCAAAAATAACACAAAAAGTTTGATAAATCATTTTTTTGGGCAGAGCTTCCCAAAGAGCTTTTTTCTTGTATTCTCCCGAGTTTTCTCTAATAAAATCCTCCATCCTCAGAATAGTATCTAATTGGGGATAATGTAAAATATTTTTTTCTAACATCGCTTGCGGCATGGTTATACATACTTGTATAACTATATAAAACTTTCGTTTTTGAGTTTTTGGAAAATGACCTCCTCCCCGACCTAAAGTGCGGGGTATGAAACCCCAGCACGAATCAGAATATCAAACAGCTTCCAGCTCCAATAACGCGGAAACATTCAAATGACTGGTAAACAAGACATTCGTACCCTCCAAACTATACTCGCCATCGATATTCTCATTGAAAACAATCACCTGTTCCGGCCTAAACAGCTCTATGAACTTTCTCATGGACTTTGTCGGTTTCGAATTAAGGAGCTTTGATTTCACTTCAATACCCGTTATCTTCTCACCAGCCACGACGACAAAATCCATCTCATAGCGATTATTAAGGTTCCAGAACCTCAACTCTCTGCCACCTCGCTTCAGTTCATTCCCGATAAAACTTTCGTACACCTCGCCCTTATCTGACCTCAGATACAATGGGTTGAAATTCTTTGTGATGCTGTTCTTCATGCCCAAATCCTGAAAGATCGCCTTGGAAGACCTGATGACCTCCTTGCGCTTATTCTTAAGAAAAGGCCGAACCAACGCCAACACATAGGTCTTCTCAAGAACATTGAGTATCTCATTGACCTTATTCCGGTTTATATCTGTGTTTAACGAAATGTTCGTCTTTTTCAAGATCTTCGCATCCTGCAAAGCAACCAATTGCATGACCTGCTCAAACGCAAAACTATTCTTGTACATGAGAACATCCCGTATCTCTTTATACAGGTACGTCTGAACAAGCTGCTTCAGGTCAGCCTGCTTATCCTCAGAGGTGATAATCGCAGGATAACCACCATATAAAAGATATTCCTCAAACAGGTCATGCAGCTGCGCCAAATCAGCCAGCTTTCTTACTTTCCTCAAAAGCACCGCCTTACTCTTGCTCTTATACGCAATAAATTCTTTGAAAGAAACAGGATACATCTCGATAATGTTGACACGCCCGACCAGAAACTGCAATGAACGTATGGTCAGCTCAGGATGAGAAGAACCCGTGATGAACAACTTGGTCTTCTGGGTGTCATAAATATATTTCAACTGCTTGCCACCCTCACGAGCATACTGGAATTCATCGATGAACAGAACCTTATTGGGTACAACATATTGCTCAACGAAGAGCTTAATGTTCATGTTGAAGAGGTTAAGTATCTCAGTGTCCTCAAAAGTGATGAACTGCGCATCTGCTGTCATCTCATACAGTTGCTTGAGAATGGTAGTCTTGCCGACCTGCCTCGAACCAACAAGAGCAGTTATTTTCTTTGCATACCGTTCCTTTTCAAGACGCGTAAATAAATCCCGTTTTATCAGCATAATAGGCAAGATAATGTTATTATTTATAAGCTTTTTGTGAATTCCCGAGGAATCTGCACAGATACTGTGCAGAATCCTGAAGATTTTGTACATTATTCTTATGAGAAAACACGCAGGAGCAGATTAACCCCCATCTAGTGGTTACAGCCGAAAAGCATATAAATCAACAGTGCAACAAGAAAGAACATGCAGAACATGCTCACACCAGCACAACAAGCACAATACCAGAAAACATTCTACACACTCGCTAAATACATGACCGCACAACAACAGCTCACACAACAAAGAAGATTCCTACAGGACTGGGTACAAAACACAAACAAAACCATCGCCCACAACCAACAAAAACAAGAAAACATAGAAAACATACTAACAAGATCAGACAGAATAGGCCAAGAGAGACTGACAAAAGAACAAGCACAAACAATAATCGAATCACCCGCATTCAAAGACTACACTTCATTTGCAAACGAAATAACCACACTAGAAAAAGAAAAAGAAAAAATCTACCGATTACAGGCAAAGAAAGGCGAGCACGACAGCTACGAACGACTCATCAACAAAATAGAAGACAAGATCAACACAATCTCAACACACAGAAACGCAGCAGAAGAAAAACTAGACCAACAACTCCTCCAATACACCACCCCCAAAAAA
>JAADFO010000052.1 GCA_013152815.1 Nanobdellati archaeon
GAACGCCGTGGCCCGGATTTGAACCGGGATATCCCAAAGGAAACAAGCTTTCCAGGCTTGCGCAGTACCAGATTGTGCCACCACGGCAGGATACTTGATGAGCCAGGGCCTCTTTAAAAAAGTTATTGTTCTCAGGAATCGGGTCATACCAGAGGTCATACCCTATCTGTTGAGGATGAGTATGTTCCCCTTTCCCTGCTTGATCTTCTTGAGACGACCATCATGCGCAAGTTCTGTCACCATGAGGGATATCTTGGCCTCAGACAGGGGAAATTCCGTGCGAAGGTCCTTCTGGGAGACCCTGCCACCGTGGTCTTTGATGAACTGGAGGATCTTTCCCAGCTCTTCATCATCCACCGACCCTTTCACATCATCGCGCCGATAGAAATAGAAGATCAGGAGGAGGAAGGTGATGAGGACCGCGAAGATCAGGAGCAGCCACTGGAAATGCGGGATCGACCGTCGGATGATGAGGCTGTCGAGACTGACGTTGTCCAGGCCGGCATCACCGTCGACAACAGGAAAGAGGATGAGATCGATGATGAACCTGCGGTCCTCTGTAACCAGGACAGGTTCCTTTGCCACAAGCTCCCCTTCATCCGATGGATGGTGCGCCTCTATGAGATAGCTTCCTTCAGAGACCTCGAAGGCATAGATGCCTTCTTTGGCCACATAGGTCTGCTTCGGGGTCGAATTGATGGTCACGACCACATCCTTGAGAGGTTCGAGGGAGAGATCATAGATGGCTCCGCCGACTGTGGCCCCCCGGACAAGAGGAAAGAGGAGAAGCAGCACACCTAGGACGAGAAGGCCCCTTTTTTGTTCCATGCAAGGTCATTCTCCCAGAAAATATTTAATGATTTCGGATAAAGGAAAAGAAGGACGCATCAAGTGTCGTAAAGGCAAAGAAGGGGTTTCTGACCCTTTTTCTGGTGGAAAAGTAAGTTTCTTTAAATAGTATCCTGGCCATCGAAAGAGCATCGAACTTGGAGGTCGTATACATGCAAAACCGAAAGAGGAACCGATTTTATATCATGATGATGATAAGCCTGCTCCTGATGAGCGTCTTTGCTGCTGCGCTGGTCGCGGCAGAGGGATCAGATGGGTCAGATGATGGACAGGATGATGGCATGAACGCCATCAGGGATCATAATCCGCGTGTTCTTCGCGCTGAAGCTCTCAGAGAAGCGAGGAAGATCACCGCCCGGAACATCCAGCAGCAGAGACAGACGGCAGAGCGCCTGAACAAGGCTGTGGTCGCCTATGTGAACGCTGAGGCGAAGAAGGAGAAGACCCTGGAAGCGTGCGTCGACAAGACGACTGAGCATTTCCCTGATGCGCCGCTCATCGTGGTCAACAGGCTATGCAGCCCACATTATCTCGACACCATAAAGGACGCTCTCAGACGGGAGGGATTCGACGATGCGAAGATAAAGGACATCCTGACCATAGACAAGGAAGAGCGGCAGAAGCTACTGGCCATGAACAGGGAACGGCTCAAGAGACTTGCTAAACTGGGCGAGGAGAGGTTCAAGGCAGCCACCAAGCTCACCCGCGCCCAGCTGAAGAGGATCACCGACACCGACGAGGAGAGGGTCACGCGGGAGAAGGTGAAGGACTGGCTGAAGGAGAAGGAACGTTTCGTCAACAGGAACCTTGTCAACAGGAGGATCGCTGTCTCTGTAAGAGGTGCTGCGATGAAGATCGTCGAGGATGCGAAGCACAGCATATCGGCGTTCAAGAGGACGCTCGACGATGAGAAGGATTTCCTGAAAGGCTCGAAAAGAAAGCTCAGGGAATGTTCTGACAGTGCAACCCAGGAATGCGACCAGCTCAGGGCAGAGGTGCTGGCCAGGTCCCAGAAGTACCTGCTCAATTTCATCGACATCACCATCAAGCATGCCGAGCAGGCAAAGGCACGGGTAGAGGCATCAGACCATATCGACAACGAGACAGCCAGTGACCTTATCGCAAAGATCGATGCGAGCATCGCCAGGATGGAAGAGGCGAGGACCAAGGCAGAGCAGGCCGAGACCAAGGATGACCTGCAGGAGGTCGCCAGGATCATCAAGGACGAATGGAGAAAGGCGAAAGGTTTCCTGCAGCACACCTATGAACGTCTCAAGGTGCAGCAGTACGGGAACATCATCGCCAAGGCAACCCTGCTTGAAGACAAATTGGATGATATCATCGCCAGGATGGAAGCGAACGGACAGGACGTCGAAGGCATCGATGCCATGGTGACCGACTTCTCGGTCTTCGTGGATACGGCAAAGACAGAGTATGAGACCGCCCGCGACCTCATCGAGCAGCAATGGAAAGCGCTGGACGATTCCTTGAACGAGACCGAGACAGAAGGGCTTCTGGAGCAGGCGAAGGAGCATCTCGGGAAGGCCAAGGAAGCGCTCAAGAGCGCACAGGAGAAGCTTCGGGAGATCGTCGCCGCAGTGAATGCCGCCGGCGGCACCATCCAGGACCCTGACCGTCCAACATATACGCCCGGAGAGGAACTCGGATTCTTCATCTGGCAGAACGGAGACGTGTGGAACATCTGCGCGTCTGGAGATGGCCAATGGCACAGGTACAAGGCAGAGATCGCTGCAGACCAGGGATTCTGCCGTGTAAGGCCTTACAAGTACGAGATGAACGACCATCTACGCAAGGGCAGCGACACGCTTGTAGGATGGGGTGCGGTTGGTCCTCATCAGGACTGCCTTGCATTCACGACCCCGGGAACAGAGGTGAGCTTTGACCTGAAGATGGACGATGCAGCAGCCGATGCCTATGCAGGAAAGGACAGGGAACAGCACGCAGGAAGCTTCGCGCTCCAGGGCGTGGCGAGTTCCTGCACTCCCAGGGAGCCTCAGGTGGTCCTGTGCACGACAGATTACACACCGATGTGCGGCATCGACGGCAAGACCTACGGCAACGCATGCAATCTCGACGCAGCCGATGTCGGGCTGGCCTATGAAGGAGAGTGCCAGAACGACACTGAACTGGAGAATGAGCTTGAGATCGAGGCTGAAGGGTGAACCAGGGAAGAACTAACCAGGCATATATGTTTTTGAAGCACATTGAAAAACACAAAGATGTGGGCCCCCTAACGTTTCCCCAAGGGGGCTCATATCCTTTTCTCTTTTTTCTCTTTATGTTCGTCAGGGGTAGATTTATAAAGGAAGTGGGGTTTTCAGCCTCCGATTGAGGATACAATATGCCCCGTTGGTGTAGTCCGGCCAATCATACAGCCCTCTCGAGGCTGTGACTCGGGTTCGAATCCCGGACGGGGCATTCACTCTGCTCATGCCCCTACGGCGTTCGAACGATGCTCAGAAATCTCCCAGATTTCTGGCACATCGCTCACTCACGTT
>JAADFO010000053.1 GCA_013152815.1 Nanobdellati archaeon
ACATAGAACGCAAGCATCGGAAGGAAAGTAATCCACCACACCCCTTTTTTCCAGGCATAGATGGACTTTCCTGAGAAAGGACGCAGAGGAAGCATCTGGATGAAGCCTATGCTGATGGCCAGGAGCATGATCATCTGGACGAGGACAGAGGGTGCGAGGAAGTTCCAGACGAAGAAGACAAGGAATGCAAGAAACGTCATGAGATTGATGTAGAAATTGACTTTTCCTTCAGTCTTCTTGTCCTTCTCATCCTCAGAGATCACATAGCCCGCGAGGGAGAAGGTGTTGCCGAGCCAGCCGGACAGGATCGTTATCAGTCCGCCCCACCACCAGAACACATACTCAGTATGATGGCCATGCACCCTGTCGAAGACGAGCCGGGTGAGGTTTCTCAGGGCGTAGATGACCATGTTGGCCAGCACGTTGACCAGCACGAACTCAAGGACCGACTCGTCGCTGAGAAAGGTATATGAGATGGCGATGGCAAACACTAAAGCAGCCATGAAGATGGCCAGCCATTCCCGCCATTTGATGCGGATGCCCTTGAGATGGGTACCTCTAAAATGGGCCTTCAGCTCTTTCTTTTTTATCCGCTTCATGACCTTTGCCGAGACGAACAGCCGCAGGATCTTATTGGAGAAGTGGAAGAGGAATTTCCAGAGCCAGAGCAGGAAGAAGCTGATGCCGGTGGCGACGACAGGAACATACTTGACCGGGATGAAGGATGCCAACGGAGACTTTTCAGCTGATGTCCTGGCTGCATTGTAGTAACCTGCCTTGTCCGAGAAGATGATGGCGACCTTTCTTCCCTTTTCATAGACAAAATCAACGACCGCTGTCGTGAGCTCATGGTGCTCGACACGCAGATCAGGGTTGTCCAGAAGCTCTTTGCTGATGCTGTTCTGCTTCGGTCCTCCGATAAGGACAAGGATTGTAGATGCGTTGGGATCCCATGCAAAGGATGATTCTGGGACAGGCTCCATCCGTGCCACCTGGGGCTGCGACTCCCGAAGATAGGCGAAGGCCAGCCGCTCTGCAGCTGTCGTATAGGTTCCCTGGACGATCTGGATCTCGCCCGACGAGGATTCCAGGAAGGCATGCACCTCTTCCTCGATGCCAGAGAAATCATCAACCAGGGCGCCCTGGACCATAAGAGACTGAAGAAGGAAGAGGAAAGCCAAGAGGTGGAAGAGTTTGACCATCATGTATCGAACAGAGGGCAAGACTCCCTATTAATTAATTTTTTGGATAGGATAACAATCAGACGACAAAGGACAAAAAGTCTTCAGGAGGATGATCCAACAGACAACGGGCTGCTCTCCAGATCTCCGACCTTCAAGATGTGCAGAACCAATCTTCAATGCATTTACAGCAGCAGGTTTCTTTGAGCATCTCAGAATCAGGTCGAATACGTCGTTTCAACCGATACGGACGGCAGCGATGGCCGGATCTGAACGAGCAATCGCTCTTCGCGACAAGAAGAAGAAAGCAGAAGAGAGGATGAAGTGAAATTCTGATATTTTTCGGAATCCTTGCGGGAAATCTTTTTATTTCCATATGGAAAGGATAAGAGTAAGCACTCTCAAGTAAGAAATTATTTTAAAGAAGAATCCATTCCTTAAAGGGGGGATCACAATGGGACAAATCAACATCATCGAGTCTGGGCTGTATACACATCGGAGCTACAATTTTCCCAGACAACAATATTTCAATCTTTTCAATGCGAGAGCAGCAATAAAAAGAACAGCCTCATCCGATCTAGAGAAGAAGATCATCTCATCTTTTTATTATCAAGGACAAATCGACAAGACACGTCCAGTTCAGACAGGCACATTCAAGTTAAGGTCAGAAGAAAGCAGACAATATTCCCTGGACATCACCGATTATATCATCGAGATGCTCTCTGATTCCGCTCTCCGGGATGAAATCAATGAACATCTTGGCAGATCAGGTCGTGAACCTGAAGAATTGAAACCAAGCCGGAAAGATATGGTGATCACCAGCGGAAGAATAAGCGATATTCATGTCAGGGAAGTAAGAGATGTCAAGAACGAACTACGACCATTCTCCATTTCTGATCCGCATGGGGCCACACTGGAACTCAAGGATCTTTTTTCTGGAAAAGAATATCATTCGGATCGAAGAGAATTCTCTCCAGGCATTTCAGATGTCCTTCAACAGCCAGATTCCCTTTTTGCATTAGCATTTCAGAAAGCAGAATCCAACCAGACGGATCTAGAAGAATTCAAGAGAGCATATCATCCTGAGATACGTGATATGGTATATTCTCCCGAAGACAAACATGTTGTCTTCTTCGAAAACATGAGAGCGAACATCGATCTTCAGATGAACATAGCAGCAGTAGCAAGTTTCAATACACAGGCATACAGGTTTTTTTCAGGTAAGACAAAAGTCAATCGCAAAGCAGACATAGTCATACCTGCAAGAATCAATGTTGATGCAATCCTTGATCCGGTCTATCACTATCCCTTCGCGATCAGGTTCAATTCTATCAAAAACATGGCGTTCTCAGATCATCTCCCGAGAAGGCGTGTTAAAGTCAACCAGGTATATGATAAGTCAAAGACAACAGAGGAAGGGAATAGTGTATTCTGGACCTGGTTTAGCTACTCGAGCATTTTCACGCAGGTAGGTAGTTACCTGATAGGTCATGCAAACAATCAACCGTTTTTGGGATCGGTGCTCGGGGGGCTTGAAGTATCTGGAATCATCGGACTCATCGCCACAGTGTATCATCTGAAAAATAAATACGTCCAACAGCCGTGGTGAAACAATAAGATGGCAGACGACCTCATGGCGAAGAAGAATCTCGAGAGGATCCTGAACAACACGTCTATCGGTAAGATTCGCCAGATCGAATCCTTCTTTAATTTTAGTCTCGACGATCAAAGCTACACGGCAGAAGAAAAGCTCGCGTTCATCAAGAGCTACACGATTGTCAAGAAGAACGCTGCTGCCCATTCTGCCAGCAAAGACCTCATCCATGAACAGAAACAGGCCGATCTTGAAGTGGAAGACTATAAACACGAGAAATCCATGGAACTTGAAGCGGCAAGGTTCAAGGCGCTCGACTACACACTCACCAAATTCTTGGGGATGCTCGCTGAGAATAACCAGAGTCAACTCAAACAGATCGAAAGCAAGTTCAACGAGATAAGCGAACAAGCAAAAGGGATCAAGCTGCTGCCTGAACATGCGAGCACCATCCCTTCTGAACATGATGATGCTTCAGAATATGTTGCGTTGATGCCCACCTATTCAAATTGTTGGAGAAAACATGACGATGGTCATGCCGGACCAGAACACGCCATCCTGACCATGACCGCCAAAGATGGGCTTCATATGCGCTGTCTCGTTGCATACGCTGCTCAAAATCCGGGAGACAAAGGATTTGCACGATTGAAATACCAGATATTCCACGAAGAACTTTTGCGCCAGGGAGATTGCCCCAGGCCATACAGCCGCAGCATCTCCCGCAGGATTCCAGGCATCAGTTGGCTTCTTACAAAACCCGGCATCTGCCCCTTAGCTGATGGCAAAGAACACGTCATAGCATACAACACGTAAAATGAACCTCATCCCAGACAGTAGCTTTATGGATCCCGAAGATGTCAAGCTAGAGGGACTCATCAACGCCGCTCAGGATGAGATAGCAGGTGCAAAAGACCCGAAGATCTATGTCGTCAACCTCATCGAAGACATCTTCCATCCGAACATGAAGAAACTCATCGCACAGATTGATGCCTACGGAGACCCCGGGAAGTCGTTAATACCTTTCTTCCAGGACCACATGAATGCTGCAAGCTTTCTCAACAGCATCGGTTATACCTCTTTCAGACCAGACGAAGTCGCAAGGCTCTTTAATGTAGTCACAAGGATGATCATTGAAGATTCCATTCGCTCCAATAATGTTGAGCTTGATAACCTGATCGTTCCTGACATGCTTTCCCGAGAACTGACAACCAAGACAAACCAGAAGTTACAGACCATTGAACAAGATATCTACTTCAATCCCGAAGAACTCACACAGTATGGATATCTGAGGGATAAGGCTTTTGATTTCATGGACCGCCAGTCCGGAGAGTTAGATTATGATCTCCTCTTTGACCAAGGCATGAAAGATCTTAAAGTCGGACAATCACATAAAGAACACATCTACCTAAAATATTGGTTGACGCAGGCGTTCCTGCACCATGAAGGGATCATACACCAGGACACCATCGAAAGCATGGCTCAACTGAAAAGAACCTACAAAAAACAAGCAGAAGAGTATCTTGAGCAGCTTAGAGAAGAAGGCGGTCCGGTCTCTGCAACCGACAAGAGAGACGGGGCTCTCATGATCAAGAATATGCATCCCACGTATAATGCGGGCAACTATGCAGGAAAGTTCATGCAATTCAGAGAACGTAAGATCCTGGCCGCGTTAAAGGAGTTAGGCATCTGCAAGGGAGAAGGCGCTTTCCCGAACATGCAAGATAAGTCCAGAGATACGCAAAAATTCTGCTGATCATTCTCGATCGACAGACGGATGGATTGCTTCATTTTATGGCCATAATCATGCACACAACCATTATAACCTATACTTTGGAGAGGTTGTTTTTATGGGTTTCGTCCGAGCCACACTAAACCATTCAGGGACGAGAAAGTGCTTGAAGTGCGACTAGGAGCCATCCCAATTACGACTCTTACAGATCCTAACACAAAATTCATTTCTTCTTATAGCCGAATAATTTATTGTATTTATCATGATCCAGATACTCAAGAATAAATGCAATTATTTCTACTTCGTCACCAATAAGCGTATAGAGAAGCCTCCAATAGCCGACAAGTTCAACTCTAAAAAGTTTATCTGTTCCGTAACGATTGGCAACTTTGTTATTTATGTATTTCCTGGGTATCAAATCACCAAAATAAGGATTTGCTTTTATGTTTCGAATGGCTGTATTAATTGAAGTGAGTAGTTGTTCATATGTTGGCTTCTTATTTATCTTTTTTCCTTTGGCAACGCATTCTTGTAACGCCTTAAACTCTTCATATGCTTCATCATCAAATTTCACAACTACTTGCTTATCCATCTTACATTACAGTGACCGCTTTCTTAAGCTTAATTTTTAGCTTATTACTTATGTCCTCTTTGTAGATCCAGATTATTCCTGCCTCTAGCATTGCAATCTTTCCGCTCTCTTCCAAATAAGATAAGATCAGATTCAATGTCGGTCTCATTATTTTCTTGGCAAGTCGTCTATCTATTTCATTTTTGGATAATGGCTCTTTTGCAGCTTTCATTATAGTCTCCACATTAAGTATAGTATCAAGCCGCGGGTAATGTAAAACTCGTTTCAATGCTTGCATCATAGTCACCTATAAACTTATATCATAGCATAAGTACATATCATATATAAACCTTTTCTTTCTAGAGGAGACAGTGACCGTAAAGGTATAACCCAGAAGAGCTTTTTAGGACAATGAAACCGACTATCTTGAATGAGCCCGGAGATGCGCAGACACCCCATAATATGCGCAAATACTTCATAATATGTATGTGTGCTTGAGGGAAACCATAGGTTGACCGAAACATACTTCGGGCTTCAGGATCGAAAAAGTACAGTGCACGGCAATCAAAGATTGCTGGCATCCCAAAAATCTAGAGATTTTTGAGGACAACCGCTAGGTTGCGAACAGATCTGAGCCCAGAGATACACAAAAATTTCTGATTCTTGGATATCCCTGTCTCATTTCCAAGAAAATGAGCCCAGAGAGATTTGAACTCCCGACCCCACGGTTACTTTCGGACAGCGTCTGAAAGGAGCAGACGCCAGTCTGCTAAGAGCCGTGTGCTCTAGCCAGGCTGAGCTATGGGCCCGTATGGTTACGGAATGGAACTGGCAGAACCGGTCTGTTTTATAAATGTTATTGCTTGAATGGCGTATCTTCCTTGGTCAGGGGTTCGTGCACAGGGTGGTCGGAGCCTTCATCGACCTCAAGCAGCTTGTTGATCTTCTTCAGTTCTGCAGCTTTTGATTCAGCATCCTTGATAGAATCCTCGATGATCTCGAAATCATCGAACGCGTCCTTTGAAGCAGACCACTTCTCTTTGACAGTCTCGATGACCGCCTGCTCAGGACCATGCTTCGCCCATTTGAGCAGGTCCTTCAGATCTTTCTCATCACCTTCGGCGACCAACTCGACATCACCATTTGGCAGGTTCTTGACCCAGCCGTTGCACATGAGATTTGCGGCGATGTCCCGCGCAGAGGTCCGGTAGAAGACCCCCTGCACAAGCCCTTTGATGATGAGGTGGAGCCGTTTTTTGACCATGGACACCAGAAAATATTTTGTCATTTATATGCATTACCCTGCGGCAAAGAGGAGCAGAGAAAGGTTAACCCTGCAGAGAGATGCCAGATACCTTCCCTACTCCATCATTGTCCTCCTTTCAGTCGGAAATGCTGACAGTGATGGCACAGACGGTCATGCATCTGGCAGAAAAGCAGAGGGTCTCATAATTAGCCGCAGAGAAAGAAAAATATAAAGGGGATTGATATTCTCATCATCGGAGGAACAACCATGGCAGACAACATCTTCATGAAGATAATCAGCGGAGAGATCCCCTGCGCAAAGGTCCATGAGGACGATAGGGCATTGGCATTTCTCGACATCGCTCCTGCTGTCAAGGGTCATACCCTGGTCATCCCCAAGACGCATTATGAGACGCTTGGCGAGGTGCCTGATGATCTCCTGGCGCACCTCTACAGGATAGCCAAGCAGATCGCGAACAAGATGGTCGAAAGCCTCGGATGTGATGGCTACAACATCCTCTCCAACAACAGACCAGCAGCAGGACAGATAGTGCCCCATGTGCACATCCACGTCATCCCCCGCTACGAGAACGACGGGGCCGGCCTGGTCTGGGAACCCAACAGGGCTGCATACAAAGAAGGCGAGATGGACGAGATGGCAGGGAAGCTGAAGATATAGACGCACTATTTCATCGGCAACGTAGCAATATACTTTTCGAGGACAGCTGCATAGTCCTCTGGAACAACGAGCCACTTCTCTTCCTTAAAACCCTTCGTGATCTCCTGAATCAGGGGATCCGGGGGATTATAGACCGGACCGGTTAAAGGCATCTTCGCACGAGCCATCTTTTCAAGACCATATGTCTCGATCAGGATCTCTGCTAACCCTTTTGCGAAGATGAACGCTTCGGTTTCATCCGGAAAGACAACGATCCGACTATCGCTGAATCCCTTCTCATCAATCGAACGCGCTAACTCAGATCCAGTTATCGCGCCAGAACGAAACAGCTCGACAGGTGTTGTAACATACATCCATATAGATAACAGAGAGCAGTTTTTAAAGGATCATATTGTTCATTTCCGTTACATTTAAATATCAGTATACAAATTAGGCTACTAATAGGGAAAACTATGATTCGCTGGCCATAAGATGGATATTAAGACATACCTGGACTGGATAGCAAGAGAAGGACTGCTGAAGTATGTCAAGAAAGCCCATCCGGTCTTCATCCATGCGCTGCAGCAGAGTCTCACCCCCAAAGAAGGAGACACCATCCTCATCGCAGGGGACAGAGGAACGTTGGACAGGAGAGTGCCTGCCCTGGTGCTCGCCAACTACATAGTCGCGGCGAAGAAGCTCAGGCTCGACCTGCGATTCGCGCTCCAGAAGCCGAAGGCGACCGGCTCAGCAGTGGGAGAGCAGGTCATGGAAGAGCTCCTCATGCTCCCTGAGAAGTCATTGATCGCCCTGTCACTTTCAGGAAAGCTCGGAAGCAGCAAGGAGATGGGCAAGTCCTTCCGGAAGTTCGTGAGCCAACATCGGCATCGGTTCATATCGACACCATCCCTCTCAGGCATGGTCACTCCAGGATTCAAGTATGTCGTCTCGGCCATGGATATTGATCTCCTCTCGCTCAGGGACCGGGGAGAAAAGCTCAAGCAGGTCTTGGATACGGGTGAAGAACTCCATATCTCGACCCGGAGAGGCACTGACCTCACGGTCGGGATAAGAGGCATGAAGTCCATCAACAACGACGGGATATACACCGAACCGGGTACCGGCGGCAATCTGCCGGCAGGAGAAGTGTATATCCCTCCCGCTCCTCTCAAGGTCGAGGGAACAATCGTCATCGACGGCTCGCTCAAGGACAAGGACAGGTGCAGCATCATCAGGAAGCCGGCCACGTTCATCGTCGAGAAAGGACGCATCGTCAGCATAGAGGGGGATGCGCTGGCCCGGAAGCTGGACCGTGACCTCGGATGGGCAGAATCGGTCTCCAGGAGACCGAAGAACGTCAGGAAGATCGGCGAGATAGGCATCGGCACCAATCCCCGCGCAAAGGTCATAGGCCCGACCATCATCAACGAGAAGGCATACGGCACAGCCCATGTCGCCATCGGCTCCAACGCATGGTTCGGCGGCGACATCAAGACCTTCGTGCATCTCGACCAGGTGTTCTACGAACCCATCATCCAGGTGGATGGCAAGCTCTACAATCCGCACGGAAGGTATCAGCCATAGGGTTCTATCATCCATAAGGTTTATTAGGGAAGAAGCCATCCCAGAAAGCATGGCAATCGAAATGTATCTCATCGGACTTGGTGCAGCATACCTTTTTTCAGGATTCAAGGTCGTCAATCAATTCGAACGCGGTGTGAAATTCACCCTGGGAAAGTTCGGCGGCATCATGAAACCAGGACTCCATCTCGTGTTTCCCATCATCCAGTCATGGAACAGGGTCGACATGCGCATTGTCACCGTCGACGTCCCCTCCCAAGAATGCATCTCCAAAGACAACGTGTCCATAAAGGTGAACGCTGTCCTCTATTACCAGGTCAACGACGCAGAGAAGGCCATCATCGAGGTGGAACATTTCGAGTATGCCGTCTCTCAACTTGCACAGACGACCATGAGAAACATGGTCGGTGAGTTCGAGCTCGACGAGATCCTGCAACAAAGGGAGAATATCTCGAACAAGATCTCACAGATCGTCGACAAGGAGACCGACCCCTGGGGCATCAAGGTCGACAAGATCGAGATCAAGGACATCGAACTCCCCCAGGACATGAAACGGGTCATCTCCAAGGAAGCGGAAGCAGAACGAGAGAAACGGGCAGTCATCGTCAAAGCGTCGGGAGAAGTCATCGCAGCGACCAACCTGTCGAAGGCCGCGAAGATGCTCTCTGCGGCAAACGGCGCCCTGCATCTCCGGACATTGCAGACGTTGAACGATCTCTCATCCGATCAGTCCAACACCATCATCTTCGCCATCCCCATCGAAGTGCTGAAGGCCATCGAGAGCATGGACAAGGGGAAAGGGAAGTAAGAATGAAACAGGTCATCCTGGTAAGAGCCGATCTCAACCTGCCGAATGGCAAGATGGCTGCCCAGGTCGCACACGCGAGCGTCGAGGCAGTAGGCCGCTCTGCAGAAGAGAAGGTCTCCTCCTGGAAAGAGGACGGCGCCAAGAAGGTCGTCCTCAGGGTCAAGGACAAGGAAGAGCTTTTCTCCTATCAACAGAAGGCAAAGGCAGAGGGCCTCGTCGCATCGGTCATAACCGATGCAGGTCACACGGTCGTGGAGCCTGGAACAATAACGTGCATGGCCATAGGGCCTGACAAGGAAGAGCTCATCGACAGGATAACAGGAAACCTGAAGATGTACTAGAGACGTCTGATACCATCGATACCATCTCGTTCTCCACCCAAACATTTATAAGCGAATCGTCACCCTGCTGTAGGAATGGGCAAGAAGGCCATAGCACAGGCGATGGAAGAGAAGATACAGACAGAGATCCGTCGCACCAAGCTTCCAAGGGGAAACCAGACATTGGGCATCCTTGAGGAACGGCTCGGCGGATCCCGGGCAAGGGTCAAATGCCTGGACGGCAAGACCCGCATCTGCAGGATACCCGGAAGGCTCAAGCGTCGGCTCTGGGTCAGGCCAGGCGACATCCTGCTCATCGAACCCTGGGAACTGTCAGGTGATGAGAAAGGGGACATCATCTTCAAGTACCGGCCCACCCAGGTGGACGTGCTCCGCAAGAAAGGGATGCTCGAGAAGCTCCAGGACATGGACGAATTCTAGGACAGGTCCCAGATTCCTGTCATCATCAGAACAGAGTGAAGCACCATCACCACTTCATCATAGAAATCAATATAAACCATCGGATTAACCGCACAAGCATGAAGGACACAACCTATTGGGCATATTTCCTGCTCACCTTGGGGGCATTGTTCGTCATCATTCTGCAGCTTGACAGGCTGGGGACGTTCTGGAAGATTCTCGAGGGGCTTTGGATCATCCTCTTCTTCCTCCTCGCAGCCGCATTGTACCTTGCGGCCGCCAGGAAGGCGTCAGATGGCTATCTCGCCATGGTCCTCTTCGGACTGAACCTCATGAACGCCCTGGGGCTCTATTTCCTCACCGGATGGGTGACCATGCTCATCATCGGAGCTGTGGTGAGCCTCATCGGTTTTGTGATGGGAGTGGAGACGCTGAAAGCAGGCGTCCCGAAGACGTACCCTGGAGAAGAGCTGATCTACGAGGAGCCTGAGCCACCGAAGAGAGCGGCCAAGGCGACCAAGAGCAGCAAGAAGAGACCTTCTTCACAGAGAAAGTCCCGCAGCAGAAAGACGACAAAAAGGAAACCCTCACGAAAGTGAACAGGACAGCGGCATGCTTTCTTTTTTCCTTTTCTTTTTTCTTACCCTTCCTGTTTCTGCTTCTTCTTGCTCTTCGCGGTCTTTTGTCTCTTTCTCCAGACGCAGAACTCGTCCCTGAGGACAAGGAGGATCAACCCGCCCATACCTATGGAGAGCGCAGTATCAGCAAGGTTGAAGGCAGGAAAGAACGAGAAGCTGATGAAGTCGACGACCCCTGCCCTGAAGAGCCGATCGGCCAGGTTCCCCAAAGCTCCGCCCATGATGAGAGCATAGAACACCTGAGAGAGCGGGTCTGCAGGAAAATGGTCATGATAATAGATGAGCAGGCCGATGAAGATGAGGGCGATGAAGATGAGCAGGGTGTTTGACGTAGCAAGACCGGCGAGGAAAGAGAACGCAGCACCCGTGTTCAGGGTCGAGACCAGGGACAGGAAAGGGAAGACGACGATGGGACGGGAAGCGAGATGAGTGACAGAGAAATATTTCAGCAGCTGGTCTGCGATGACAACCGCGAAGACCGTCAAAGGCACGAGGAGAAAGGAAGACCGCTTTCGCTTTTCCGATGACACCTACGGGACACCTACCAGCCTCTGTTCCGTTTCTCGTCTTCGCTGTAGGCAAGACGCTCGATGTTGGCCATGCGCTGGCCCAGGGAATCCAGCGATGCCCGAAGCGCATCCAGCTTCGAAGAGATCAACTCGATGTTCTTGTTGATGAGATAGGCCTCATGGCTTGTGCTGAAGGTGACCTCCTGCGAAGGGGAAGGTTCTGCATAGGACGGGGACGGCTGGAACGAAGGGGAGGAGGGCATCATCCCAGGATGAGCGCTGGCCTGCGGAGGCGCTGAAGACATCTGCTGCTGCATGTGCTGCTGGCCGAATCCTGAGACGTCCTGGGCAGGTGGCTGCACAGGCTGTGCAGCTGCTGTCTGAGGGTCTGCGAAAGAGGGCGTGAGACTGGAGCCGGGTTCAGGTCCGAGACCGAGATCAGCACCCAGATTGTCATCAAGCTTCAGGTCAGAGAAGTCGTCCTTCTTCCAGAACATGGCTTTTTCCAGCAGACTCATAAAATCCCTCTTTTGGTTCTCGGTAATTATGGATTGCTGTCCTTATAAAGGTTTGCCTTTTCGACGACGTCGATGAAGAGCCCTTCAGGGATGACCCGAAGGAACCGGAACATCACGGTCTCTTCATGGATCGTGAGGTGATGCCTCCTGAACTGGTCGAGGATGAAGAGCGGACCGTCCTGTTGTATGGCTGCACCCATGAGCGTCGCGAAGAGATAGCCCTTGAAACCGGCAGGATCAGCGATGCCAAGACGTCGTTGTATGGCCTGGACGGTGAGGTTCATCTGAGCAGGAGGTATTGTGGTGTTGCCCATCTGTTCCTGCACAAAATCGTCCAGAGGATGGTCAGAAGAGAGCAAGCCCAGAAGAGAAGAGACAGGATAGCTTTTCCTGTCTATCTGGACATCCCCTATTGTCGAGAAGGCATCGGTGGAGAACAGGAACAGCTTGTAGGAATCGCCCTTCAGCGATGCAAGGTCGCGGTCATCAAGATCCTGCTGCATAGGGATCAAGTCAGGGCCGGTGAAGAACGTCACCCGGTCCAGGTCAGGAGAGGCCAGCTCCATTCCGGCAAGAAGCCGGCCATCCTTCTCAAGGAGAAAGGTGTTCTTGCCTACGGCCATCTGCTCCCTGAACTCCCGGGCATCGAGGAAGAGAAAGACGCCGCCCGCCAGAGTGATAATGAAGAGAAGGGTCGACAGCCAGAAGAGGACCCTGCCCAGACGAGGGAAGAAGTGATGGAGCAGCCAGAGCAGGACCATGAACAGGACAGACCAGAGTATCATCTCAACGAGCATACATTTCCCAAGAGAAGGATGTATTTAAGGATTTTGGGAAAGAGCGGGCATAAGATTTATATGTTTACGCAGATTAACTTTTTTGAGAAGTGCTCATTTTCAAAGATGGTAAACAAGAGTTTAGATACAGCAATAGAAGAATATGTCCCCCGGTCGGTCAGGATACAGGAACCCATACGAAAACTGGAGACGTTAAGAGAGATGGGCTTCAGGGGCCTTGACGATCTCATCGACCTCATAGCAAAGGAACACATACAGTTCCCCATCCTGACCAACGCCCATTACGCGTCGCTTCTCGACAAGGATGATCCAGAGGACCCTCTCCGCAAGATCGTCATCCCCACAGAAGAAGAGATCCTCAGATATGTGAGAAGGCAGGGGCAGTTCGATACGAGCGGAGAACGCACCAACACCCAGGCGCCGGGGCTGCAGCACAAGTACGCGCCCACGGCCATAGCCCTGGTCAATGCGCTCTGCGCGTCCTACTGCCGGTTCTGTTTCAGGAAACGCATCTTCATGGGCGATGAAGAATTCTATAGCACAGGACGTTTCCCCAACAAGGAGGCCATCCGCTACCTCCAGGACCACAGGGAGATCAATACCCTGCTCCTGACCGGCGGAGACGCCTTCATGCTCGACAACGACACCGTGAGGTCATTGACCGGGATACTCAGCGACCCGAGCCTGGACCATATTCGCACCGTCCGGTTCGGCACCAGGATGGTGGTCTACCAGCCGCAACGTATCGATGATGAGCTGGGCCAGATCCTGCAGGACTTCAGGGACACCACCGGAAAACGGGTCATGGTCGGCACCCACGTCAACCACCCCAGGGAAGTCACACCAGAGACAAAAGATGCCTTCGAGCACCTTCTCGACCACAAGATTGCATTGTACAACCAGACCGTCCTGCTCAAGGGCATCAACGACGACCCCGCAGTCCTCTACGAACTCTTCGACAAGAAGCTCGCGTTCAACGACAACAGACCTTATTATCTCTTCCATGACCGTCCGGTAAGCGGTTCAGAGCACATGCAGGTCCGTCTCGACGACGGACTCCACATCTACAGCGAGGTCGCCAAGAGGATGACCGGTCCCCACAAACCGAGATATGTCATGTCCACCAAAGGAGGGAAGATGGAGATCGACAGCATGCACCCGACGAAACCGAACGTCATCATCCTCAAATATCATTCAGCCAAGGACATGTCCCTGACCGGAAAGGCCGTCTTCTACGACCTCAGGGAGAACAACCCGTTCTGGTACGAACCGACAGTGGCTTGAACAAAGAACAGGACAAAGGCAACAGGCAGGTGAACAGATGCTCAGACCGGCAAAGAGGCTCATCACAGGACTGATGGACAAGGCAGGCATCGAACTCGGCAGGGACATGACGGTCCACGACGAATCGTTCTACAGGGATGTGCTCCTCAGGGGTTCTCTTGGGCTGGGGGAAAGCTATGTCAAAGGAAAATGGGATGCTGAAAAGCTCGATGACCTCATCACCAGGATGCTCCGGGCCGAACTGGAGGACCGGTTCTGGCTCGGGACCGTCGTCGGCCTGAACAGCCTCTTCTCCTCGCTCCTGACGAACCGGCAACAGGAAAGCAGGAACGAAGAGGTGGCAGACAAGCACTACAACATGGGCAACTTCCTGTTCCATTCCTTCCTTGACAAGAACAGGCAGTATTCCTGCGCCTATTTCAAGAAGGCAGACACCCTGGATGAGGCCCAGGTGGACAAGATGAAGCTCATAGCAGGAAAGCTCGACCTCAAAGAAGGAGAGCATCTTCTGGACATAGGATGTGGCTGGGGAGGCCTTGCGAATTTCCTGGCAGAGCAGTATGGTGTCCGGGTGAAAGGCATCTCCAATTCACAGGAACAGGTCTTGTTTGCGAAAACCCATGCCCATGAAGGGACAACGTTCGAGAAGAAGGACTACCGTTCCCTTGAAGGCAGCTATGACAAGATCCTATCCGTCGGCATGTTCGAGCATGTGGGCCCCAAGAACCACAGGACCTTCATGAGAAAGGTCGACGACCTGCTCAAGGAAGGAGGCATCTTCCTGCTCCACACCATAGGAGGCCACAGGTCGGTGAACCATACCGATCCCTGGTTCGACAGGGAGATCTTCCCCAACGGGGTCATCCCGTCGAAGAGGCAGATCAGGAAGGCATCGGAAGGCATCTTTGAGGTCAGAGATATCGAGGAGTTCGGCCCCTACTATGACAAGACATTGATGGCCTGGTACGACAATCTCAAGGCAGCCTGGAACAGCATCAAGGGAAAGTTCAAGGATCCTGACCGTTTCTTCAGGGTCATGGAATACTATCTCCTGAGCAGTGCCGGAACGTTCCGCTCAGGCCAGAATACCGTGTGGCAGTATGTCTTTGCCAGGCCCGGAGAACAAGGGGGATATGCAGCATACAGGCTTCCCTGAACAACAGCAGCGAAAGGGATGCAGCACCAATATCCATATAAATTTCTCTGCATTTGCTCATCCCATGGCACGGAGCAGAGCAGGGAAAGCGAAAGACATCCTTCTTCTCCTGGGAGCTTTGGGTGCAGGGACAGGCGTATCAGGATACATGACGCCAAACGAACCACCACAGGCAGGGCAGGCAACCGTCCTGCAGCAGGATGATCTCGCTTCCAGGGTCGCTGTCATCAAGGAATTCGTGAAGTCAGAAGGCACCTATTCCTCCACCACCATCAACGGGAAAGAGATAGACATCTATGCATTCGACAGATTCAAGGGATACACTCTTCAGGCAGGGGATGATTTCCTGGCCATCTTCAAGAAGGACAAGGAAGACCGCTTCGCCATCATCGACTATGCAGGCTATGGGTCAGGCGATTACTTCGTCAGGCTGAAGAAGTACCCCGGCGTCTTCGTCACCATCGATGTGATCAGCAAGGTGGAAGAGATGAGAGACGCCAGGAAGACGAGGGCGACCTCTTCAGCAGGCAGCTATGAACGGGTACAGGGAGCGAAGGATCAGGACAACGTCCAAAGGGTCTACAGCAGCACCATAGCGGATCTCGAGAAGCTCATGGCCGTCGGAGAGTGAGGGACACACAGGCAGTTTTATACGCATATACGCACTTTGCCGACGCTATGAAATGTGAAGATTGGCGCTGTTCATATACAGGCGATGTGAGGCACGTTCTTTCTTTGTCATCTCTTTAAGCGAGGTATCCCGGCCCATGGCTTTTTCAACAAACTGATCGATATGTTCTTTTGGAGGTATCTCAGAAAAATAGACCAGATTACCTGCTCCAAGGGGAACATCCCAGAGACGGTGCCTGAAGATGGGCGTCGTCAGACCATCCCTATTCTCACCCCACTTTGAGATGACCAATCCATCTTCCTGAACATAGCCTGCATGGCTGAGCAGAAGGTCGTGATAGTGCTGCTCAGAATCATAGTGTTTCACCTGTATGAAATACCAGACAACACCCCCCTTCCCCGGTTTAACATCCTCAGAGACGGTCAGACTTTCTACGAGCGCGTCCACGCCTTTAATGAGATCAGGACCCTCTTTCCCCAGAACATGGTTGAAACAATTATGATAACGTAACGCTTCAGGATGATCTGCAGCAGGCTCAATGCCCATCTTGGCCATCCGTTCTTCGACAGTTGACCGTTCCCCCCGATTGTATCCCAGAGTGATCTGTAGACGACGGATGTATTGATCCAGATTCTTGAAAAAGGATTGTGTGTTATCCATGATTGCCTGCTGTTGGTCGCTCTCAATAAGGGAGAGATGAGATTCGGAAACAAACCATCACAAAACCATCTCACATATTCAGAACACAACCTCTCTTTAAAAAAGTTACTATCAGAGAGTGATATTTTTCCTTGTTTTCAGGATTGCGACTTTGGCAAAGAAACTAGCCCCTCCTGGAATAGCGGAAGATAGCCTCATTCTTTGGAGCTCGAGAAGTTACCTTAGTCTTTTTTTGATATGTTCAACCAGTGGTTCAAACAACGCCTGTGATATGGCGAGGGCATTTTCAGCTTCTTCTGGTCTGGGTTTATATCCGTAGTAGTTAATGTTGTGTCTCAGTCTCCTCATGTTATCGAGGATGCTTAGCGGTCGGGTAGTGTTCACTTTTAAGGTAAGTAGCTCCTTGATGGGCGTTATATGGTCTTCTGATTCGATGCCTTTCTCTGTCAGCAACGCATCTCCAAGCATCCTGAAGGATTCGTAGATATTGCGGATGATGGTTGCAGAAGATTCTTCTGTGACTGGCAGGGAAAGGGTGAACTTCATATCCCGTTCAGCAGCCTGAAGAATGCTCAGTGCATTTTTCCGGTCTGGTCTTTTATACCTCATGGTCTGACCTCCAAGAACCCCTCAAGCACTATGCCGTTTGCAATATTTGAGAATAAATTTATGTCTATCTTGTTGCGTGTGAATATGTGTAGATTAACAGGAACATCTTTTCTATATCCGAACCTGGGCATCCTGCCCATCTCGATTATTCTCACATCTTTATCGCTATTCACTTCAACTGCTATGTCAACATCACTTTTTTCTGTATCATCCCCTTTTCGGTAGCTTCCGAAAAGCACTATCGCGTTTGCGATGCCCACGATCTCCTGTATTTGGTTTTTTAGACTCTTGTTGTAAGCTTCAAACACCATCGATAGGTTGAACGCAATTTTTTTTGTGTAATTGTAAGGATGACTCCGGTTGCACGCAATCCGCCAAGCTTTGCCATACACTTTTTTTATTAAGAATTCTTCTTCAACCATCCTTTCTACAATCTTCTTTGCAGTCGTTTTTGATATCTTGAGATACTCAGCAAGATCATTTAATCCCGCTTCCGTCTCGGGAAAAGAGAAAAACCAGGAGAGCACCTTATTATAGGCTTCATTTAGTTCAACCAGTCCAACATTTTCCAATCTCTTCGGCATATGAGCTGGTAACGAGAAGAACTATATAAACTTTTTGGTTACCAATCGGTAATTATGAGAACCAGATGAGTTTTTTTAGAACCGGTTTATGAGAGTTAAAAGAAATAATGCAAACATAGAGCTCCCGACAGCATCATCACTAACAGGTGAACTCTAGCCCCGCCCGGATTCGAGACTATGAAATTCTCCTCAGGAAAGGTTTATAAAGAGTATTTGTCTAAAACTAAAGGGGATCATTGCCAGCCAATGAACCATTTGAAATTGGCCTGGGCTCAGGCGGAAGAGAATATGGATCGTTCTCATAACCATGATTAAAGGGGGAAATGTTTAAGACTTTACCATCCACCACCAAAGTACTGCTCCCTCCCGGATCAAAGCCCATTGCATGAACCATGCCGTGTTTTAGGAGTATCCTTGCCATGTCCCTATGTGTGGCGCCGACTGACTCTCTAATACGCCCATTAACCACTAAGACTGAAAGATCTCCTTTTTTATCCAAGCCAACGGCAATCTTCGGACCTCTCATATCAACATAGTCGACACGCGCAGCTTGAGTTTTGATGGAGTTGCTTGATTTCCATCCTTCCCTTTCCATTTCAATCCTGATTTTCTCATTTTTCAATAACATTGGTCCCGCTTCGATGCCATGCATTGTCTTATTGAACTCAGTCATAGTAATTGAGACCTCTGACCCGATATCCCAGCCTGTTGGAGCCTTGTTTCTAGGGAAAGAAAGGGTCAATCCGACCGGAATGATGCTCAGTCGCTCCCCCTGTTTCGTTTTGATGATTTCCTTGATAATGTTTCCTGCCAAACGATAGATCACCCTCCCATTGCCTTCGATGGTGTCTTCAGTGTGCATGAGATCATAAAAGCAGGGATCATCGCCTGGGTTCTTTCGGTTGTAGTGTTTTTTGGTTAACACACAAGCATGACGATTATGTGAGATAATCATCCCCTTGGAGCAATTGACTCGTCTGATTTCCAGTTTACCGGTAGAGTGGAATAATATCGCCGGCTTATTAAAGAGGGGTGGAGAAATTATTCTATTGTCAGAGATCACCAGTCCCAGAGGACTACCCACATATGCTTTTGACAAGCCAAGTTTCCCAACAAGTTCTGCATTGAGAATGTACCCGCCATTCCACACAATTCGTGCTTTGCCCTTGTATCGACGCTCAAAAAGCTTTATGAAATGTTGAGCCGCGTGAGGTAGGTGGTTGCTAAACGAAGCATTAAACGTCCATTTCTTCTTAGCGTTGCTTAAGTTGGCTTTCGCAAGCACACCCGACCAAGGAAGGCCGTCAACGTAGACTCCGCGCACATAGGAATATTCTACATCATCCTTTCCTTTTTTTCTTTGTTTATCGATTTTCTTCAATACGGTCATGACAGGAGAACCCTTTTCCTCAGCATCCTTTCGAAGAATGTTGAGTATCGATTTCTCCCCATGTTCTTTGCATAATCGTTTATACAGCTTACTATGAAAAGCATTCGAGAACTCTGATGCTGTCTGAATGGGAGTAGGGTATGCTATTGTCGGCCGTAATCCCGGGGGAACCCATTCGACAAATCCCGAATCAAGCGGAATTCCCATTACCTTTGAAGTGAGTATATCCTTCACTTTTCCGATATGAAATGTTTCCAGATCCACAATATCGGTCATCATCGCTGAGTGTTCTCCAAACGTCATGATGTATCCATGATGCTTTTTCACATAGCTGAGCGTATTCAGCGCATCCTTCCCTAACTGTCGGAAGTCTATCCCAACAGACATTTGCTCACTCGTGACAATTTTGCAGACATCATGTTTATAAAGAAGCCTCAGTTCATGGTTTTCTCCGAGCAACAGATACTCACGCAATTCTTCAGCAGTGAAATAATTACCGAGGGGTTTTCGTTGTTTAATGATGAAAATAGGTGCCAGTTTCTTCCTTAGCAACTCTTTTTCAGTTATGGGTTGCTCAAGGCTCAAACCAAGTCGCTCTCTTACGGTGTGTACGATGAAAATCTCCAGTTCATGTCTGATATATTTGCCTGGAAAGTAGGCAATCGGCACATTGCTGCGAAGTTTCTTAATTAATCGAGAACTATGATCAATGTGCAGATTAGAACAATCAGCTAGTTGACAAAAAGCATTCCGTATATCGGTCAGGTGGTGGGGACGTCTTTCGTATCTGATTTTCAATGCGGAGGGATTAATAATTGAATTAAAGAGAAGGTTAATGACACCAGTTATTTCCTGATGAGTAAATTTTCTATATGGGAAGAGATCTTTATTTCTATGCCTATACGAGAAAGAATGGTCTATCCTCACAGAGATAGAGCCCTTTTTATAATGGAAGATATTATCAACGCAGTTATAGAATGCATGTCTTTTTTCTTTTGAGATATACTGGGTCTGGTTATAGCTGTCAATAAGATATTTCGCAAATTGGAATGCTCTCCCTTTTATTTCCTGTTCCTCGACGCGGAAATAACTTGGATCAATAAGAGATTTAAGATAGATCATAAAAGCCATTTTCCCATATCCCGGGAGATATTGGCGGTTTTTTTTATGAAGGATATCCTTCAGCGCAGGATAAGTTCTCGTCAATCTCCGTTCATACTTAACCATCTCTGAAATCGTTGCTTTCATCCCCTGCCGCCGGGGAAGAAGCTGAAGATATAGGCTATGGAGTATAGACTCCATGTTCTTCCGCAGGTTCTCCATGTTGTATCTTCTTTCCGCTACCTGTCTGTTGTGGTCCGCATCAACCAGATACTCATGAGGATGAAGTATTCTGCTGGCTATCTCATGGATGATCGAATGGGTGATCGAGTTGGAAAATTCAATTACGCGCAACCGCTGGCCGCTGGATAGATGCTCCCCGATAACTTCCGCATACACCTGGACAGGATAATATCTTCTCGTGAAGATGGGAGAGCGACTTGCAGCCGATTCAATGATCGGAAGACCCCTCCCTTCGGTTTCACTCGGAAGAAGAATCAAGTTTGCAATATTGTAGATATCCGAGATATCTATCGGATTAGAGAATCTTCTTTTGAATTCAGGTTTATCAGTCTCAGAAAAGGTGAAGGCCAGGAAGATTCTGTCTTTTAGACCTGAGGGGATCGTTTTAAGTGACGCGGAGAAATCAGAGAGGAGCTTCTTGAAATATGAAGCATGACCTTCTGCAATAGGCCCGGTAATCAATAAAGTGAGGGTAAGCCTCTTGTTGCTCTTAAAAAACAGAGTGAACTCCGGATGATGAAACAATTTATTGATCAACGTAAAGTTAACTTCGATCTTTTTTCGCTCGATGATTCTGGTGGGTTGGAGAAAGACAATATTATTTTCTATAAAGTCAATTGTGCCTTTCTTAAAACCTGTTATGAACGGCGCGGGAGAGGTATCAAATTTATCGCCCTGCAACTGATCAATCGGCGTTACAGAAAGTTTTCTTTTATATCGGCTTAATATTCTTGAAATCTGGATGAATGTCTCTATTTTTCTTCTTTCGGTATTATTCTTAAACTCATCCAAGTCGATTGCTGTTCCAATTTCGGCTATATTTGCCGGATTGTGGCCAAAGCGTTCTATTAAACATTTCGACTGAGCAGTGTTTATATTCACAGACATCCATGTCGCGGATTCCCAGGGAAAGATTACGTTGATAACTGAAAAGAATTCACCAATATCTGAATTCGTGAAGAAAAAATCTCTCGGGCCGGGTTTTAAGCCTTTTGTCTTGATGTCTATCTTTTTATTCCCGCCTTCCCAATAAAAATCGTGATTATTGCTGAGAACAGGAATATTCAGGTATTCCGAGAGAAGAACACAAGCTAAGGCCAATGACACATTTCCAGGATTTGAATTTACGTTGAGAAGATAGAGGAGTTGAATGCCATTCTTTTCTATATAACTGCCAAGCTTTTCGCAGATGACAAGAGTTTCCTTCCAGAACCTTTTTATTAGGTTGTTGTATATAGTGCCGCCTCGAGAAATTTTTTTATGGAAAAAATCATCGTACAGGTCCCATTTTTTGAAACCGTTTATTTCGTCAATTTGGAATTTTTTTATGTCGGGCTGGATCAAGTGGCTTGACTCAGGATAGAATTCTCCAGCGATATAGTGAATTTTTTGCGTGTTCAGGATAGATCTGAAAATTTTAGCATATTTTGCGCATTCCATGGTGACTCCATCAATGGCATAATAGAAAGTAACGAAGGCAACTCCCTTGGCTATGTGCTTCTTAAAATTTTCAAACGTCCCTTCAAATTGGATCGGCGGAGCGGTTCTTCTATCGCGTAATCTATCAATGAACAGGCCTAGATCGAACCATGTAGCGATCTTCTCTGACTTTAATCTGTTCATCATTGATTTTGTTTCCATTACATTTCAACATCCTTTTGGTTTAAGCAGTGACAATCAGAAATTCCGCCGCTCGGAGCTACCCTCGACCTAAACGCCCAAAAACAATGTTTCTGGCGTCCAAAAAATCAAGGATTTTTTTAAGAGGCGAGGGTATGACGCTCCTCGCATCAATAGACGGAATTTCTGGTCCCTTTGGGGTCCCAGCAACCGACGGTTGCTGTGGAATGCAAAGGTTTCACGGTCATGCAAAGGTTTCACGTACTGAAGCGCGGGGTATGAAACCCATTGCATGAATCATTTTTTTGCTCTTTTGAAATCTTTTAAAGCCTTTTTATAGGCAGCTTCATAGTCATCGACCATCCTTTCGACTGTGAATTTCTCCTGGACGTGCCTTCTACATTCCATGCGGTCAATCTTATCGATGTTTCTCAGTGCAGCAATCAACCCTTCAATATTAGGTTTTCCTTGCTTATTCCATGGTTTAACTATGAATCCTGTCTTGCCTTCATCAACTATTTCAGAAACAGACCCCCTATTGAAAGCAATAACCGGTGTCCCGCAAGCCATTGCCTCTATCATTACCAGTCCGAAAGGTTCTTCCCATTGAATAGGAAACAAGAGAGCCTTGGCGTTTCTTGCATATTGGAAAACTAGTTTCCTTGGTAAAAAGCCCCTTTTCGTGATCTTTCCTTTGATGAATGGCTTTATTTTTTTATCCCAATACTCTAATTGGTCACTGTGAGGTTCCCCTAACAAAATCAGTTTATTGTCGGTCTTTCTGGCGACCTGGATTGCTTCAGAGACGCCCTTCTCTTCCCGGAACCTGCCAATGAACAGAAGATATTCACCGGTTTTTGTAGAAAACTTTATTTTCTTTAGATTGCTTAAACCATGATAAATGGTTGCAGCATAGTTTAGATTCGGAAGTGGCTTTCTTTGAGAGTCACTGATGGAAACGTAGTATTGGGTGTTAGCATAAAACTTTAAGATTTGCTGGTTGTTGTAAGAATCTAACGGAGAATGCAGGGTAGAGATCGTAGGGATCGAGACAAGCGGAGCATAATAAGCTGTCCTGATATCAAAATGACTATGGATAATATCAAACTGCCCCTTCGCGGCCATTTGGTAGGCTTTAGAGATTAAAAGATGTTCATAGGGTATATGATTCTTAACACCGGTGTTTCTATCACTGAGACTATCCTTCTTTGTAACGCTGACTAGACGCGCAGAAGTCTTTGAGTTACCTGAAGCGAATAGAGTAACATCGTGGCCCCGTTTTATTAATTCTTCAGAGATATCGTATACGACAGATTCGACAGCTCCGGCCCGCCCTTGCTTCAGAAATTTTTTAATTGGAGGAATCCTAATAAAATTTGAAGCAAGCATTGCAATTCTCAGTTTTTTCATGTTATCAGGCGATTTCAATTGTTTGCATACATCATAAATTGTTTGCATACATCATATTTAAGGTTATAGTATGTACCTTGAGGATTATAACTCAGATCATACAATCAGTTCTGACTGAATCTCTTCTGTCACGAAGTCCATCGATGAATAACCCTGGATCAAACCACGTTGAGATCTGCTCTGATCTCAATTCCTGCATCATCTGTTTTACAGTCATTCTATAGCCCCGCCCGGATTGCTTTGCTGCCAAAAACGCCAAGCGTTTTTGAGCATGATCGAACGCGTGCTGGAAGAATACTTTCGAAGAAAGTATAGCCCCGCCCGGATTCGAACCGAGGTCCCGACCTGTCTCTCAACAGAGAGGCGCTCAGAAACGCCTGCGTTTCTGTTGTCCAGAGGGTCGGATGATTGGCCACTACACTACGGGGCTGTTGGTGTCAGTTTTGGGGCTTGACGAGCCCTGAATTGCCGAACGATGCCGTTCGGGCATATTCATCGCGAGGAAACCCCATTCGCATCCTGTGGGCGAAAAGGTGACTTGCTATGCAAGGCACCGAGCACAGCTACACTACGGGGCTGCGTGTTGTCAGTTCTGGGACGTGTTTCTATTTATAAGCTTTTCTTGAGTAATCTGCTCTGACAATCATCGCCGATCCAGAAGACCGGTTCGGGCCTTCTCCAGAGCAGGGTTCTACCGATAAAGCAAAAGAACAACGCAACAACAAAAGATCACTGTATCTCAACAAGGAACTTCTTCGGCGAGAGCATCCGGATGACTGCTTTCCCTCTCTTCTTCCAGTTCCTCGTCAGTTCCTTAGGAAAGCGGATGAAATGAGAGCTACCATCAAAATTGAGGGAACGGTCGAATCGAACAATGTCTTTGTCGTCCATCTTTTCCAGAAGCCAAAGATATTCTAATCTTGGTGATTCGTCAGGCTCGATATAGGTTTCTCCGCACTTCTCACATACCCAAGCATTATAGGTGACAGAAATTCCTTTCACTGTGAGTTTTTTCTGTTTTTTCTTTGTCAACTGTCCGCAGCAATGAAAAGGGCCTTTAAATGCATCTTCGTCAATAGCAACATCCTTTATTTCTTCCAGGATATCTGACTCTTTGATATCCTCTTCGTCAAATTCATCGTGTTTCATTTTTTCCTATACCTGTTCTTCTGCCAACGAGATGAAGGATATGCTGTGATGACAAACAAAGCTTCTTTCTTCAATACAGCAATAATCGTAAGATAGCGTGGATAAGAAACGATAATGAGAGTTTTTCCATTGGCTGCATTGAAAAATCTTGGATAACCTAAACGAAGACCCATCAAGACTTCCTTTCTCGCTACCCGATGGACACAAGCTATCTTTACCGCGACATCGTAGGGTATGATAATTTCTTTGAATCGCATTTTTCGTACGTTTCATAGTACTCTGTAGAGTACTATCTGTTCTTATATCTTTTGGTGAATGAAGAAGGATCCAGTTACATACTCTTGTCCCTGAAAACCGAAAAGAAATCGTCGCAGCAGCAAAGGACACAGCAAGGAACAAAGCATTTCCAGATAGGTTTATATCATACGAGAGCTTATCCAAATAATATGAAAGAGATAGCAAGAGGAGCTGAAGCAGTCATCTACAGAGACAGGGACATGGTGGTGAAGGAACGGATAGCCAAAGGATACCGGCTCAGGGAGATAGATGACAGGCTGCGGAAGTCTCGGACCAGGCGCGAGGCAAAAGTCTATGACAAGCTCAAGGACCTTTCCTTCATCCCTGCCCTGGAAACCATGGACGACAAGGAGATGAGACTGGAGATCGAATACATCGCCGGCAAGAAACTGGCAGACCATCTCGAGGGACTCGACTGGAAGAAGCTCTGCAGAGAGATCGGCAGGAAGATCGCAGAGCTCCACAACCGGCACATCATCCACGGCGACCTCACCACCTCCAACATGATCCTCAGGGAGAAGGATGGAAAGGTGTGTCTCATCGACTTCGGACTGTCGTTCTTCTCCCACAAGATCGAGGATATGGCCGTGGACCTGCATCTCATCAGGGAGGCGTTGGAGTCGAAGCACCACACCATCCGGGAGCAGGGCTTCAGGGAACTGCTCAGAGGATATAAGGAAGAGGCGAAGGAAGCTGAGAAAGTGATCGCCCGGCTCGAACAGGTCGAAGCCAGGGGAAGGTACAAGACAAAGCATTAGGCGATATATTTAAAAAGGGCATGGCGTTTCTCAGAGGCATGGAAGGCACCATCGTCAATTTCCGTCAGGGAAGGCATCACCAGACCGACAACCAGCTCATCATCACCATACCCGGCTATGACAAGGAGAAGGCATCCTCACTGGTCGGCAAGGAAGTGGTATGGAAGAGCCCTGCAGGCAAGGAGATGAAGGGCAGGATCTCTGCACCCCACGGCAATTCTGGTGCAGTACGGGCGTTGTTCGAGAAGGGCATGCCGGGCCAGTGCTTCGGCACCAAGGTCGATATCCGATAAAACATCTTTATTCTCTCTTCCATCCACTCTTCTCCCGAGATCACCATCTTGCTGGGCCCTTCTTCTTAGCACCCAATACTATACCAAAAGGTATAAATACCAGATGGTATAAAGATACGATCGATGACCGAAAAGTATTTATATCTCAGTATACAAAAAGGTATATAGACCATATGGACTATCAGCGATCGATACGCAAAACATATATATGAGTATACTAAAAGGTATATAGGCCAAACGGTATAAGCGTGATGCGACAGTGAGCAGGGAAGCGACAACAGAGCAGGAATTCTTAGACAAGCATAGGTTCTCCTGTCTCACAGGACCCCTTCGTTCAGGCAAGACCTGGCAGCTCAGGAAGCATCACGACCATGCCGCTCTTTCTCTGTTTCTCGACCTTGAGCATTTCCCTCTGAGCCCGGAACTGTTCTCAATAACGCTTCTCGCCGAACTCAGGAACGTCGCACCCATCAAAGACAAGGCAAACATCGGCTTCATCGAGAACGAACTGGAAAAGATCAAGCCTGACCAGAAAGCCATCCTGGAAAGGGCGTTCGCTCTCCTTGACATCGTCGCCAAGGAACAGGGAAAGGAACTGCAGCTGCACCTCGACAATGTCGAGAGGCTCTTCGACCTGGAGAACTTCAGGGGCATCAGGGTCATGCCCTACCTCTCTGCCCTGAAACAGACAAAGGTGGCAGGAACCTCCAACTATCCCTCTTTCTGCAGAGAGAAGCTGAAAGGCTTCTCCTTCGAGACCCTGGCACACAGGACAGCAGGCAGGGAGAAGCTCGCCGCCTATTCTGAAGAGGGCCTGGTCTGCAGGCTGCACCTGGAACGGTCGCTGGGAAGGGCAAGAGGACAGACCCTGCTTGCAGCGCTCCTCCCCATCATCAGCGGGCAAGCAGCAACATTGACAGAACTGTCCAGGAAGATGTTCAGGTCTGCCCCGGTCACCAAATCATTATTGCAAAGGCTCATGGACGTCGACCTCATCGAGAGGAGGGACAGGAAGTTCTACATCAAAGATCCCCTGATGGACCGGTATTTCAAGGAGGTGGAACGATGAAAGCCTCCAGACTCCTCATCCTCCTCTTCACCCTCCTCGCCTCGACCGGTGTTGCCTCTGGCAAGAGCATCCTCGACACCATCACCCAGGCAACAGGAGGGATAAACACCCCCATCGTCATGACCGTCATCAATGCAGCCGTCCTGGGGATATTGTTCTTCATCGTCGTCTCCTTCGTCAAAGGGAAAGACGCAGACCAGAAGGTGGCCAACCAGCTCAACCTTGCCCTCCTGGCCATGGCCATCATCATCGCCATCGCCATCGGCGACAAGTTCATCTGGAACGTCCCGTACGTGGCGAACTTCCTCCACGCCAAGGTGGCCATCAATACAGGCATCTACTTCGGATTGTTCTACCTCGCCTATGTCCTCTTCATCAAGAAGAAGGTCGAAGAGAAGGGAGCAGGCAGCAACATGGCAGCGATAATCGCCATCCTCATCCTCTCGCTCACCATCTCCATGGGCCCGTTCTCGGGCGACAAGACCTGGGACCAGGTCGGCCCGTCCTACCAGTATCTCTGGCAGAAGGAAGATGTGGTCAGGCTGAGGTGGTTCGCCTTCGGCAACCCTGACACCGGGGACAGCAGATATACCAAGGCCGAAGTGGAACAGGCCATCAAGGCCGACAATCCAGACTATCCTTTGACAGGCGCAGGAAAGCCGGAGAAGGGTGAAAAACCGGACTATTCGTCAGCCGTCCTCAAGGGGACAGGGCTCTTCATCTTCCTCTTCGGGACCCTGCTCCTCATCTGGCTCTTCTCCGAACTCGAGCTGAACAAGAACTTCACCCAGCTCAACTGGATACTGGCCATCTTCATCGCCTCCAACATCGCCAATGCGGGCATGGAAAAATCCACTTTTGTCAACCTGGCCATGGTGCT
>JAADFO010000054.1 GCA_013152815.1 Nanobdellati archaeon
GACATCATCGACGTCAACTGCGGCTGCCCTGCCTGGAAGGTCATCAAGACCGGAGCAGGATCTGCTCTCCTGAACGACCCGAAAAAGATCGGCTCCTTCATCAAACGCATCGCAGAAGCTATCAAACAGCCCGTCACGTTGAAGATCCGCTCTGGCATCGACAAGAACTACATCAACGCGGTGGAGGTGGCTGTCGAGGCAGAAGCAGCGGGTGCAGCGGCCATCGCCATACACGGCAGGACACAGAAGCAAGGCTACAGAGGCATAGCAGACTGGGACATCATCAAGAAAGTGAAGGAGTCTGTCCATATCCCTGTCATCGGCAACGGTGACATCTTCACGCCAGAGGATGCAAAGCAGAGGATAGAGCACTCTGGTGTCGATTATCTGCTGGTGGCAAGAGGGGCCCTGGGCAACCCCTTCCTGTTCAGGCAGATACAGGCTTATCTTAGGACCGGCGCCTACAAGGAATACGATGAGACGCAGAGAGCTGCGGCATTGAATGAGTATCTTGGACTTGCAGAACAGTATGGCGTGCCTTTCCAGACCATCAAACATAACGCCACCCGGTTCTTCAGGGGATCCATGGGGAGCAAACGTGCGAGAACGGTCATCGCAGCAAGCAAGGATCTTGTTTCACTCCGGAAAGGCATGGTAAAGTATAAAAGCAACGGGCTTTCCGGCAGGGTCTGATATCATGGTAAAGATTCTTGGGATCGATGAAGCGGGTCGAGGGCCGGTCATAGGGCCGATGGTGCTCGCGGCAGCCATGATCGAGGACGGACGTCATGCTTCCCTGAAAGACATGGGCGTGAACGACTCGAAGAAACTCACCCCTGAGATGAGAGACAGGCTCTTCGGCCTGTTGAAAGGACATCTCCTCGATTATCGTTTCAAGATCCTTTCGGTCCGGCAGATCGATGCTGCTGTGGATTCTCCCACCACCAACCTCAACCGGCTCGAGATGGCCTATATGGGCGCACTGATCGATGAGCTCAGGCCCGACGTCGTCTATATCGATGCGCCGACGGTCAGCACCGACAAGTTCTCTGCAGAGCTCATGGACCGTCTTGACAACAAGAAGGTCAGACTGGTCTGTGAGAACAGGGCGGACGCCAAGTATCCCATCGTCGGCGCAGCATCCATCATCGCCAAGGTGAAACGGGACAAGGAGATAGAGAAGCTCAAGAAACGGTTCAAGGTGGACTTTGGCTCAGGGTATCCTTCCGATCCCTATACCAAGATCTTCCTCAAGGAAAACTTCGACAAGTATCCCTTCTTCCGGAGGTCCTGGGCACCCTGGAAGAACCTCAACCAGAAGCACAACCAGAAGCGGCTCGGTGACTACTGAGCGCGGGACCTGGCCTTCTTCTTCCTGCCCGGCTTTTTCCGGGCATGCCCTTTCTTCTTCCCTGAGGCCTTCTTCGCAGACGGACCGAATTCCTGGAAGAGATAGACCCCTACCAGAAGCAGTCCGAGTGCCAGGATGATGATGGTGAACACCAGTCCGGAACGGTCTGGCTCCTCCTGTCCTTTGGTGGCATGGCCGGTGACTGCATTGGTGTCCTTCTCGACAGGCGCCTTCTTCTCTTCCGGTGCCTGCGCCGTCCCGCTGTCTTCGGGCGGCTGCTCTTTCACCTTCACGGTCTCTTCGGGCAGGGTGTCGCTCGCCGTGTCCTTTGCAGGCGTCTCTGCAGCGATCGCGAAATAGGAGAAGCCCGGTGTCATGGCCTCGAAGATGGCGTTCTGCCCATCATAGGTCACCTGTCTGGTCGTGAGCCTGTTCCATTTCCCGTCGTGCCATCGGAATGCCACGATGTCAGCTTCGCTGACCTTGTTCTCTTTCAGCCAGTCGTTGCTCACCGCGAACCTGAAGAGCGCTTCATCTATGGATCCCTGAGGAAGTCCGGTCGTCTCGATCTGCAGATAGTGATAGACGATGCCTGCAGGAGTCTCGACGTCCTGAGGCTGTGAGACCAGCTCTCCGACATCCATGTCCACCTGGTCGAGAGGCGCTGTCACCTTGACCCTGACCTGCCGGACAGGGATGTTCACGTTGTCCAGGTCGAACTCGAGCCAGCTGTCTCCTGTTATCCCTGACCAGCCATAGGAAAGACTGTCTCCTTTGATGCTGCTGCCCGAACTCCTGCCGCTTCCGCCACCGCCTCCTCCGCTGTGCGAGGTGACCGTCGGGGACACGCAGTTCTCATCAACCTCTCCATCACAGTTGTTGTCGATGTTGTCGTCGCAGACCTCTTCGGCTCCGGGATGGGTGTTGCTGTCGGCATCGTTGCAGTCTGCTCCGAGCAGGCACATGCTGCCGTAGCCGTCGCCGTCCTGGTCCCTGCATTGCTGCTTCACGCCGCTGTGGGACAGGCCGCTGATCCTCATCCGGGTCTCATTGTCGACCAGGGTGCAGGCGTAGCCTCCATGGTCCAGACCGTCGCAGATGACGAAGGTCTCTCCTGTCTGGGTGCATCCGAGGGATATCTGTTCCAACGATACGTTGTCCAGGTCACGGACACAGACCGCATTGACGCTGCTGCTCCTGTCCATATACACGGTCTTGGTGTTGTTCTCACCCAGATCAAGGCCATTGATGATCAATGAGGACGGATCGGTGCCTGCCTCGATGGAGACAGGAGTCAGATCGAGGGTGCTGTTGGTGAAATTGTAGTCAAACTCGATGATGAGCGTCTGGTTGCTGAACAGCTCGACCAGATTTGTCCCGTCAAAGGTCTGGTTGGTCTCGTTGGAGCCGTTGATCCCCAGGTTCAGGTCAGGGATGTTCCCTGCTATGAAGGAAGCGTCCCCCCAGAGGTTGTCCACATCGTTGAGAAGGCCGTCACCGTCGATGTCGGCATCGCAGGAATCTCCCTGTCCGTCAAGATCGAGGTCTTCCTGACCCGGGTCTGCCACCGCAGGGCAGACGTCACAGCTGTCTCCGATGGTGTCGTTGTCGGTGTCGTTCTGGTCTGGGTTGCTGATGAGCATGCAGTTGTCGCAGGCGTCTCCGATGGTGTCGTTGTCTGCGTCTGCCTGGTCTGGATTGTTGATGAACGCGCAGTTGTCCTGGTCGTCCTGGAGGCCGTCGAAGTCGCTGTCCAGGAACTCCTCATTGTCGTCGGCCGTGAAGCAGCCCTGGTCATCGGGATAGTCGATGGTGCCGTCCTGGTCATTGTCCACGCCGTCATTGCATTGCTGGGTGATGATGCAGCCGGACGAGCAGCCATCACCATTGATGTTGTTGCCGTCGTCGCACTGCTCTTCGGGGTCGAGGGTGCCATCTCCGCAGGATTCGAGCTGGCAGGTCGCCGAGCAGCCGTCGCCGTCGTCGAGGTTGCCGTCGTCGCAGGCTTCCACGCCGACGTACAGCGAGCCATCTCCGCAGATGTTGTCCTGGCAGGAGGCGGTGCAGCTGTCGTTGTCGTCGAGGTTGCCGTCGTCGCAGGCTTCAGGGGGGTTGATCGTCCCGTCGCCGCAGTAGGGTCCTTCGGCCGTCTGGTTCGTGCAGGAGGCATCACAGAACGTGCAGGAGTCTCCATAGTCTGGTGTGCAGGCGTCGCCGTTGAGGGAACCGTCGTCGCATTCTTCGGTCCCTTCGATGATGCTGTTGCCGCAGATCTGGGTCTGTTCAAGGGTGCAGGTGGAGGAGCAGCCATCACCGTCAAGGGTGTTGCCGTCGTCGCATTCTTCGGCCCCTTCGATGATGCTGTTGCCGCAGACCGAGCCGGTCAAGGTCTCGGTCGTGCAGGTCTCTGTGCAGTAGTCGCATGATCCTCCATCGGGAGGGGTGCAGGCGTCGCCGTTGAGGGAACCGTCGTCGCATTCTTCGGTCCCTTCGACGATGTGGTTGCCGCAAACGTCAGAGCCCTGGTAGACCCATGTATCGATGGTGATGTTCTCGTTGTTGTTCCAGTCGAGCGCCACCCATGCCAACGGCGGGTGCTGGAGATTGACTTCTCCGTTGATTGCAGAGGTCATATTTCCATCGATCCTGATGCTGGATGAGAAAGAAAGGATTGTGGCGGCGATGAATTCGTAGTCTGTCCCGTTGATGTTGACGGTCTTCGCCACCTGCCAGTCAAGGTTGACGATCTCTCCTGAGACAGCCATGGCCCCAAGGATGCCGAGAATAGCGATGATCATGATGGTGACGAGAGTCCTGTAGGTGTGTGTGGTCTTCATGTTCGTGCCCCCTTGTTCTTTTTGTTCTGCATGGTGGATTCTGCTCAAAAGCGTACCATCCTCTTTTCCACCCTCCTCTTGTTACTACTGGTGAATGTAATTTTATATATAAATGTTTGGGTGCGTTGTTACTGTGCAATAACACCTTTTCCCGGCGACCTTCTCTTTCCCTCTCCCGGCCAAAGAGATGCACCGGAGAACATCTCCAGAGCCCCAGGCAATAACTATATAAATGAGAAGTGAAGGAGAAAACCCATCGTCAGCACTCTTCAGGATTCCCTGTCCAGAAACCATGTCCCCTTACCTCCTGCGGGATGCCTGAGGATCCATATTGCACGTTCAGACGATTGAGAGGTTGATGGATGACCAGGATCAACAAGATAGTGATGACTGATTTCAAGTCCTTCTCCAACAAGACCGAGCTCGATTTCGGCAAGAACTTCAACTGCATTCTCGGCCCCAACGGCTCAGGAAAGTCCAATGTCTTGGACGCCATCTGCTTTGTCCTGGGCAAGGGCTCTTCCAAGGGTCTTCGGGTGGAGAAGGCCACCAATCTCATCTACAACGGCGGCAAGACAAGGAAGCCGGCCAAGAAAGGGGAGGTGGCCATCTACTTCGACAACACCGACAAGACCTTTCCCCTGAACGAGAAGGAAGTCAAGATAGCGCGGATCGTCAGGTCCACCGGCCAGTCCGAATACCGCATCAATGACAAGCGACGGACGCGGGCCCAGGTGTTGGACCTCCTTTCTGTCGCCAGGATAAACCCTGACGGCTACAACATCATCCTCCAGGGCGACATCATATCCTTTGTGGAGATGAGCCCCGAAAGGCGGAGGATGACCATCGAAGAGGTCTCCGGCATCTCCATCTATGAAGAGAAGAAAAAGAAGGCCATGAACGAGCTCAATAAGGTGGAGGCAAAATTTCAGGAGTCAGAGATCATCATGAACGAACGGAAATCCCGGCTCAGGGAACTCAAGACAGACCGGGACCAGGCCATCAAGTCCAAGGAGGTGGACGACCAGCTCAAGAGCACCCGGTCGACCCTCCTCTCCATCCGTATCGAGAACAGGAAAGGACGGCTGGCAAAGCTTGAGAAGAGCCGGGCAGATGCCAAGGACCGCATGGAGAAGCTCACCGGCAGGGTGAGCGACATCCTCGGGAAGATCACCGGGAAGCGCGATGAGGTCAAACAGACATCCCATGAGATCGAAGAGAAAGGGGAGACAGAATCCCTTGCCATACAGAAGGAGATCGAATCCCTGAAGATGTCGCTGGCAGCCAACCAGGAACGCATCGCCAGCGTCAAGAAAGAGATATCCCGCATCCGGGAAAGGGAGGCGCAGCTCAAATCTTCGTCCCGCGAGACCGACCAGCGGATCAAGGCCATGCGTCAGGAGATCACGACGCAGGAAACAGCGCACAAGAAGGCCGAACAGGAACTCTCTGAAGTCAGGAAGAAGATAGAGCTCTTCAAGAGGAAGAACAAGCTCGACGAAGCAGGCACCATGGAGAAGGAGATAACCGAGCTTGACAGGGCTGCCGATGAGAAGCAGGAAGCCATCGCGACGCTCCGGGAGCGGCAGCAGGAGCTGTTCCGCGAGAAGGACAGTCTCGACCTGCAGATCAACACCCTGGACGAGAAGATATCCAAGGTGAAAGCGGTCGAGACCGAAAACAAGCAGGAGCTCGGCAGGCTCAAGCTCATGAAGGAGACCTTCAAGAAAGCGGTCCATGAGCTCTCAGGACTCCTCCGTGAAGATGAACAGATCGTCTCCCAACTGGGGACTGCCCGGGGCCAGCTTGTCATGGCCGATGAAAAACTGGCAAGGATGCATACCCAGCAGAGCCACCTGACCGAAAAGGCATCACGAAGCAGGGCCATAGACCTTATCCTTGAGAACAAGACGTCCCTGAAGGGGGTCCGTGACCTGGTCTCGAACATAGGACACGTATCGCAGAAATACGCATTGGCGTTGGAGGTCGCGGCAGGCCCGCGGATCAAGAGCATAGTCGTCGATGATGATGGCGTCGCTGCACGATGCATCAGGTTCCTCAAGGACAAGCGCTCAGGGGTCGCCACATTCCTTCCTCTCAACAAGATCCGGCCGGGAAGGGAACCCTCTGCAGAGGTCCGTTCACTCTCCAAGGCACAGGGAGTCGTCGGATTCGCCTCAGACCTTATCAGCTATGATCCGGAATACAAGAAGATCATCTCCTATGTCTTCGGAGACACCCTGGTCGTCCGGGACATCAATGCAGGCAGACGGCTGGGCATCGGCAAGGCACGCATGGTCACCCTGGAAGGGGATCTGCTCGAACAGTCCGGAGCCATGCATGGCGGCTTTCGGCAGAAGGAACGGAAATACTCCTTCCGGCAGGATGAGCTGCTCAAAGAGCTCTCTTCCCTCCAGCAGGCCTCCTCTGACTACCAGGCCCTGGTCTCGAAGCTCGAGAAGGCCCGGGCATCCAACGAAGAGCGCATCACCGACCTCCGGAAGAAGAAGGCAGACCTGGAGGGGGACATCATCCGGCTGGAGAAGAGCCTCCACCTTGATTCCTCTGATCTGGAATCCAGCAAGAAGGTGAAATCAGAGCTGCAGGAACAGCTGGGCAGGGTGGAGAAAGAGCTCCAGACCATAACCGACCAGATCTCTTCTTTGAACAAGGACCTCGCAGGACTCAAGATGCGAAAGCAGAAGCTCCGGGGAGAGATGACCGACCTCAGGAACCCAAGGCTCCTCGCCGAACTCAATACCTATGAACAGAAGAAGGACGAGCTGGTCCTCTCCCTTGTCGAGAAGACCAGCGAGATCAAGAGCCTCAGGCAACAGATCGAGACCATCATGGGTCCGGAGATGGAAAGCACCGAGAAGATCCTTCGGCAGCATCGTAAGGAAGCCGAGGATTTTGCAGAGGAGATAAAGCTCCTGCAGGCGAAGAGCCTTTCCCAGGAGAAAGAGCTCAAGGAGAAGGAGAAACTCCAGGCATCCTTCTATAAGCAGTTCCGGGGCCTCTTCGAGAAACGGGACAGGCTCCAGGAAGAGGTCCGCAAGCTTGAAGAGCGTCTCAAGGAGGACGAGTTCAAGATAAAAGACATGGAGAACAGGATCAACAACATCTCGCTGGACCATGCTCGCATCTCCTCCGAGCTCACAGGCCTGGAGGCCGAATACGAGCAGTTCAAGGAGTACCCGAAGATCTCCGGCAAGACCGAACAGGAACTGCAGATGGACTACACCAACCTCAACGCCAGGAAGCTGCGGCTCGGGAACGTGAACATGCGTGCACTGGAACTCTATGACCGGGTGGAGAAGGAGTTCAATGAGCTCGTGAAGAAGAAAGAGCTGCTCATGGCCGAACGCGAGGACGTCATCATGATGATGAACGAGATCGAGACCAAGAAGACCGGTCTCTTCCTGAAGAGCTTCGACCGGGTCAACGAGGATTTCAAGAACATCTTCGGTCAGCTTTCCACCAAGGGGGAAGCCTTCCTCGAGCTGGAAGTCCCTGAGCATCCCTTTGAAGGCGGCGTCCGGATCAACGTGCGCATCACCGGCAAGAAATTCCTCGACATCAGGTCGCTCTCCGGAGGGGAGAAGACCCTGACGGCGTTGGCATTCATCTTCGCCATCCAGGAGGACGACCCTGCATCGTTCTATGTGCTCGACGAGGTGGATGCGGCCCTCGACAAGAGGAACTCGGAGAAGCTCTCTGCGCTCATCAACCGGTATTCTGAGCGGTCACAATATGTGGTCATCTCCCATAACGACGGCATCATCTCCTCGGCAGGATCGCTCTATGGCATCTCCATGGACCAGCACGGCCAGAGCAAGGTCGTGTCCCTGAAGATCTGAACTGTTCGGGAAGTCCCTGTCTTTTTTCTTTACCGCTCCTGTTCCGCTCTCTTTTCAATGGGCGAGCGTCTCAGGAAGATATCCCGTATCTCTCTCTTGGTCCGGTCCCAGGAATAGTTGTCGACCATGGTCTTCCGTGCCAGTTGGGACATGGCTTCCCGCATGACGGAGTTCTTTATGAGCGTCTCCAGACGGAGGGAGAGTACGGCAGAATTCTGTTTAGGGAAGAAGAACCCGTTGACCCGTTCCTTGACATAGCGCTTCACATAGCCCACCTTGGTGGTCACCGCCGGCACTCCACAGGCCATGGCTTCCATGGTGGAAAGCGACGTGGTCTCGGTGAGCGACGGCAGCACATAGATGTCCATGGCCTGGTAGTATGTCTGGATCTCGTCGGTCTCCCCCAGGAAGGTCACGTCTGGCCGGTCGGCGAAGAGCGTCTCGTAGCCCCTGACGCCTTTCCCACCTATGAGCAGGTGGATATGGTCATGCTCTTTCCGTAGCTTCCGAAATGACCTGAAGAGGGTCTCCAGGTCCTTCTCCCTTCCCAGCCGGCCTGCATAGCCGATGACGAGCTTCTCCGGATCGAGACCAAGCAGCTGCTTTGCCTTCGCTTTGGAACGTGGCGGCCTGAACCGCCGGATGTCGACGCCGAGATTGACGACCTTCTTGGGGACGGTGATGTGGTTGAACGAGAGGATCTCCGCGGTCTCCTTGTTGGGCACCAGGAGCAGGCTGCAGCGGTTATAGAGCAGGTTGGCTATCATCTTGGTGATGCCGTGCAGGGGATACCTGAGGATGTTCCATCGGGACAGGGCATTCATGGCCAGTTCCCATTCATAGGAATGGATGGTGGCTATAACCTCCTTATCATATCTTCGCCCATACCAGATGGCCAGCTTGCCGATGGGCATGATGGCCTGGGTCCAGACGATGTCTGTTTTCTTGACCTCTTCCCGGACGGCCCTGCAATGGTACTTCGGAGGATGATAATCCCCCACCCTGAAGCCGAAGGTCGGCAGCCGGATGATGGTGTATCCTTCCTCTTTGTCCTCATGGTCACTGTATTCAGGGAAGGCAGGCGCCAGGACGGTGATGTCGAAATGTTCTTTGAGGCCGGGGATGACCTCGTGGAGGAAACGGGCGATGCCGTCCCAGCGGGGGAGGAACGCGTCGGTCGCTATGAGCAGCCTCTTCTTTCCTGGCTTCCTCTTTTCTTTGGTTGTCATGGTCCTTTCATCGTATCTTGTAGAAGATCTCTGCATATCTCATGTCGTTGGACAGCCCATTGTAGATGGCCTTGGCATAGACGTTCCACATCAGGGAGAAAAGGGTGGGTTTCTGGGAGTGATGGCATCTGAATGCCTCTATCTTCTTCTGGAACGTGTCGGTGATGTCGATGACCAGTCGGGGTCTTTGCCGTTCACGGACGTTGATGGGATTCCAGATGTCGAAGGAGTACACCGGGATGTCACGATGTATGGTGTCCATCACCTCTGTCACGGCCTGGTGGACTGCCCGATGGTCAGGATGAGGGTCGTCTTTGGAATGGGTGAAGATCTTCTCCGGCCGCTGCGTAAGTATCAGGCGGCGGAGCTTCCCGGGGTCTATCTGTTCACGGAACTTGCCTTCTTCGAGACCGATGAAGATGAGCTTCTCACCGCCAAGGACTCGGGCAGCATCTTCTGCCTCCTTCTTCCTGATGTTGACTGTTATCTCTTTCTTCTGCCAGGGATGGGACTTCTCCCCATTCGAGAAGATGACGGTGACCACCTTCTTCCCTTCGGCGTTGTATTTCGCCAGGGTCCCTCCTGCTCCGATGATCTGGTCGTCATTATGGGCAGAGAAGACCAGGACCGTAGGTTTTCGCATGTCCTCACTGAGTCTTCAGAAGTTAATAAAGGTTTTGGGACCTGGGACCCTGCACGAAACAGAGAACTCAGCTCTCAGTTCTTGAGGGCGAAGTTGATGGCGTCCTCATAGGCCGTCTTGGTGTAAAGGCCGTCCAGACGGATGTTGTCTCCGATGAAGATGGTCGGTGTCTGGCTCACCTGTGCAGCCCGTCCGTCCCGGTAATCGTCCATCACTTCTGTCTTTCTTGCCTTGTCATCGAAACAGCGGTCGAAGGCTTCTCTGTCCAGACCGAGGGAGGTTGCGATGGCCTTGAGCCTTGCTGCTGTGGCCTCGGGCTCACGGAACAGGGCGTCATGGTACTCCTTGAACTTTCCCTGTTTGGCAGCACAACCGGCGGCCACAGCAGGGGTGACCGAGTCGCCATGGAGGCCTGTAGGCATGTCCCGATAGACGAACTTCACCCGGTCTCCATATTCATCGATCAATTGGTCGAGGATGCCCTGGTTGAACTGTCGGGTGTATGGACATTTGTAGTCGCCGAACTCGATGACGGTCAGGCTCGCGTTCGCATCACCCATGACCGGATCATCATCAGCTCCAGGCCAGGTCGTCGTGGATCTGGAGTAGATGAAGAAGGCGATGCCGAATACGGCAAGGGCTATGATGCCGAAGAACACATAGGTCTTGGTGCGGTCGGTCCGCTGGACAGACGCGTGTTTCTCCTTCTGCTGGCCCTTGGCCTGCATCCGGAGCAGCTTCTTCCGCTCGTACTTGCTCATCGCCATCGTTACGGGAAGACCTGAAAGATCAGAACACCTCTCCTTCTGCCGGCACGACCGTCACCGGCGTGCCTTCGAACGGTGCTGTCACTCCGCATCCACCACCATACTGGCCCTGCGGCGCATTATACGTCCTTCCCTGGGTGTTTCCTGAATTTGTCTGGGAGCTGCATCCTGTCAGGAAGACGATCCCTATGACCAGAAGAACAAAAATGAAAACCATGCTTTTCTTCATCTTTTCACCCCCCTCTTTTATGTCTTACCTATAGTCTGTTACTCTATTGTATATGCTTATTTTGGACATGGTCTATCATTTAAATGGTTTATGAAACAGCCCTTTTTCCCGAGGGAAAGCTTTATTAATCTGGCAGGGTTAGCCGGCACTGCTCGCAGACAGTGACCCTTATAAGGGAGACACAGCAGGCCTGTGCTTTTTTCGGGTGTTTCCTGCGGATGAAAAAAGAGGTTCTCCGGCTCTTGTGACGATATGTTTCAGGATGTTGTCCATGTCTGATGTGCAGACAGATTACAGGGGGCATGCTCATCCAGAAAAGGGCCTGACCGGATGCAGAGGCTCTTTATTTGGGAATGATTATTTGAGGATGATGGAAAAAAACGATATCGAGGTTGTTGAAATGAATCCTGCCGATGAGAAACCAGATGATTCCAGCGTTGAGATTTACGAAGTCAATGAAGAGAAGGCCACTGAGACGAAAAGACCGACCTCCAGGCGACCTGCACGAAAGGCGAAAGCAAGCCACGGCAGCCATCAGAAAGCCGCCTCGGCAGGGCCAGGAAAGCATCATGCTCCTTCCGTGAAGCCCTCAAAGAAAGAGGATGCTCCGAATCTTCTTGTGGGCCTCATCATCTTCGCTGTCCTGATAGGCATTGTCCTCGTCTTCTATTGGGATACTTTCTTCCCGGCAGCACCTTCAGGACCTGCATCCGTAGGCGGCAATGACACGGTCTGGGCGACGGTCAACGGCAAGGACATCACCAAGAGCGAGATCCTCAACGCCTACAGCCGTCTCCAGCCAAGATACGGGGCCGCGCTGACCCTGGAGAGCGTCCTCAACCAGACCATATCACGGATGCTCCTCGTGGAGGAGGCCCAAAGGCGCGGAGTCTCGGTGAGCGATGCCGACGTGGAGAAGGCCTACGCAGACCTTGTCGCAACGCTCCCTCCCGGCACATCCATGGAATCGGTCCTGGCAGCCCAGCATGTCAGCGTCGAGGACGCCAAGAAGGAGCTCAAGGACCAGCTTTTCCTCGAAGGTCTCTTCAAGGACTTCGTCTCTGACAAGGATATCCAGGCCTATTATGACGCCAATTCAGACCGGTTCAAGGCCAAAGAAGGCCAGATCCGGGCACGCCATATCCTGGTGGACACCAAAGAAGAGGCCGATGCCATCGAGAAGCAGCTTGCCGAGGGCAGCGACTTCGCCTTCCTCGCCTCCCAGAAATCCAAAGACACTGCCTCTGGTGCGCGGGGCGGAGACCTGGGCTTCTTCGGAGATGGTGTCATGGTGAAGAACTTCAGTGATGTGGCGTTCTCCCTGAAAGTGGGCGAGATATCTGACCCGGTGCAGACCAAGTTCGGCTATCATATCATCCAGCGGGAATCCGACACCGTCCCTCTGGAAGAGGTGAAGGACATCATCTCCCAGACCCTGCTCGTGCAGCAGCTTCCGCCACTGATCGCAGACCTCAGGAACGCTGCAGACATCCAGATATTCTATGTTCCGACACCCCTGGTGAAAGAGGACGTGACTGATACGCTCCCTCCCCAGGACCTGCAGGTGGACAACGCATCTGAACAGAACGGGACAGCAGAGCTGGCGCTTCCCGGCGACACCCAGGACGAGGCTCCTGCGGATGCCGTGGGTCTTGCCGGTTTCGAGAAGACAGGCAAGGAACTCTGTGCCGACGGAGGGAAGCCCATCGTCAGGATGTATTCGACGACGACCTGTCCTCACTGTAACTGGGTCGGCGACACCTTTGATGCTGTCGTGGCCGAGTATGACGGCCGGATCGATGCTGCCCACTGGGTGCTCGACTCCAAGGACAACAGCCTTACCGGCAAGGTCGAGACCGCTGTCCCCCAGGAGGAGATCGACCGTTTCCTGGCCTTCAACCCGGATGCCACGGTCCCCACCTTCATCATCGGATGTGAATATACCCGGGTCGGCAACCATTTCGAATCCTCAGACGACCTCGCCTCAGAGAAGCAGGGATTCCGGAACGTCATCGACGCCGTCCTGGCGTGATATACTCTTTTTCTTTTATCTTTTTTTTTAATGCTCTTTTCTTCTTCGGGGCTATTATGGAATCCTCTGCTTTTTTGCCAGATGCATGACCGTCTGTGCCATCACTGTCAGCATTTCCGACTGAAAGGAGGAGGCTCTTCTTCGGGAAGAGAAACCTGGATTAGAGAAAAAAAAGGATACAGAAAAAAGAAGGAAAAAATGACCCTTACAGGTCGTTGGCCGTCAGTATCCTGATCTTGGTCTCTGTCTGCTTGACCTTGCTGTCCATGGCCACACAGTAACGGATACGGACCTTCTCAGCCGTGGTGACCAGAGCCTTGTCCAGTTCGCCGTCGAAGAGGACGGCATAGACCCCTGAAGAGAGGCTGCTGATGGTGGAGTTCAGTTCAGCGAAGGGGACCTTCCCCAGGATGGTCAACTTGTCGTCGAGGATGTACGCTCCTCTTGTCCCTATGAGATCCTCGAGCATCTCCTTGAATTTCTTCTTCTCGCTGGCGTTCAGCGCAGGAGGCTGGGCCGGCCTTGCGGGCGACGGACTCCTCGCGGGAGGACGCCCTCTCTGCTCGTTCGGGCGCGGACGCTGATCGTTCCTACGTTCCGGCGGCCTTGCTGACGGTCTCATCGACCGGGAGGAGGAATACTTCGGCTGATCGAGCTTATACTGCTCTGCCGTTACCCTGCTCCGCAGGGCCTTATGGATCTCCTTCTTGGTGATCTCCTCGACCTCCTTGCCGTCCGGGGCCCTGGTGACATAGTCGATGTCGGTGACGGTCATCAGTTCCTTGACGATGAGGCTGCCTCCACGGTCGCCGTCCACAAAGGCGGTCACGATCTTCTTCTTGCAGAGATCGACGATGGTCGTCGGGATGGAGGTGCCGTTCACGGCGATGACGTTCTTGAAGCCGTGCTTGAGCAGGTTGAGGACATCTGCCCTTCCCTCGACGATGATGAGCTCGTCGCTCTCGTCCACTCCGGGTCCTGCAGCCAGCCGATCCTTGCCGTACTCCTGGATCTCCATGACCCTGACCGAATAGGAGACCTCGTCCGCAAGCTCCTGGGAATCGGGCATCACATTGTCCATGAGCATCTTGAGAAGCTCCTTCGCCCGTTCGATGACAAAGGAACGCTTGCTGATCCTCACATCCTCGATGTTCTGGACCTTGATCTTGGCGTTGCAGGGCCCTATGCGCTGGATGATCTCGAGGGCAGCGCCGACGATTGCTGTTTCGGCCTTGTCCAATGAAGAAGGGATGACGATGCTTCCCCGGGTCTTGCCGCTCCGGGTATCCACATTGACCTCTATCCTGCCTATCCTTCCTGAGCGCTGGAGCTCCCGGAGTTCAAGGTCTGCTCCGAGCAGGCCTTCGGTCTGGCCGAATATGGCACCGATGACATCGGGCCGGTCGACGACCCCTTCGATGTCGATGGTAGCGTTGACTATGTATTTGGATGATACGGGGCTGATCTTAGCCATGGTGATTACCTCCGTCGCCCGCCTACGGGCCGACGTCACGTGTCGTTGTCTGACGATGGCTTACGGCAGCTTTTTCTATGCTGTTTCGAGAGCTGCTGAGAGAACAAGACATTCTTTCCAATGTAAACGTGATTCCAATCGTCTATATAGTGCCACAACTCTCCTCTGTGACAGGGTGATCGTGATGAAACGGTGAATGTCTTGTCCTTGCCATCCGCTCTTCCGGATGATGATAAAGATTGGTGCCCGCAACACTAACTCCCACGTTCATGGCTGGGCTTTCGTCGTAAGCTCCGGTGAGTACTCTCGTGGCGGGCTGTTTTACGCGAGAGTGGTTCAGTCTCACTGCCAGAACCGAAATTCCAGCTCAAAGGAGGACTCATTCGCGTAAATGGTATGCATAAAGGGATGCTGCTGCCTTATTTAAGGCTTTGGGTTATTCTTTTCTATATTGAAGAGAAATAACCTGAACAGAACTTATTTAAATACTGCTTATCAGAAGAGGTTTCGATGAGTAAAAGAGGTGGTAGCTTCTCCTTGGAGTTCAATATAGAGGAAGCTCGCTCCCTTTCTGTGGGTTCTATTCTGTCTCGACGAGGTGTTCTCTGATGGCTAAACAACAGCTGGTTTTCCTGATGGTCATGGCTTTCCTTCTGTCAGCCCTGCCGGCTTCGGCCGACATCACCTATGTCTACACGCCTGAGCAGGATGCCGGTAGCGTCAGCTATACCTTCTGGATCGACTATCCTGGCAACTATATCCTCGAGGCGAGCGTCCGTGGCCTCGGGTCTTCCCATGATTCGTTCTATGTTGGTATCGACGGCCAGAATGTCCAGGGTGTGAACGATTATATCTATGCGGTCCCTGTCTCCTCAAGCTTTGTCTGGGACGACATCTCCCTGCAGGGATGGAGCGACGATCCCAAGCTCTGGTATCTCTCTTCAGGCGCCCATACCTTCACTTTCTATGGCATGGAGACCGATGCCCGCATCGACAAGCTCGTCCTGAACAGGGATCAGAGCGAATGCGACTGCGGTTCATACTCTGACGATGCCTGCGGTGCAGGGAACTGCGGCAGCGGCCAGATGCGGCAGACCAGGAGCTGCGACCCTGCTGGCTGCGACCAGGAATCACGCTGCGTCGACAGCAGCAGCTGCCAGGAAAACAACTGGGCCTGCACGCCCTATACTGAAGAGGATTGCAGCCTCTCTGGCACAGGACTCTGCGCCTCTGGCAAGCGGACCTGCACTGCCGATGGCCAGTGGAGTTCCTGCACCTCCGAAGGCCCAAAGACCGAGGTCTGCGGGAACAGTGTGGATGAGGACTGCGACGGCACCCTCAACAACGGCTGCGAAGGAGTATGCGACACCGACAATGATGGCCATGAGGAATTCTTCTGGTGCGCAGGGTCAAAGCCCAACGACGACTGCGACGATGACAACGCGGCTGTCCATCCGGGTGCGACCGAGGTCTGCGGGAACAGCGTGGATGAGGATTGCGACGGTGTCATCGCTTCCTGTGACAACACGCCTCCGACGGTCTCCATCGACAGCCCAAGCGATGGCGCCGCCTATATCGCTCCTGCGACGGTGAAGATCACGGCCTACGGCTCTGATCCCGACGGCTATGTCGCCAAGATGCGCTTCTATGAAGGAAGTGATGTCCTGCTCTATGAGGATACCTCTGCTCCCTGGGAATACACCTGGAACGATGTCAGCGAGGGGCAGTGGAACATCAGGGTGAAAGCCTATGACGATGATGGTGCGACCGATGAGAGCCAGGTGACCATCCATGTCGATGCGCCTGCTTGCATCGATGATGACACCGACGGCTACGGCAAGTGGGGACGGTCGTCCTGCCCGCACCCAGGGACCGACTGCGACGATTCGAACGTGAAGATCCATCCCGGCGCCAACGACATCTGCGGCAATGGCGTGGATGAAGACTGCAACGATGGGGATGCTGTCTGCGCGAACAAGAATCCCACAGTCCATTTCACGAGCCCTTCTGATGGGGACAGGTTTCCGATGAATACGCAGATCACGCTGAAGGCAGACGCTTCGGACAGCGACGGTTCCATCTCCAAGGTGCATTTCTATGATGAGGCAGACACGTTCTCAGGCTATGATTATTCTGCTCCCTATAGTTATACCTTCACTGCCTATGGGGGCGATGAGCTGAATCTCCGAGTAAGGGCCTATGATGATGACGGAGCGACGGCAATTGACATGATCTCCATCGAGATCACCGAGTGCTCTCCAGGAGCGAAGAAAAGCTGCAGCACAGGCCTGAAGGGAGTCTGTTCCGCAGGCACACAGACCTGCAGCACCTATGGCTCATGGAGTGCCTGCGCCCAGAACACCGAGGCTTCGACCGAGGACTGCCAGGACGACAAGGACAACGACTGCGACGGCTACACAGACATGGATGACTCCACCTGTCAGGGCATATGCGACACCGACGGAGACGGCTATGACGAGTTCTTCTGGTGCACCGGCAACGGTCCCAACACGGACTGCAACGATGACCGTTCAGACATCAATCCTGGGAGGACCGAGATCTGCGGCAATGGCGTGGATGATGACTGCTCAGGAGGAGACGCAAACTGCGCGCCGACGGTCCATCTTGAAAGTCCAAGCTATTATGCTACCTATACAGAGAATGACAAGGTGCACATGAAAGCAGAGGCATCTGACAGTGACGGCAGCATCAGCAAGGTGTACTTCTACGTCGACGGCTCCAACAAGTATGGTGATTCTTCAAAGGACAGCAACGGCTACTACACCTATACCTGGACTGCCTACGGTATTGGTGACCATACCTTGAAAGTGAAGAGCAAGGATGATGCCGGAGCATATTCAGGATATGATTCCCAAAAGATCAAGGTCACTGCCTACGGAACAAGCTGAGGGATAACCGGTTGATGAAAAAAAAGAGGTGGAACAGTGTAGCTGTCTTTGCAGTGATACTGCTGGCCTTCTTCTTCTCGGTCTCTGCGGTCACCGATGCGGCCTTGCATGACCCAACCACCCCGCTCACCGTGGAGAGCTCTCCTGAGAGCGCCACCGAGAACAATACCTCTGGGAATGACACCTCCTGTCCCGGCGATGCCAACGGTGATGGTGTTGTCGATGTCATCGACCTCAACATCGTCTCGGTCAACTACGGACTTTCCTCTGGCTTCGACAGCAGGGCAGACCTCAACGGTGACGGTGTTGTCGATGTGGTCGCAACATCGTCTCGTCCAAATACGGCCTGAGCTGCTCATCGACGCTTCCTTCTTCCTTGGAGATCACCAACATCCACCCTTCATCCTATGAACTGGCCTCTGTCTATCCCGGCGATGAGGTGTATATCGACCGGGACTACACCCTGCTATCGATACCTTCCCACCTCTCCGGAGATCCCTGGATCAAGCCTGCCAACGACGACAAGCTCTCTGAAGGGGACTCCTTCGTGACCTTTGATGTCAATCAAGAGGTGGATGTCTATGTGGCCAGGGATGTGCGGCTGTCAGACCTTCCTTCCTGGATGGCCGATTGGCAGAGCGAGGGGGAGATCATCTCCTATGATGGCTATTTCGACGAGCCCAGCGAACACATGCTGTACCACAAGCGATTCCCTGCAGGGACGGTCCATCTCGGCGGCAACTACGGCAACAGCACGAGTTCCATGTATTTCATCATCATCCATGGCGATGCGGACGATGTCGTAGCGTCTCCTTCTGAGGAGCTGGCGCTGGTCACCGACTTCTCTGACTGGCAGAGCAAGGATGTCGGGATGGAACAGGTCATCATCACTCCTCCTTCTGTCAGTTGTGGTGATGGAGTGTGTGATGATACCAACGAGACTCCTGATTCTTGTCCAGCAGATTGCCCTCCGCTATTTGTCGGCAAGGACTATTTGAGTATCAGTCCAGACGACCCTCACTATTTTGTCGGTCCTGATGGCGAACCCGTCTTCTTCCTCGGGCACCACGACTTTGGTGGTTGGTGGAAGGGGAAAAAATGGCCCAACGTAAGAGAAGATCTGAAGTCCACCATACTCACCAATCATCTGACCTTTGCCAAGATTGCCCTGTCTTTGGGAGGGCCGACGGCGGATAATGACCTTTGGGTGTATAAGCGAACAGGACCCGGGACAGCCAATGACGGCGGTCCTAAATATGACCTGATG
>JAADFO010000055.1 GCA_013152815.1 Nanobdellati archaeon
ACGAACCACCATCAGAAAACACCAAACCAACACGATCCGTAGAAACAGAAACATTCCTATACGTAAAAAAACCAGTAAAAGAAGGAACGACGAAGAATCCGAGGCTGACAACGATGAGCAAGAGGACCGGCACTACCCATGACAGAGCCAGTGCAGGGAGGAGCGACTGTTGTTCCAAGGACGAGATTCTCGACTCATACCCCGAGATCCAGGATTCGACAGAACGGCCCATGAGAAAGTCTTTCTTTCGGGATACATACTCCTCATCAGACAAGATGTTATTCTCGTGCTGCTCTCGAAGATATATCAGCTGCTGCAGGAACATCGTCCGCGAAGCTTTGGCCTGCTTCAGCTCCTGCTTTTTCTGGCGATAGCTTAAAGGCGCATTCATCGCTGCACCTCTTTTCCAGAGACCAGGTCAAGGTCAAGGGTGATGCGGTCAAAAACAAGCGAAGGAACTGCCTTCCTGCGGACATCCTTGGTATGGTGCAGTTCGACAAGACCTTCTTTCTCGAGGATCTTGATATCAGTATGGACATTCTCGGCGCTCCTGTGCACAAGCTTGGCAAGGGCATAGATAGAATCAGGACGGTTGGCACGGATAGACCGGATGAGCTCCATCCTTTTAGGGGTGAGGACAGTCCGGAATCGGTGGAATGAAAGAAAGCTGAAGCTAGAAAGGTCCTTGTCGTCACTATGTCTCATCACTTTCTTTTCGTCCAACGGAAACACACTGTTTTCAGACCTGGCTCCATTTATATATGTAATATATTTAAATATATCTATTTTAATTATAAATATCCTCTCTGGAGCGTCTTCCTCAAGCAGAAGAGATGAAAAGAGCATCTCTCTTCAGGGAGACCAGAAGATGCGTCTGTGGACACCGACTGTCCCTTGCTTCTGACCTACATCACATCGCGTTTTTTCTCTTTTTGGTCCGATAGATGACAAAACCCACCAGAAAGAGTGTCTGCACACCTATGAACAGGAGAATTATCCGTATCATATTGCTGTTCTCCCCTTCACTGGCGACGACCTTGCCCGTCAGGACCGTATCGGCGGTGATAGAGTCCTCTTCGACCGTGATGTTGAATCTTTCCTCAGTGGTCTTCTTCAGGTAATGGAGGTCGACAGTGAGCAGATACGCACCGGCAAGCACCTGGGTGGTATCCCAGAATGCGTCAACTACCTGTGTGGCGAAGGGGTCGAAGAAAGTCTCGGCGGTCTTGTATTCTGCATAGACAGTCCCGGAAGCGTCCTCGATTCTCACTTTCGCGTATGCCTCATCGATGGGAAGGTTCCAGTTCGAGGATATCGCTATCGCAAGTTTGGCGATGCCGCCAAGCCTGAAATTGGCCACATCTATGGACTCCACGGCAAGGAGGGGTTCGCCGATGCTGAACGCGACGTCTTTACTGACACTGAATTCTCCGTCAGAGACGCTCAATGTGGCGCGGTACCTTCCAGCATGCAGGGCAGGGGTCCAGAGAATGGGAAATTTCTTTGTCTCCTTGCTCCGTAAGGTGAGCTCGTCCCCTGGAATGACAGCAACTTTGTTGTTCAGGGGACCGTAGATGGTGATGATGGGATTGATGCTGATAAGGTCTTCATCTCCCAGATTCTGGATCTCCACGTTGAAGAATCCTTCTTTGCCTATCTCTAAGACTCCTGGAGAGATCCTGATCCTTGCATATTTCCCGGTGATAGGCACCATCAGTCTGACCGTCTGAGAGACCGCGACGCTTGCGGATACGACAGCATCTCCTGCAGACACCTTCTTCGGTATCTGGATGGCGGTCACTTTACCGGTGATCTCTCCTTTATTTGCCATGTTCGGCGGAAACTTCAGCGTATAGGTGATGATCTTCTCTTTTTCGCCCTTTGCAAATGAGACTAGGGGATCACTGAAGCGGATGTACTGCGCAGTATCCCCCTCTGCACGGAGGAGGATGTCAAACTCGCCTCCGGCCGGATTCATGAGCTTCATCCTGACATGGATATCCTTCCCTCCAGCATAGAAGACATCCCGTTCTGCAGGGACCACGCCAAAGCCGAAGACAGGGTTCGCGAAGAGCAGGAAAGCTAGGATGAAGAGCATACTGTAGCCGAATGTTCTGTTCATGCTCATCCTGGATAGGTGCTGGCCCAGAAGATCACTCTGCTCGTTTTCGTCGAAGGCGGTTCATCTGATCGTGCCGCTATGCGGATATCGACAGCCATCGAGTCTGCCCCGTCGCTGTGGTTCAGCTGTCTTATCAGAGACAGCTTGTGGCTGCTCATGTTCGCCCATGACGTCTGGGATGCGGCCCAGTCGAAAGTGCCGCCTTCATCGGTGCGGTTGGCCTTGAACTGATAGTAACGTGTACCCAGCCCTGCCTTCTCGCTGTCCCAGAGCGACGTCGCATTGATAGAGATGTTGGCCTCCCAGTTGCCGTCGTTCTCTATGCGGAAGGGAGGGGGATTGTTCGTGGTCGTATCGTTCGCGTCTCCGGGAAAAAGGCTTCCGAAGGCGATCGTGTCTGTCTCGACCGTTATGGAGAGATACTTCTCGACAGAGAAGTTGAAGATGTCGCTCCAGTTGCCGTCCAATTCCCCGTCATTTGCCCGCACACGCCAGTAATAGACCGTGAAGTCGAGTTCAGTCGCGTTATAATAGCTGTTCGCCGCTATCTGCGAGATGTTGAGTTCCAAAGCGCTCATGTCGGCGTACCGGGAGAGCTGGAAGGTATAGGTCAGGGTATCGTTGTCAGGATCGGTGGCGTTGGTCCAGTTGTACCGGGGAGTGCGGTTGGTGAACATGTCGGTGTTGTTGGCAGGATAGTTGAGGATGGGCAGGCCGGGATATCGGTTGATGGTCACCTTGTCCGATGCAGGAGTGCCATTCACCGTCCCGTCGAAGGGGGTCACGGTGCAGTTCCACTCCTCTCCTGCAGAGGTGTCGGCAGAACTGATAGTATCGGACCACAGAGAGCTGTACTGCAGTGTCCTGAAGAGAACACCGTTCCTGTACCACTGATAGGTATAGTTGATGTAATCGTTATCGGCGTCGGTCGCGTTGGTGGTGATGGTGCAGGCAAGATCAGAAGAGACAGCAGAATCGTCCGGGGTGAGGTCCATGGCCAGGCCAGCAGGGGCAGTGTTCTGGACAGACGCCGCCGTGCTGTTCAGCCAACTGCCATAATCTGCATTATCATAGGCAAGACAGCTGAAGGTCCAGTTATCCCCTTTTGCCGTCCACTGACGAGCCACTGCAGAGACATGACGAAGCTGGCCCTCAGCAAAGCCGTCGAAAAAAACGTGCTTGTCGTATTGACAAAGACAGAATTGTTCTGCGCAACAGTGGTCAGACCATCACCCAACTCACCAGAAACACCCCCGCCATTACAGAGCAGCCTGCTGTCGTTCATCCGCACGATGCAGGTATGCTGGTATCCTGCCACGACAGTCATCACCGCAAAAGTGTTGTTCATGAGTGTCGGAACGTTCCTCTGCGTCGTCGTGCCATCCCCCAACTGACCATTGAGATTGGAGCCCCAACACAGGACACGGCTATCATTCAGCCGGATACCGCATGAAAAATAATCGTCCAAAGAGAGCTGACGATACCCTGCAGCATCTGAAGTAAGCGTCGGAACGCCCTTATTTGATGTTCCTCCATTACCAAGAGCGCCCAAACCCCCGTTCCCCCAACACAAGACCCTGCTATCATTCAGACGGATACCACAGGCATGACCAGTTCCTGCAGCGATCGAAAGGTAAGGGGATGCGTCATTCGTCAGCTGCGGATGAGGCATGCTACCCGCATTATACGTCGTACCGTTCCCCAACTGACCAGCGGTATTTGCTCCCCAACACAAGAC
>JAADFO010000056.1 GCA_013152815.1 Nanobdellati archaeon
AGCTTCACCACCCGATACATCGATGATGTGCAAGCATCCATCTCAGTCTACGATGAAGAGGGAACGCTCCTGAAGACCCTGAAAACCAATCACGCAGGACTCAAAAGCTATGAGCGTCTTCCGTTGGTGACGCTTTTCAATGCTGCCGGACTGAAGAAAGGGAAGTATTCCACCAAGGCGACAGTCACCTATGACGGAAAGACCATGGAACTGGAGAGCGGATTTCGGGTAGGGACGTTGAACATCCTCATCAACGACATACCGACACAGATGACCAGGAACAGCATCTCGCCGTTCAGCATCGCCGTAGAGAGCGAGTGGAACCTGCCGCTCAAGGGGGTCTGGGCAGAACTCCGGGTCGGAAAAGAGACAGCAAAGACCCCCACCCTGGACCTTGCTGCCATGCAGAAGACACGGTTGAAAGGATTCATCCAGCTGGGGGATATGCCTGACACGGCAAATATTTCGGTGGTTGTGTTCTATGAAGGTGAAGAAGGCACCCTGACCTTCTCGAAACAGGGCATCGTCCGCCTGACAGACCCGACGACAGAAGAAAAGCAGAACCCTGCCAGGGAACGCCCTGCAGAGAGCAGCATGCTGCGCATAGGCATCATCATGGGCGGCATCCTCCTCCTGGTCCTCCTGGCATTCAACATGTTCTGGATGTACCGCAGCATCAGGGCGAGGATATGAGAAGACAGAAATAGAAGAGACAAAAAGACACAGATTTTATTATTCTCTCTTAGAACAGATCAAACAGGTCAGGAAAAGCGAAAGAACAAGGAGGAAGAGCCGATGAGAAGACGAACATTGGTGCTGTTGATGATCGCTGTCTTCCTGCTCGCCGTCTCTGCGACGTTCCTGTTCTATACAGAATATGTCTTTCAGGAGAAGTGGGAGATCCCTGCACAGGTCACCGTAGATAATCGCTCCGGGTTCCAGCATGACAAGGCCAAGATGCTCTTCGGCAACATCGAACCGGGCAACTTCGGCAAGCGGTTCCTGAACGTCAGCCAGAACAAGGAGTTTCCCATGGACGTCAAGATAGGCATGCGGGGGGACCTTTCTTCATGGGTGCAGGTCAGCCCGGAAGAGTTTGTCCTCGATCCAGGACAGCAGGTAAAGGTCAGCTTCGCCATAACCGTCCCGAAGGATACGCCGCTTGGGAATTACACCGGAACAGCGAACATCGTCTTTCTACGGACGTTGGGATGACACCATGAGAAAGAGATTACGGTGAAAGCGCCTTCGCCTCCACCAGGATCCCGAGCCAGTCGTCCTGCAAAGGTTCATAGGCATCGAGCGGATAGGTCTGATCATACATGCCCTCCTGATGGTCGTTATCGTCCTGTCTGGCCAGTATCCGGAACGCCACCCGCCTGATGGGCTGTCCTTCTGTGTCCTGGAACCGTATCATGGGAAGCTTTCCTGATTGGGCCAATTGTCCCTGGACGAAGGGAAGTGGTTTCAGCGGCTTGATGAAAACGGGCTGACCATCGGTGTCAGTAATACGATAGTCGATGAAGAGCCCGTTCACATCCTCTGGCCGCTCAGAAAAGGAACAGCTAAAGTCCAGTTCTGCGTTCGGTGGCGTCCCTTTGGAGCTGATGAGGACATGCTCACATGGCGGCGGCGGATAGTCGTCGGTGGAGATGACCTGCCCCTTCACTTTCCTGTCAGGAGATTCCATGCCGTTGGGGGCAAGCGCAAGGACAGTGACATAGAGCGGCTGTCCATCATCAGCAGGAAGGAGATAGACCATCTGTTCGTCATGGAACAGATAGGGCGTGGCCTTCTGCAGGAGGGTCTGCTTGGTCTTTCCGGTGGGTTTTCCATGAGCATCAAGAAGCAGGGTCGTGTAGGAGCAGGTGGCTTTTGCATAATCCCATGCGCATTCGGTCTTCAGCCCGAGATTCTGCAGCTGTATCCTGCCATCCATGGCATCGACCCTGTCGAGCCGCAGGGTCTGTTTCCCTATATCGTCGGGTCCTGTCGGCGTGGTGGTCGCCTGTTTTCGTATCTCTTCATTGGAAAGAAGACCCAGGTTCTGATGGGAATAATAGATGACATAGCCGATCACGTTCGGGTCGTCTATGTGTGGCCATGAAACAACGATCGCACCCTCTTCGCGGAAGGCATCCACCGCCTTGATCTTTGAGACAGAGGGAGGAGGGACACCGATGTTCTGCAAGGCAAAACGTATGACCGGGTGACGTATGACGAGGTCGTTCTTCTCAGGGTCATAGAGGAAGAGAAGGGTTCCCTGGTCTTCGACACATACCCTGAAGAAGCTGCTGGGGCTGCAGCTGTCGATGCCTGCTGTCTCTCCGGCAGAGATGAACCGCATACGGGAAGAGGCGCCAGGAGCAGAGGTCTTCTCAAGGACAAGTGCAGAGGAAGATATGGTTCCGGTATCGGTCTTCATCTCGACCTGGCCTGAAGAGAGGGTGTATTCTTGGGGGATCTGGCTGAGTTCGCCCATGGCAATCTGAGCAGATGATTCTCCATGGTTCATGGTGAGCAGATACCTGTCCTTACTGTTCTGGCCGGTTTTTCCTCCTCCTATCTGAACAACAGGAGAGAAAGATATGGTGATGGACGATCCTTGGTCATCCAACGCAGCATCCCACAGGTCTGATGCGTCTGCAGTGCAGGCACAGTTGCCGTCGAGGGACAAGGCACAGTCCTGATAGAATGCCAGAAAATCGTGGAGCGGGCGCTCTGATACCGGTTCACAGAGTTCGGTCCATTCCTCCTCTGCCTCGCCCCCTTCTCCTTCTGCGTTCATGAAATGCCCTGCGGTCGCGACAAGAGCACGCAGTCCGTTGGTCTGCAGGCTTCCGAGAGCAGACTGGATGCAGGAAGTATCTCCTGCGCATTTAAGAAGGATTCCCGAAAGCGACCGGTAGATGAGCGGGTAGCGGTCTATGCCTGAAGGGTTGTCGAATGAGAAGCTCGGTTTGAGATAGTAATAGCCCGGTAAAGAAGGGATGCCCTGGTCAAAGGTCAGTTCGGCTATTGCCTGCCCGGTAATGTCCTCGACGTTGCTGGTCGGCTTGTTTTTTGTAGCTTCTGCAATGAGCCGATCGACATATTCCCTGGCCTCCTTTGCCTGTG
>JAADFO010000057.1 GCA_013152815.1 Nanobdellati archaeon
GCATCGTCGGCCATCTGCTGGCCTATTACATCGCAAAGGAGAACGGGCTGCCCATCGACAAGCCCAGGAACCTCGCAAAGAGCGTGACGGTGAAATAGCGCGTTTTATCTCATTCAGGAGAAAGGATCAACTTCCGACCCGGCTGTAACAGAATAAACAGTTTCCATGAAGATAAAGGGGCACAACAGTCGTGCGCGTCTGAGCGATAGGATCGAATTGCGGTTGGATGAGTTCTGGAAAGTCAACAAGACGTTGATGCAGGGGATCAAAAAAGACAATCTCCCTGCCGGACTCATCGGGTGAGAAGGCGAAGAGTTCGACACCCCGGCTAAGAAAATATCCCAGGGAAGGCTTGTAATATCCTTTTCTGTTCATGATGCTCGTGCGGGAATCCATGTCCTTCAGAACGTTATCCAGATGGCGAAGTTCAGGTTCACAGTACCCCTCGGGGTTCCATTTATCCGGTTCTTTGTCGAGCATGTAGAGATAGACCTCTTCTATCGGCTTCGATAAAAGAAGCGGATCGATTTTTTTCAGCAGCGGAGCTCTATGATCAAATGGAGGTTCTTGGTCCTGACCGCCAAGCCACTGTTTATGGTATGTTATGAGTAAGATGAAATCTTCGATATCCATAGCTATCTAAAGAAGACAGGCCGTTTAAAGAAGGATTCGGGAAGCTGAACAGAATGTTTCCGTAGGAATCGAAGGGTCATCGGCTACAAAAGAAGAACTGCGTTTTTTCATCGAGAAAACGGAAGAACATATATTCTTCCGTATATTTTATCCGCATATGAACATGCTCCGCTGGAAAGATCGGTTTCCAGAAATCAAAAGACGTATCGAGGCATCCCACGACGATGCCTTCAAGAACAAGCTATTCATCGATGGAACACTTATCACAAAGGACAACCGTGACGTGTATGTGGGAGGATATGATTCCGCTCTGGAAGCGAAAGCGACCTATTACCCGGACATGCGCATGAGAGAGACAGGCAGACCAGAACGGATACTGCTGCCGAACTCCTCGCGAATAAAGGTGAAGGAAGACAATTATGGGCTAGAGCAGACGGCAGACGGACTGGAAGGAAAGATACTCCTGACGAACGAGAAACCGCTCATCGTCAAGATGGAATTAATGACGAATCACCTTCAGGATGAATCGCAGATGTATTCAGCATGGCAAACGAGAAACGCGCCTGAAGAACCACGACAACCCATGATAAAAAGAATCATCGAAGAGATAGGCTTGCCGCTCCACGAAGGATTCACGATGGAAGAACGAAAAGGATACAGAAGAAAGGACGTGATTGCCATTCTCGAGTGGATGAAAGACAACCTGAGCTACGGAACGGATCAGACAGACTATCGCTATTTTGGAGATAGGCCCAAAGGGCTCTGTGAGGAGTTTTGTAGATTGTTCTCGATGATCGTGGATTATACCGGAGGAATGACCATCATGGATCCGGTCATCTCACTCAACCTCCCCCTGGAAGGATACCCCTATTTCTCGAGCACAACGGGCGTGGGAGGAAGACATAAACTGATAAGGATGTATCTGGAGGGCACAGCAGAATTAGTGGATCCGACGATATACGCAACGACATATCAGAACCCCGACATCCCTGAAGGGAAAGAGAGCCGTGCGCTCTCGCAAGAGATCAGACACTATCATTTTTTATATGTGCTGCCCACGCAAGCACTCATGATCGACAGAGGAACAGCCCGACGAATAGATAAACATCATAAATATCCGACGAATGTGCAGCAGGCATTAAAAAGAATTGCGAAGTTCATGTGGTGGGAGGGGCACCAGAGCATACACCCCATCATAGACAGGACCTCATTAAAAGTGATCAGATGAGACTCAAAAAACAGGTATCATTGTTCTTCCTTGCTTTGGTATTGGTCAACTTCGGGCTGTTCATCTTCAACAGGATAGAGCCCCTGGTGTTCTGGATCATCACTGCCCTCGCAGCAGCGGTGGTCTATGTGCTGTTGCCGCGGCTGCCTGAATGAGGCAGTTATCTTTATAAACAAAGTTAGCTTCGCTGATCACATCATGGGATACCTGTGGGACACGTTACGGGGGAACATCACCCGACCAGGGATCACCGGATCGCCCCCTCCTGCCGAACCGGAAGAGAAGACAGAGAGAGGGCATTATGTCAGCCTCAGACAGAAGATGCGCATCATGTATGATGACACATTCAGGGGTATGGGTTCTTCTCTCTACGAAAGGCTTGCTGCTTTCTTCAAGGACACGAACGGTTTCGTCTGAACCCAAACAGGAACAGACAAACGATCTTGATGCGAGACTGGAGCAGTACCGTATCGATCCGAAAGAAAACCAAAGAAACATTTAAGTAACTGCTCAATTCTTTTCCAGCATGATTACCAACCGGATCGCCTCGGTCAGACCGTCGGCTACGATAGCACTCACTGCCCTCGCCAAGAGGATGAAGGCAGAGGGCAAGGATGTGCTGTCCTTCTGCGCAGGAGAACCAGACTTCTCGACACCAGAACATATCAAGGAGGCGGCCAAGAAGGCCATCGACGAGAACTTCTCCTACTACACGCCGGCAGCAGGCATCGACAGCCTCAGGACAGCCATCGCAGCGAAACTGAAGAGAGAGAACCGCCTTGATTATGGAAAAGACCAGGTCATCGTCACGAACGGCGGCAAGCATGCCCTGTACAGCACGTACCAGACGCTGCTCAACCCGGGAGACGAGGCCATCATCATCTCGCCCTACTGGGTCAGCTATCGGGAGCAGATACAGATGGCCGAAGCAGTTCCTGTCGTGGTGGAGAGCGACGACGGATTCGGATTGGACCTGGACCTGCTCAGGAAGGCCTGGGGACCGAAGACAAGGCTCGTGACCCTTAACTCACCCTCAAACCCCAGCGGCGCGGTCCTGGACCGGAAAACGTTGCAGGCCATCGCAGACCAGGTCCTTGAACAGGATGGCTTCGTCATCTCAGACGAGGTCTATGAGCATTTCCTCTATGACAGAGGACAGCCATCGTCCATCGCGTCCCTAGGGGACGAGATCAAGGAAAAGACCATCACCATCAACTCGGTCTCCAAGACCTATGCCATGACCGGCTGGAGGATCGGCTGGAGCGCCTCCAACGGGGAACTCGCCAAAGCCATGGGAGCGGCGCAGTCCCATACGACGAGCAATCCCAACTCCATCGCCCAGAAAGCTGCAGTGGCAGCCTATGAAGGGCCTCAGGAGAGCGTCAAGCAGATGAGAGATGCCTTCGATGAACGCCGGAAGTATATGGTTAAAAGGCTCAATGAGATGGAGGGCGTCAGCTGCAGTCCTCCGAAGGGAGCGTTCTATTGCTTTCCTGAGGTCAAGGACGCCTATCCAGAGGGGATCAGGAACTCGATGGAGTTCTGCAAGCATCTGCTCGATGAGGCAAGGCTTGCTCTGGTGCCAGGAAGCGCCTTCGGCAGGGAACATCATGTAAGGATCAGCTACGCTGCCTCCCGGGAAGACATCGAAAAGGGCATGGACCGGCTTGAACGTTTCCTCGGCCGACGATAAAGCGAAGGAGGATGTCCTTTTTCTGCATCATTTATCTCTCTTCTGGTCTAACCAAATACATATAAAGGAAACCCCATTATCTGAGGCCACGGTGTTCCCTGAGAACGCCATATATTCTGTGACCGAAATGAAAAACACCACGCGGGCAGGGATGAGGAAGCATCTTCCTAGCGTGGCTATCCTGCCGGTCATCTGCTACCTGTTCATCTTCAACTGAACTGGGGTTTCCGGACGGTCTTGGAAACCCCCCTTAACCATCTAGCATGAGCGATACCAGGAAACACGAGACGAGGGGAGCGACATGGAAAACAAACAACACAGGGAGACAGACCAGGACGAATGGATAGAGCTTTGACGAAGACCAATGCCTGGAACCGGCAAAACAGATACATAGAAGACCTCTTTCTGCTAGGGTGTCCGCTCTTTCTCTTTGTAATGCCGCGGCTATCATGAAACCCTCTGCTTTTCTGCCAGATGCATGACCGTCTGTGCCATCACTGTCAGCATTTCCGACTGAAAGGAGGACAATGATGGCATCCTCAAAGATTTCCAATCTTTGGGATCCCAAAAATCTTCGATTTTTGTGGATGGCCAGGCGACATCGACGGGGTTCCTATGCATCGTAGAGGGTCCTCGTCGATGGAGTAGGGCAGGCATCTGGCATCTCTCTGCAGGGAGTCATAATAGCCTAATGCTGCATAATGTTTAAATAGGCATCATCCTCAACCGCTCCGGAGGAAAGCATCATGCGACCCAAGAAAGCGCTCATCATCTATATCGAGTTCGCGTCCCAGCCGAAGGAACATCAGAAGACCGTGCGGGTCGTCAAGGAAACGCTCAAGGAGCACGGATGCGACTATCGCTTCATCCCCCGGAACCGCTTCAACAAGCGCAGGATGCGGGGAGCAGACATCATCATCACCGTCGGAGGAGACGGGACCTTCCTCTCTGTCGCACAGCAGAACGTCAAGGGCGTGCCCATGCTGGGAGTCAACTCCAACCCCCAGACAAAGGTAGGCTTCCTCTGCAACGCCGACCGCTTCGATTTCAAGAAGAAGTTCGAACGCATAAGCAAGAACAGGTTCAGGCTGGTCAAGCTTACCCGGCTGGAATGCAAGATAGGGCAGAAGGTCCTGGAACCCGCGCTCAACGAGATCTTCTTCGGCCATTCCAAGCCGTACAAGCTCTCCCGCTATACGCTCTACATCAACAAGAAAAGCGAGAAACAGCGGAGCTCTGGCATCATCGTCGGGACCGCAACAGGATCCAATGCCTGGCTGCGCTCTGCCGGCGCGAAGCCCATGAGACGGGATGCCACCCGGATGCAGCTCTTCGTCAGAGAGCCCCATAAAGGCCCGTTCATGAGATCCACCATGGTGAAGACCCTGCTCAGACCAAATGATGTCATCAGGATAAAATCACGGGAGAAGAACCAGATCGTCATCGCCGATTCGGTCGGTGTCGAGTACAAGGCAAGATACGGCGAATGGATCACCATACGGAGAAGCCCGCATCCCCTGCCGGTCATCTTCTTCTGATACCGCAGAAAAAAAGGATAAAAAACCGGACAGCATAGACATAGACAGGAAAGAAGGTGCATCAATGGAAAAAGCGACCTACACGATCAAGACAGGACTTGCACGGATGCTCAAGGGAGGGGTCATCATGGACGTGGTGACCGCCGAACACGCGAAGATAGCAGAGGACGCGGGAGCCGTGGCTGTCATGGCGCTGGAGCGGGTGCCCGCGGACATCAGAGCACAGGGCGGCGTCGCAAGGATGTCTGACCCGAAGCTCATCAAAGACATCATGAAAGCCGTCTCGATCCCTGTCATGGCCAAGGTCAGGATAGGCCATTTCGCCGAAGCGCAGATCCTGGAAAGCTTGAAAGTTGATTTCATCGACGAGAGCGAAGTTCTCACCCCTGCTGACAACAAGCGGCACATCAACAAACAGGAATTCAAGGTCCCCTTTGTCTGCGGAGCGACAAATCTTGGTGAAGCATTGAGAAGGATTGACGAAGGCGCTGCCATGATCAGGACAAAGGGAGAGGCAGGGACCGGAAACATCGTCGAGGCGGTGACACACATACGAACAGTGAGGGAAGAGATAAGAAAGCTACGAAAAGCGAGACCTGACACGCTGAGAAGGGCAGCGAAAGAGATGCGCATCCCGTTGGTGCTCCTCAGACAGACACTCAGACAGGGAAGGCTTCCTGTCGTGGACTTCGCTGCCGGAGGCATCGCTACGCCTGCGGATGCGTCCCTCGTGATGCAGATGGGCGTGGACGGCATCTTTGTCGGATCAGGCATCTTCAAGTCGAAGCAGCCGGCAAAGATGGCAAAGGCGATCGTCGAGGCGGTCGCCCATTTCCAGGACGCCAAGAAGCTCGCGGAAGTCTCTGAAGGTCTCGGTGAGGCCATGCCCGGCATCGAGATGGACAAGCTCGACGTCAAGATGGCCAAGCGTGGCTGGTAGGGAGAAAACAATGAGGATCGGCGTTCTTGCCCTGCAGGGCGATGTTGTTGAGCATGAAGAAGTGCTTTCTTCTCTAGGTGTTGATGCGGAAGAGGTACGTACAAAGGAAGAGCTCTCTTCTGTCGACGGGCTCATCATCCCCGGCGGCGAATCGACGACCCTGATGAAACTTCTGGAAAAGGAAGGGCTGGACAAGGCAATCGTTGTCAGGTACAAAGAAGGAATGCCGATCTTCGGCACCTGTGCAGGCGCCATACTGCTGGCGAAAGAGGTTGTGGGCAAAGGGGCGGGAAACAACCAATCAACCCTGAAGCTCATCGATATGACAATCAAACGGAACGAGTATGGAAGGCAAGTCGACAGTTTTGAGACAGAGGTTGAACTGAAGGGAGACGTGAAACCATTGAAGGCCATCTTCATCAGGGCTCCTGTCATCGAAAGGGTCGGTCTTGAAGTTGAGCGGTTAGCAGAACTTGACGGCAGGGTTGTTGTGGCAAAATACAGGCATTGCCTTGTGGCGACGTTCCACCCGGAGCTTGTCGGCGAGACCAGAGTGCATAAACTGTTTCTTGAGATGATCAAAGATAACCAGCAATAAAATCGAAAAGTATTTATTGTCGTCGTGGTTAGCTACAAAAATCATGTTAAACGTAGCTAAGACCGAAAATGTATTTTCTTTTAGCTACTTTGTTTTCTAAGCCACACATCAGCCATAACCTTCAACGCTTTTCAGATACGGGTGAAACCTCTTTTCTGGTGAAGGGAAATCTGATGCAAGATTCTTGTTGATCTGACAACACCAATAATCACATACAGAAGATAGCGACAGCTATCGGAGGAAAGAATGAGTCGAAGCAAGAAAACACCCCCTTCAGCAAAAACCATCTGGAGGTATTTGAAAGGATATCCGCAATTACGTGTTGGCATCTACCGCCACGATCTGCTTGATCTGGATAGGCTGCCTGAATTGTATCAGGAAACGACAGAAGCGATCAAAAACACGAAAGCATACCATGTTGCCTACATCGCACATGAGCAACTCGCTTCAGAGAAGAACATCATGGATCTGCTGCTCAAAGAAGCAATCAGCGAGGTTGAGAAAATTACACAATGGCCAACATCAATAGACAGCAACGTCAGGAAGAGCGTTGCCTGGCTGCACCAGCTTATCGATGGCGAGTATTGCAGATATGACATCTTGCGACCCAGACTCGAAGCATTGGATGAATATCAACAGCAGATCAATGAGATTGAAGCAACCCCGGAAAAGACAAAGGCGATGAAGGAAAGCTACCATCTGGTATATGCAACCATTCGCGCGATGGGCATTGAAGACCCTGAAAGCATACGAGCGGTTGGAAGGGAAAAGAATCGAGAGATCGGCTTGCTTGTCGATGATGAAGGGGTCATCAATCCGGGAGTCTGGAAGGCATACCTCGTCCCGACCATGCGACGGGTGCAAAAACGTCTGCAGTACAGGTAATGCGTGCCATAGCAGATGATTTGTTTTCTTTTTTATTTTACATTATGAAAGAAAATGCAGGCACGCCTATGTTATTCCTGAGAGAGATATGCGATTTTCTCATGGGGATATATGTGCAGAGAAAAGTTATTGATAGATAAAAAATCCATTCCAAGAATAGAAGGCAGGGTCTCTGCTATTTTTCGTTTCCGTTCAGAGGTTTTTTTAGTCAATAAAGCCCCCAAAATTACTTTTATATTGATATGGTCTGTCTTATTCTCCTTGAGCATGAGAAGATTGATTGGTGGCAGTTCGGTTTTATCGAAATCTGAGCCACCAAATTGAATGCGACCCATTGAACGGCGATTTTTCATCGGTATTTGGAGTTGCAGAACATCCTTGTAACTTAAAAAGCTAAAATTGCTTCCGGTATCAATGACAAATTCATGAAAAGGAACATGTAATCGTAGCTTCTTACAGACAAGTGCGGTCGTCAGAACAAGTCTTCCCTCAATGATAAGGAGAGGTATTCGTGATTTCATGAGTGGCATAAACAAGTGAACTAAAGGATCGCGTCAATTTTTGAAATAAATTTAATTATCACAGATGCAGGATCAATCTTTTTTTGTTTAAGTTTTCTGATAATCCCTTCCATTCGGGAATCAGTGTCAATAATTTTTTTCTCATTTATTGCAATAAATTCATCATGATACTCGTTTTTTAAATTACTTAGTTCCTGATTATACCATTCCAAATCTTCATTGCGTAGTTTTAGAATTGATAAAAGGTCTGCATATTGTGCCATAAATTTATCGAAGATATTAACATTTTTAAAGTTTTACACAAAAAAAGCGAAAAAAATACGAGAAAATGCAGGCACGTCCCTGGATGAGAACATGCACATACGAGAGCTACCTCGGCCCTTCCTCAGCTTCGCGACCCTCTGAGCACCCTCATACAAGGTTAACGCTGCTCGGTTCCCCGCCTGACGTGGTTCCCCTGCACAAGCATCCCAAAGGACAAAGCCTCAACGTCCGGGTCAAGACCCTGCATATGAAACATATCCTGCTCCAGGGACTTCGGTCCCACCGTGAAGCCGGTTTGCAGCGACAGGAGACGGCTATCCTCCCGACCTAGCCTGCGGGGCTTGCTAAGGTCAGGCGCTTTTTAAAGGTATCCCAAAAGGCTTATTAAGTTTATAAATAACCTAACGTCATGGCGGACAAACGAGGAAAACTCACCTTCCTGGGGACCGGCGGAGACGGCATCGTCATCGGCAAACAGATCCTGGCATCAGGAGGGATCATCTTCCAGTATGGGGATACGCAGCTCCATATCGACCCGGGACCAGGAAGTCTGGTCAAGGCAAAGCAGCACAAGATAAACCTGCGGGAGACCACCTGCATCCTCGCTTCCCAGAATTCGCTCTTCAGGACGGGCGATGTGAACGCGGCCATCGCGGCGATGACCCACCATGGCCTGGACAAGAGAGGTGTGCTCATCTGCAACGAGACGCTCTACAGGGGCGCCGAAGGATTCCAGACCTATCTCAACAAGAACGAAAGGGAGATGGTGGAACGTGCCCTGTCGGTGCGCCCAGGACAGAAAATCGGCATCAATGACGTGGACATCTCCATCCTGAGAAGCTACCAGAAAGACCCGAACGCCCTCGGTTTCAGGATAGTTGCCGACGGAAAATCCATAGGGATCCCCTGCGAGACCATCCTCGATACCGGACTCTTCGAATCGTATAAAGGAGTCGACCTCCTCATCCTCAACGTCCGCATGCCTGGAAACCTGCAGGAAGAAGGAGCCATGAATACCCGGGACGCAACAACACTGCTGAAGAAACTCAGGCCAAAGACCTGCCTCATCACCGGATTCGGCATCAAGATGGTGGATGCAGATCCCCGGGAAGAGGCGAGAAGCATCGGCAGGGAATCAGGTGTCCATGTGGAGGCTGTCAGCGACGGCCAGAAGTTCTCTGTCGACGAGATGCTGCAGTCACTCTGAAATATCCTGAAAGCAAGATTGCGGGATTGCAGCGAGATTGTTTTCTTGATAGGGTTTAAAGAAGCAGGGTGAACAGATACCCCGCCACACAACCGATGCTGATGGCCGGCATTGCAGGATAGAACTTCCCTTTCTTCGCGGTCAGGAGCAACCAGGACAGGCCGATGGTCGCAGTGATGACCACGATGAAGGCAGCAAAGAAACTTCCGGTCGTCTTCAGGAGCGCGCCTGTGAAGAGCAACGGAAAGGCTATGTCTCCGCCGCCGAGGACTGCCGTGGCACCTGATGGAGCGTTCCCTGCTTTATCCTTCTTTGTCATCAGACGTCTCGCTTGCGGCAGAGGCACATTCGCAGCAGGACGTCTTGCGATTTTGGTTTGCTGTCTGCCATAGGGCATGAACAGGCCGGCAAAGACCTTTGACTCGGTCTGGAACTCGGCCATCCTGACCATGTGCTTGGACTTGTTGACAGCGAAGATGTCGTAGAGCGAGATGGACAGCAGGAGAAAGAAGGCAGAGAAGACATTGATGATGGGGACGAGAAGGGCAGCTATTCCGCCGTAGATGAAGAGCTCGGTGAAGTTATGGACCCATACGTTCGGCCGGAAGACTTTCCACAGCCCCAGAAAGAGAGCGATGACAAAGGTGATGGTCAAAGCATCATTGCTGATTCCCGGAGCGATGCTTGTGAGTGCCTTCCGGATAAAGGGAAAGAAGCCCAGCGAGAGGCTGATGACCACGCTCAGCAGGAACCAGAGTTTCCAGAACCGCCGTCTCTTGAACTTCACCAGCAGGAGGATGATGGCCGTCCCGAAGAGCACCAGGAGCATGATGAAGATGAAGGAGAAGGATTCATCTTCCACACGGGGAGGCTCGATGAAATACTGCTCCTCATGGAGCACGGTCATGCCGGAAGCAGAAGATGCCTCGATATTGACATACTGGGAGATGATGAGCAGGCCCATGAGCTGCGCTGCAAAGAAGGCGAGGATGAGGAAGAGCGTTATCCAGGGAGTGTGCTTCATGGACGTGAGGAAACCTGACGGGTATAAAAGGGTTTAGGAGCTGAAGAAACACGCCGAAGATTCCCAGGATCCGCAGCCCATAAAAGCTAATATTTTAAAAGTTGACCATGATATTTCAACCACGGTCTTAATAGGATGCTTGTCTTTATAATGTTGCCAGCATTATATGTTGCTCAGATGAAATGCCTGCATAACGTCATCATCACGGTCTTTGAGAAAGATAAGGACCGAGAGGAACAGGTCATCAAGACCTTGCATGATCTCATCCCCTTCGACTGGAAACAGGAGAAGATACAGCTCAAGCAGGAGAACGCCAAAGGCATTGAAGGGGACCACATCAGTATCTTCAGGGTGCGGCTTGAGAAACAGCGGCACCTCCGGACAGGGGTAGACCACCTGAAGGACCGGCTGGGACCGGCTCAAGTCAACCGGCTCAACAAGGAGAAAGTGTCAAGGCTCGACGGGACGCTGCATTTCTATCTGCGACTGGACAAGAAGGAACTGGAAGACGGCAACTATGTCCTTACGGATTCTGGAGACTGTTATCATATCAGGATGAGCATCGCTGCGTATCCGAAAAGTATGAGTGCGGGCCTCAGGGTCATCGACGGTCTGTTTCCCGGACAAAAAGCGTGACGAATGAGACAAGTTCTCCATTATCTTTATAAAGTCCCTGTCCTCTTTCTGCTGCAATGGCATTCAAAGTCACCCCCTGGGAAGTCTCCGGAGATGTCGACTACGACAAGCTCATCAAGCAGTTCGGCACCGAACGCATCGATGACGCACTGCTCAGAAGGATACAGAAGCACAGCGGCAGGCTTCACCATTTCCTGCGGAGACGGCTTTTCTTCTCTCACAGGGATATGAACTGGCTCATTGACCAGCATGAGAAAGGGCGGGAATGGGCGCTCTACACCGGCAGGGGACCTTCGGGCCACACCCACCTCGGACATCTCATCCCCTGGATGTTCACCAAATGGCTCTCAGACACCTTCAATGTCCCGCTCTACTTCCAGCTCACTGATGATGAAAAATTCCTCTTCAAAGAGACGCTCTCGCTCGAAGAGGCCAACGGCTTTGCCCACGAGAATGCCCTGGACATGATAGCCCTGGGATTTTCCCCGAAAAGGCTGAAGATCCTCATCGACACCGAACACGCCGGACTCATGTATCCAGAGGCCATCAGGGTAGCCAAAAAGATCACCTACTCGACCACCAAGGCCGTGTTCGGCTTCACCAACGACACCAACATCGGACAGATCTTCTACACGAGCATGCAGGCTGTCCCGGCCATGATCCCCAGCATCCTCGCCGGCAAGAAGGTGCCTGTCCTCATCCCCCATGCCATCGACCAGGACCCTCATTTCCGTGTCGCCAGAGATGTATTGCCGAAGATCGGCTACGAGAAACCGGCATCGATCCACTGCAGGTTCCTTCCGGCATTGTACGAAGGCGGAAAGATGAGCGCCTCGGTCAGCCACACGGCAATCTATACCACAGATACCGCCAAGCAGGTCAGGGACAAGGTCAACAAGTATGCTTTTTCAGGAGGAAGAGCGACGGTGGAAGAGCACAGGAAGAAAGGAGGCGACCCGGACATCGATGTTTCGTTCCAGTACCTGACCTATTTCGAAGAGGATGACAAGAGACTCCAGAGCATCCGTGACGATTATGAATCTGGGAAGATGCTCTCCGGAGAGCTCAAGGCGATACTCATCGAGAAACTGAACAGGTTCCTCGTGAAGCACCAGGAGAAGAGGGAAAAGGCCAGGACCCGACTGGACAAGTACCTGCTGAAGGCCTGAGACCAGACCGACTGCTGTTGCAGGAGAAAGCGGCAGAAAATGCCCAAGAGTTTAAAAACAAGGAAGACAGACCAGCCAAAAGAGGTGATCATATGTTCAAGGTCGTGCCCCTATCGAGCGGATTTTTCCTGACGAGCATCGTGGGATTCTTCGTGTCACTCTATGCCATCTACCCTGAATCGAAGACCTGGGGATTCACCCTGATGCTCTTCTTCATCTTCATGTTCATCGCGGCCATGATCTCCATGAGCACTGCCCAGGTCGATGATATCCTCATGCAGGAGGCCCAGGAAAGGCACGACGACCAGATGAGAAGAGCGAGAAAGTCAAGGAGGTAGGAACCATGAGAATCACTATGTTAGCGTTCATCGTCCTCGTCCTGTTCACCATCGTGCTGGCAGCGTGTTCGACGACCCAGTATGTCTGCGAAGACGGCCGGACGGTCACAGACCAGGAGCAGTGTTCCCCGGCAGCAGGACAGAAGGCAGATGCCATACCCACAGAAAAGACCACCAAAGAACCCATCGAACCGTCCCAGGAGAATGCCTGCATGGGCCTGACCGACAGCGATGCGTATGATATCGCAAGGGAACGGTGCGACGGCAATCCCATCGAAGGCAGGATCGTCTGCAACGAGAACACCCGGACCATCTGGATCGACCTTGACCTGCAGAAAGAAGGATGCTCCCCTGCCTGTGTCATCAACGCAGACAACAAGAGTGCTGAGATCAACTGGCGATGCACCGGACTCGTTCCCGTCGTACCGCCGATAGAGAAGAACATCGAAGCAGACATCCAGCAACGCTTTGAAGAAGCAGGAAAAAGCGTCAAGAGCTACAGCTATCAGTACTATGGACCGGGACCCCGTGATGATGATGTGAAGATACTGGTGAAGGGCGACAGGACCAAACTGATCTACAGGGTCCCCATCACCCACAAGAGTTTCCAATTCGATACGGTCTATCTCACGGCGGAAAACAGCGCAGGTGTCGCCTATTGCGAGAATATCGACAAAGGGGCATGCATCAACCCTAACCACGAGTTCTCTGTCGCCTCGGCCGATTTCACGTATAAGCTGCCCAGCGAATGGATAGACGAGACCATCGTTGCGGAAGAGACCTCATCAGAGTTCATCGGCAACAGGAACGCACTGAAGCTTGCGGTGACCACCGACCTCGGCAAAGGCATCATGTGGATCGACGACTTCTATGGCATGCCGGTCAAGGTCAGGATAAACAGCACAGAATGGGAATATCGTGACATCGTTTTCAATGCCGTGTCCGACGAAGAGATGACACATCAGCACATCACGCCCCGGCCCGAAGAACAGTAGCGCCTTTTTTCTTTTTCGATTATTTCATTTCATCCTGTCATGGAGCCTGAAGTATGTTTCGGTCAGACCACCTGTTCCTTAAGTATGCAAAAAAAAACATACAAAAAACACAAAGAAAAAAACGCAGGACAACGATAAGCCGCCTTCTGTCAGACCCAAACCACGCACGAGACATGACGATGGTCTGCACCAGCATTCAACTTAGCGTCACAAAGGACTTGCACCGGCCGGGACTCGCCGTTTCATCCTCTCTGTCCATCTCGTCGGAAGTTTACTCGGCAGATGTCACCATCGCCTTCCCTTCCTCATCCGTAACGAACCACCTGTCATAGACATGCGGTTCTGACGCCAAAGGCATCAACGATGGACAGTGGTACCGTTTCTGAGCCGTCGCCACCCCTTTCGAAGTCTCACTCCCATGAGCGGCCATGAACCCCTGCGGGAACGGTGGGCGGACTTTCCTGAGCGCCATCCCTTTGAAGGTCTGGCACCCGCTGCTGGCAGTTGTCCTGCGCAAGTAAGACTAAGAGACAAGGCTTTAAAAAGATTTGCCTGTTTTTACAGACATGCTCAAACGTCTGCTCTCAAATAAGGAGGTCAATGCCCTTTCCAGCCATCACGCCCTATTCATGGCAGCGGACAGCATCCTGGGATTCTTCGGCGGCGTTTTCTTCCTCAGGATGGGGATGCCTGCATGGGCAGTCATCATGCTTTGGGGAAGCTGGCTTGTTATCAGGGTGCCTTTCCGTTTCCTGATAATCCCTTTCTGGCACCGGATGACTCCCAAGAACTGGTTGAAGATAGGGGTCTGCATCATCGCCCTTTCCTTCATGACCCTGATCCGAGTCCAAGAGGATCACCGGATGATACCCCTGTTCTTCATCCTGCTTTCGATGGGGGAGGCCATCTACTGGACATCGTACCATTACCTGTTCTCGTTCTGCAGCCAACATGAGTTCCAGGGCACACAGCTCTCCCTGAAGAACATCGCCGTCATAACGACCACGGCCATCATGCCCGGCATCATCGGGTGGCTTGGCGAGACCGTCAGTCTCGGCTGGTCCTTCTTCGGCAGCACACTCCTGATGCTGCTGTCTTTCTTTCCTCTGCGATTCATCAGGATGGAAAGAGGCACGAAACCCATAGGGTGGAGAGGACTCAACAGTCATGCCTGGTTCGGAGCAAAATCATTCCTTACGCGGTCGACCTATAATTATGCGACCGGCTTTGTCTGGGGCCTGATCATCTATCTGTTCATCGGTGACATCTCTGATTTCGGCATGGTGCTCAGCATCGGTCTTTTGATGCAGGGCATGCTCTACCTGATAACCGGGAACCTGTTCGACCGCGGTCACGGAAGGCGCATGCTTGAGACCGGTGCCGGAATAACCGTGCTGCAGACCGTGACCCAGGCAGGGTTCATCTACACGCCTCTTGGCGCTGTCCTGACCAACGCGGTTGGAGGCGTGCGCGACCCGCTGCTGTTCCAGACCGGAGATGCCCTTTATTACCAGGAAGCACGACGGTCCAACGACCGCTTCTGGTATCATTTCCTCGGTGAGATGGGATGGGATCTGGGCGCAGGACTTGCCCTCTTTCTAGGAGGACTTCTCGTCTTCCTCGGCCTCGGTCTCCGGTGGCTCATGATCCTGGGCATCGCAGGACTCCTGCTCCATACGTGGGTGAATGAACAGAATATGCAGGACACACAGTAAGATTTTTAAATCGACACCCATTCTAAGATAGCATGGCAAAGGACAATCGCATCAACATGCCGTCGGGGATAGGCGGACTGGTCAGATACTTCGACGAGTACAAGTCGAAGATCGAGATCAAGCCAGGACATGTCCTCGTCGCCATCGGACTGATCATCTTCCTGATGATCCTTCTCAACATGTTCGGAAATTCTTGGTTGGGAATCTAAATGATACCTGGACTGAATCCGCGGAAAGCCGCCCAGATGATGAAGAAGATGGGAATCCAGCAGGAGGAGGTCTCTGCTGAAGAGGTCATCATCAGGACTGCCGAGAAAGAGATCGTCATTCATCAGCCGTCGGTGCAGAAGATCAACATGATGGGCCAGAAGTCGTATCAGATCTCGGGCGAAGAGGAGGAACGGTCGCTGTCCACGGAAGCAGAGATCACCGAAGAGGACATCACGACGGTCGTCAAACAGACAGGGAAGAGCGAAGAAGAAGCCCTGGCTGCGATAAAAAGACATGACGGCGACCTTGCCGCCGCCATCATGGAACTCTCTGATAAATAGGACGGCAGGAAGAGACAGGAAAACACTTCTTTTTTAGCACCGAAAAGGATATATAGCACGCTGCTATTTATAAAGGGATGGAGACCTATCAAAAAGAGAGGGAACAGGCCAGGAAGAGCCTGATGATCGCGGACCATGTCCTCACCCAGACCTATCCTCTCGTGAAGGATCCTAAGATCCTCACGGTCGTCGTGGATAACCTCCATCGGGCGACCGAGCACGCGGTCTCTGCCATCCTCGGGTTCGACAGGCTCCACAAGAAGATACCGCCGTTCCACGATTCCTTCGCCGACAAGACACGGGTCTTCCGCAGCAGGAACCGCCGAAGATATGATTTCAAGGAAGAGTATCTTGACCTCATCACGACCCTCCAGGACCTCGTCCAGGAACGGATCCGGGCACCGGTGGAATTCTCCCGCAGGGAGAGCTATGTCATCGCTGATGAAGAATACAAGCTCTCCAAACTCACTGCGGAAAAACTCAAGAGGAAGCTGGAATTGGCAAAGCTATTTATAGAAGACATGGAAAGATGGATACGAGACCATGAACGAACAATTAGATGATGCGACGGAAGAACTGAAACGGGCAGACCACCTCATCTTCGTCAGCCTCAAATACACGAGGACGGTCGACGTCTTCATCAGCATCTTCGAGAGGATGATCAACTTCATGGGCTTTGTCCTCGATGCATTCCTCCAGAAGGGCCTCGATGAACAGAGGATGGACAACATCCCTGTCTCGCCCATGCTGAAGTGTGAGAAGGTGAATGAACTCTACCCTGACGAAGCGATAAAGAAATTCACCGAATTCTACATCTTTCTCCGCAAGGTGCTCAGGAGCGACTATGACAAGGCACGGGAGTTCCGCAGGCATGTCACCATGACCAGCTATTATGAGAAAGACAAGAGCATGGATATCACGACCGACCTGATAGGTGAATGGTTCGATTACATGAAAGAGATATCGACGATGGCCAGAGAGAAGATAGAAGGAGAGGACGCTTCCTGAAGATGGCCCGGGTCATAGCGGTCATGTCAGGGAAAGGCGGAGTGGGAAAGACGACCACTGCGTTGAATCTGGGCGTCGCCCTGGCCGATTTCGGGTCCTTGCCTATCCTTCTGGATGCGTCGCGCCAGCACCCCCATCTCGGGCTCCATCTCGGCTCCACCAGGCCGGAGCACACGATCCAGCAGGTGTTGCGGGGGAAGAAGAAAGCGCGACAGACGCTCTACAGCCATCCGACGGGGATGCGCGTCATGCAGGGGGACGTTTCCCTGGAAAGAGGAGATAATGAAGAGGATGTGTGGAACGGGCTGGGGAGACTCCTCAACGACCTCAAGATCGAATCGGACATCATCGTCATGGACACATCTCCCGGATTCGGCGCAGAGACACAGAAGGTCATAGAACACGCGTCCGACGTCCTCCTCGTCACGACACCCGACCTTCCTGCGGTCGCCGACAGCATCCAGTTCATCCGGATGATGAAAAAGAGGGGGAAAGAACCCGCCGGCATCATCCTCAACAAGGTCAGGAACGACAGCGTAGAGATGTCGAGGAAGAACATAGAGGCCCTGCTCGATGTGCCCATCATCGGCATCATCCCCTACGATGATGCGGTGAGGAAGTCCCTCTATCTCAGGCACCCGGTCGTCTATACCCACCCGCAGAGCAGGGCGACAAACGGTTTCAAGAAGCTCACCGCCCGTCTCCTGGGCGAACAATATGAGGAAACCCTGGAAAAGAAGGAACAGGGCTCCTTGTTTGCTCACACGCTGAGACAGCTGGGGCTGGAAAGGCCTGATGAGGAGCACCGGGCATAGGGGACGCAGGGAAGGACCTTGAGAAAGGCAAAGGAGCCAGAGCAGAAGACCATGGCACGGACGACCAAGAAGGGCATGAACAGGAGGCGCTGGGGGACAACGAAAGCGCACAGAACAGACAAGGCGAGAAAGACCGTCCTGGAAAAGAGGATCCGGGAGATCGAGACGGGCAGGAAGGCAAATGTCGACAGCCTGAAGACGGCCGCCCAGAACATCCTCTACTGGCAGACCATCCTCATCATGCTGATAGCGAACCTGTTCATCTCGATGGCGCTCCTGCCCATCCTCATCATGCTGAAGGGCGCTGTGGCTGCTGCCGTGGTCGTCATCCTGGGCATCCTGCTCGGGCTCATCTTCAACCATCTCATCAGGGACATCGAAGGGCTGAAGAAACATCATCACTTCTTCGCAGGCATCTTCATCCCTGCAACGGCCATCATCGACCTGTTCATCATCACCCGGCTCGCGAACAGCCTGGGGCCGGCTCTGGGCATCGCAGGCAGCCAGGACTCGTTCCTGCTTTCTCTTGTCTTCATCGTGGCATTCCTCCTGCCCTATGTCATCTCGCAGCTCGTGCTAAGGAAGAGATGACCAGGGATGTCCGGAAAGAGACCGGCGGCATCAAGGAAAGGGACAGGAACGTCGAGAAAGACAAGACCGGAAGGATATGAGATTTCAACGTTCAGCAAGGTCCAAGACGGATCCTAAGAAAAAAAAGGGTGGCCAGCGGGATTTGAACCCGCCCCGAGGGATCCACAGTCCCTAATGCTAACCGAGCTACACTATGGCCACCGCAAGGGTCTTCTGGGGGCTTAGGGGGAATTAAAAACTTTTGTATTTGTATTCCTGCTCTGACAGCTAAAACCCTCTCTTTCAACGGGAGACATACCCTGCAAATAGCAGGGTTCGAACTATCAGAGATCAAGAGAACCCATACACCACATAGAGAACACATATATGTCACACACATCATACACGTCTTATTTACAATATAGCAAAGAACTTATAACAGGATACCAAAGACAAGCTTTATAAAGGGAACGGGGTCTCTGCTGTGTTACGCAGCCCGAG
>JAADFO010000058.1 GCA_013152815.1 Nanobdellati archaeon
GGATCTCTGAATAGACGCCCAGCTGGCGTATCCTGCGTGCGAGGAGATGGGCATACTGGCCGCCCATGTCCAGGATGATGATCTTTTCCATGCTGAGTATCATTATGATGTCATTTATATAAATGATTGTTTCTGATATCTTCCCAAAAGGAATAATTAATAAAGTCAAAACATGTGTGTTGTCCATATGAGAAAAAAGGTGATTATCCTAAGTTTGATTCTCTTTATCGTATTTTTGTTGTCTTTGTTCTTGTATATCCATTATGAGAGAAAGACTGCTCTTTGTTACAAGCTTAACTTATGTGAACATTTTGATGGTCTGATCAGCGATACGCCAGAACATGATCTCATTGCCGAGGCCATAGTACGTTACATGAATACGTATGATGTTTCTTTGTATATGCCGAAAAAAGAATATTCTCTTGAAAAAGGAGAGTCCGAGGTATTTCTATTTGGTTTAAAAAATATCAAATCCTATCCAATCGAGTCTAGAATCAACATCATCTGTAGCAAAGCACCGAATGCTACCTGTGGAGATTCGGATGAAAAGATTGTCCTCACTTTCAGCTCTGAATATGGTCCGATAGAGCCAAATGAGATTCAACTTGTTCCAGTCCAAATCGCTCGAGGATCAAAAGTCCCTTCAGGACAATATGCATTTCAAGTCAAAGTCATTTTCTCTTCGGAAAATGAAACCCTCTCTGAATCAGAATCGTTCTTTGTCAATGCACGATGAACGAAGCATGCTTCTTTGCAAAGTCTCTTGCGAAACCGAGCCTTTGTCGGTTGTTCGTGTAAATCGTATAGATCAAGTCTCCTCTCTTGACCGTTTCATTCTTGTGCTTATGGAGAAGGATGCCTGCTCCGGCATCTCTCGGCGCGCCGGCTATCCTCGCGATCTTCGAGATATTCTCGTTGTTGATGATGTCGATGCGTCCTGCCTTGGGAGACCTGACATGGAGCGTGAACTTCCCCGGCTGCTTCTCCGGGTCAAGCTCTTTCTTTCCCTGCGCCTCGACGATCTCTTTGAATTTCTTCCATGCCTGCCCTGATTCCAGGGTCTGCATGGCGAGACGGAAGCCCTTTCCCTTGGATGCCTTGCCTGCCATCTCGAGGATTCGTCCTGCCATCATGACCGACTTGTCTTTGAGGTCAAGCGGAGCACACCCATCGCCGCGGAGGACATGGAGGACATCCTTGGCCTCGAGGATCGGTCCGAAGCCGTTCCCGATGGGCGTGCTGCCGTCGGTGATGATGCACCTGATGGTCATGCCTATGCGTCGTCCGATGGTCTCGAACTGCCGTTTCAGGGAGAGCGCCTTGTGGATGTTCTCTATCTTCGACCCTTTTCCCGACGGGATGTCCACCAGCACATGGGTCGCCGAGACCGATGCTTTCTTCGCGAGGATGGACGCGATGAGCTGGCTTCTTGAGTCGATGGAGAGCGGATGCTCCACCCGTATGATGCGGTCGTCGGCAGGAGCCAGATTGATGGCTCCGCCCCAGACGAGGCAGGCGTTGGTCTTCCTGATGACCCGTCTGATCTTCCTGATGGGAAATGCCACCGACGTGATGACCTCCATGGTGTCTGCGGTGCCTGCGGGCGAGGTGATGCTCCTGGAAGAGGTCTTGGGGATGAGCAGGCCATGGGAGGCGACGATGGCGACGATGATGGGTGTCGTGCGGTTTCCTGCCACTCCCCCGACACAATGCTTGTCGATGACCGGCTTTCTCTTGAAGGTGAGCCGCTCGCCGAACTTTATCATGGCCTTGGTCAGGTCGACGGTCTCCTGTGTCGTCATGAGCCGGGTGCTGCAGGCAGCCACGAAATAGGTGGTCTCGATGTCGTCGAGACGGTTGGAGACGATGTCTCTGATGATGGCGTCTATCTCCCGCCGGGAGAGGGTCTCTCCCTCAAGCTTCTTCCTGATGAACTTCAGCGACTCAGGCTTGGTCTCCAGCGAAAGCTCTACCGGTTGGCGGTTCTTGACTCCCAGCTCCAGGAACGTCTCTTTCACGAGACCGAGGGTCCCTTTCCTGATGAACGAATCGCCGCTGGAAATATCGACCTTTGCGATGACGAGACGTCTCCGATTCCTGATGTTCACCCGGTCGCCGTTATGAAGGTCGAGGCATTCCGCATCCTGATCGTTCATGATGACGATGTTCGGTCCTCCTGTCGCTATCTTCAGATCTTCAACGAGAAATCTCATGTTAGTCCTCCTCACTCTCTTGCTGGTAGAGCTCGACGATGGAGATGGTCAACGACAGCATCAACGGTCCGAGGATGATGCCGATGAACGAGAACAGTTTCAGGCCTCCGAAGACGCCGATGAGCACGATGATGGGATGGACCTTGCCCCGGTCGCCTATGAGCTTCGGCTTGAGGATGTTGTCTATGGTGGAGATGAGGAACAGGCCATAGATGAACAGTCCTATGCCATGGCCGATGCGTCCCGGAGACGGACCCAGCAGTCCCATGAGTATATCATAGAGCGCGAGCGGCACCCAGATGATGGCTGTCCCGACGAAGGGGATCAAGGCTCCCACGGCAGTGAGCAGGCCCCAGAGGATGGGTGAGCTGATGCCGAAGATGAGATACCCGATGCTTGCGATGATGCCCTGGGTCAGGGCAGTGATCAATGATCCGTAGATGACGCCATAGGAGACGTCCTGGATGGTCTTCTTCAGCCGTCGCTGATGCTTTTTCTTGAGCAGGGTCATGTTCCAGAGGGTGTCTGATATCCGCTGGCCATCGATGAACAGGTAGTACATGACAAAGATGATGATGAAGATGGCAAAGATCCTCGACGGGAGCCGGATGAGGAAGTCGATGGTCGTCTCCCGCAGGGACGTGAACCCTTTCTGCACGGTCTGCTCGAAATAGGTCTCTGCGTTCACATCCTCAAAGATGGCCTTTCCATAGTTCAGGGGAGTGCAGATAAACGAGCTTTCTGAGCAGGTGAAGTTGCCCAAAGAGATGATGTTTATCTTGTCTTTGGTGGTCAGATAAGCGCTGAACGCTTCCTGGGATATGGCGTTGAGTATGAAGACCATCGGTATGGTCACGAGGAGCACGAGGAGTATGGACAGGAGGAATGCGGCCACTCTCCTGTTCTTGATGAAGCGGTTCATCCACCGGTAGAGCGGGTAGAAGATGTAGGCGAGCAGTGCCCCTGTGATGATAGAGACGAGGAACGGCTTGATGATGAAGAAGGAGATGGCTATCAGGATGATGACTAGCAGTGCCTTGATATAATGGGCATAATTGTTCGCTATCCCTCTCACCCCCTTCTGTCCGGTCTGAAGATGCCTGAAGATAAACTGGGCCCGCCCGGATTCCTTTGGTGCCAAAAACGTTTTACGTTTTTGAGCATGTTCAAACGTGGGCGGCACTATTGTAATAATATATGGGCCCGCCCGGATTTGAACCGGGGACCTCTGCCATGTCAAGGCAGCATCATAGCCGGGCTAGACTACGGGCCCATGGACCTCTTGGGTTGGCCATGCGTTTTAAAATCTTGCGTTTTTCAACCGGCCTTTCCTGCGGTCAGCGAGTTTTGGGCCTTTTTTCAGGTGTAGTCCAGCTCTGCGCTCAGATACATGAAGAGCATGGCCACGATGAAGATGACGACGATGACTGTCTTTGATGTGTATCTGTTCCCGAAGGCGATACCGAAGACAAGACCCAGCACGACCAGTCCGTAGGAATGTTTCAGGATGTTCTTCTTCTGCTTTATGAGATGATAGGCATACCCTGCGATGAGGAAGATGATGAGGTAGGCGACCGCGGCAGATCCTATCAGGCGTGCGATACCATAGCCGAAGATGATGGAGATCGCGATGAGGATGCCGAACCAGTCATTGGAGAAGGTCATGCGCGGCAGGACCTTGAACATCAGGGTCTCCTGGGGGTCGGGACCGAGGAAGAGTTTCCCGACTATCCAGTTGAGCAGCCAGAAAAGGATGAACGCAAGGACAAAGAACAGCCCTGTATCAAGACCGGTCCCCTCTTCCCATAGGTCATAAAGCTTCAGCACAAAAAAGAGCTCCACAAGGATGATGATGAACTGGGTCCGGTGTGTCGGCAGGCTCATGATGGGTCTTTTAGTTTTCGTGTATTTAAATGTTGCTCAAAACCCGCTTCAGGACCTGCTTTTCCGCCATCCTCGGATGGCTTTTCTCGCTCCTTACCGGAGATGTTATCATCCATAGTCTTGATGGCTATGACACCTATGAATCATTTGTTCATAACTTTTATATAAGCTGCGTCCAGGGTGACCTCATCAATTTTTCGTGATCGAGGTGAACGTCATGGACAAGACAATCAAGGCTTTGAACAAAACCGCAGAACGTCACGCCGAGCATCTCACAAAGATCAGGAAGGAGATCGGCAAGATCATCGTCGGGCAGGATAGTATCATAGAAAAACTTCTCATCGCGCTTCTCTCCAACGGTCACGTGCTCATCGAAGGGGTCCCTGGCCTGGCGAAGACCCTCATGGTCAAGACCCTTTCCCAGAGCTTCGATTGCGGCTTCGTGCGACTGCAGTTCACCCCCGACCTTCTTCCAGCAGATATCACCGGGACCAAGATCTATGACCACCGAAATTCGAGCTTCAAGACCGTCAAAGGGCCGTTGTTCACCAATTTCGTCCTTGCCGATGAGATAAACCGGGCCCCTCCAAAGGTGCAGTCCGCACTGCTGGAGGCCATGCAGGAGCGCCAGGTGAGCATCCAGGGAGACACCCTGAAGCTGCCCCGGCCCTTCCTGGTGCTCGCCACCCAGAACCCCATCGAGAGCGAGGGGACCTACAAGCTTCCTGAGGCGCAGGTCGACCGTTTCATGTTCAAGCTGCTCATCGACTATCCTTCCAAAGAAGAAGAGGTGGAGATCATCGACCGTTTTACCGAAGAGCGGTCCTTTGCGATGGCGAAGATGCTCAACGCGAAACAGATCATGGCCATGCAGCACTTCAACAAACAGATCTATGCGGACAGGAAGATCAAGGAATATGTCGCAGAGCTTGTGGATGCCACCCGCCATCCCGAAACCTATTCCCTCGACATCGACGGTCACATAGAATTCGGTGCATCGCCGCGGGCATCCCTCTGGCTCATCCTTGCAGCGAAGGCCCATGCCCTTATCCATGGAAGAGGGTATGTGAAGCCTGAAGATGTCAAAGCCATCGCGCCGGATGTGCTGAGACACCGGATCCTGTTGACCTATGAGGCCGAAGCCGAAGAGATCACCAGTGAACTGATCATCAAGAAGATCCTGGAAACCATCAAGGTACCATGACTTTCCCCGGTGAGCATTCGCTTGTCAGGGCCCTGATGAGACAGTGACCTATTGCATCGGAGGGTTGCGCATGGAACGGACAAAAGCGGTCATACGTCAGGTGAAGAAGATCGAGCTGTCGACGAAGCATCTCGTCGACGGGCTGATAGCTGGCAACTATCATTCCATCTTCAAGGGCCAGGGCATAGAGTTCTCTGACATCAGGGATTATCGCCCGGGCGATGACATCCGTGCCATAGACTGGAAGGTGACGGCGCGTTTCAATCATCCCTATATCAAGGAGTTCATAGAAGAACGTGATCTGCACGTCTATTTCATCTTCGACTATTCAGCATCAGGAAGTTTCGGCAGCCGCTGCGCAAAACGGCAGAAGGCCATCGAATTGACAGCCACGCTCATGTTCTCTGCCATGCGGAACAATGACAATGTCGGCCTGTCCATCTTCACCGACCGCGTGGAGACGTTCATCCCTGCAAGGAAAGGCAGAAGGCACGTCCTCAAGCTCATCAGCTGCCTCGTCACCCATCAACCACGTTCGATGACCACTGACCTTCAGCAGGCCCTTGTCCATGCGTCACATGTCATCAGGAGGAAGAGTGTCATCTTCATCGTCTCTGACTTCCTCGACCAGGACTTCGTCACTCCGCTCAGGATCCTGAGGAACAGGCATGATGTCATCGCCATCCGTGTCCATGACCGAAGGGAACAGCAGATCCCCGACGTGGGCCTGATAGAGCTGGAGGATGAAGAAAGCGGTGAGCAGCTCCTGGTCGACACGTCTGACGAGACCTTCCGGCAGAACTATCAGCGCATGGTCCGGGCCGAGAAAAGGAAGCTTGATGCCCTTTTCCGGAAGCACAGGATAGATACGGTCGACATCGAGAGCGACGGTTCCTATGAGCTTCCCCTGAAGAATTTCTTTCGGATGCGGAAGCGGAGGCTGTGCTGATGGCAGGCTTCAGCGATCCTTGGGTGTTGGGCTTCCTGCTGGCCATACCGCTCCTCTTCATCCTCTATCGGCGTGTTCTCTCCAGGAAGAGGAAAGAGGCCATCAAGTTCAGCAATCTCGGTTTCATCAAATCCGCCCTGGGCGATGCCAAGAAATCGAGACGCCATGACCTGCTCTTCTATCTCGCGCTCATGGTCCTGGTGTTCATGATCATCGGGTTTGCCAACCCCCACATCCCGCTCAAGCGGGCCAAAGAAGGCGTCAATGTTGTCTTGGTCATGGACATCTCGGGCAGCATGCAGGCCACCGACTATAAGCCCACCAGGCTGGAGGCAGCCAAGAGCGCTGCTGAAATCCTCCTGCGCTCGTTGAACGACAAGGACCATGCAGGCATCGTCACCTTCGAATCGGGCGCGACGACGGCTGCCTACCTCAGCCCTTATAAGGACCAGGTCATCGAGAAGCTTCGCCATATCTCGCCGAAACAGGGAAAGACCGCCATCGGTGACGGGCTGTCCATGGGCATCGACATGGCCACCTCCATACCGAACAGGAAGAAACTCGTCATCCTGCTTTCAGACGGCGTGAACAATGCCGGCGTCATCTCTCCGGCAGAGGCCATCCAATTCGCGAAGGCCAACAACATCCAGGTCTACACCATCGGCATGGGCTCGAAGGGGAAGACCGTCCTCGGCTATGACTGGTTCGGCAATCCCCAATACGCAGAGCTGGATGAAGCTACCCTGCGGACCATCGCCCAGGAGACAGGAGGTGCTTATTTCAAATCGGTCGACGACCACACCCTCGATGAGATCTATGCCACCATCGGGAAGACCATCAAGCGGGAGAAAGAGGAGACCAACATCAAGGACTGGCTCTTCCTCGCGGCCCTGCTGACCTTCCTCATCTACCTGTATCTCAGCTACGGAAAGCGGAGGATCATCCAATGAACCGCCAGATGAGCCTGAAGACCTGTACGGTCCTCTTCAGCATGGTCCTCTTCACCGTCCTGCTCCTCCTGCCTGCCGTCTTCGCTTCAGACATCGCCCTTTCCCTCGACCAGAAAGAATATTATTTCAGGACCGGCGAGCAGGCCGTCATCCCGCTTCATGCAAACAACACCTATGACCTTGCTGTCAATGGTATCCTGGGGACCACCCTGACCCAACAGGTCCATTCCGGAAACTTCCAGTACTCCAGCTCCAACAGCCAATCGGCCTCCTTTTCTGTGGCTCCGGGGATCAGTGAGACCTCTATCAGCTTTGGTAGCTCAGATACGCCGATGACCCTCCTGGTGACCATGAAATTCTCCTATGTCCAAAACGGTTCGCGCGAGGTCGTCCTTGACGGCCTGAAAATCCATTTTGTGGCTGATGAAGCAGACAAGAAGAATCAGCAGGATAAGATGAGCAGCTCATCACAGAAAACCCGCCCCCCGTCATCCTCTGATCCCTTCCGGCAGCAGCAACAGCAGATGCAGCAGATGATGAACCAGGCATTCAACCGGCAGCAGCAACAGCAGAACAACCGGCAGAACTCCCCGTCGAACACGCAGCAGAAACTGGAGAACCATCAGCTTTCCCAGGACAGTTCTGCTCTCAAACAGCAGATGCAGCGCCAGGTCAAACAGCAGCAGGCGACCAGACAGGCATTCCAGAAACAGCTCGCCAAGAACCAGGATTTCCAGAAGGCGCATCAGGACCTGCTGGACCAGGGCTATAACCTGACCTCTGCCGACCTCGATCCTTCGTCCAACCGGACCGGGTCCTTCGATATGCATTATCAGAACCGGCAAGGTCAGCAGGCCTCTCTCCGGGGCAAGCTGGAAGACGGCAAGATGACGGCATTGCAGAAGGATACGCCGGAGACCCGGAAGATGATGATGGACCGGTTGCAGAAGAACCAGGATTTCCAGCGCTACCAGCGACAGCTCCGGCAGGAGGGCTATCACCAGAACAACACCCGATTCACCCAGAGCATGAACACCACGACCGTACAGGTCCAATATGCAGGTCCGAAGAACGAGAGCGCGACCATCAGGGCGCAGCTTTCCCAATCGAGCGTGGAGAAGGTCGAACTGCTCCGGCAGACCGAAGACAAACCGTCATCCTTCAACCTCTGGTCCTTCCTGCTCCTTTTGCTTCTCCTGGGGCTTGTCGGCTATCTGCTCCATGCCCGTCTCTTCCGCAGACCTCTGCAGCAGCCTGAGGTCCATCCTGCTCCGGCAAAGAAGATAGACCACCAAAAGGTTGCCCTGGCCATGCTGAAGCAAGCAGAGCGTCTCTATGCTGCGGGGAAGCAGAAGGATGCCTACGGCAGGGCAGGCCAGGCGTTGCGGTTGTTCCAAAGCCATGAGCTGGGGCTGGAGAAAGAGCTGACCAACGATGACATCATCGATCATCTGCAAGCACGAAAAAAGCCCTCTAAAGATACCAAAGCGTGTTTCGATCTCTCAAGTCTTGTCGAGTTCGCCAGATATCGTCCTAACAAGAAGGATTTTGACCGTATCATCTCGCTCAGTGAGACTATCATAACGTCCAAGCAGGTCATAACGTCCAGGCATCTCAAGAACACGAAAACGGCAGAAAGCCACATCGACAGAAAGCTCGCATAGAAAGATAGCATGAAAGCGTTTCCGTTTGTCGTCCCACACGGGAGAACCAATCTCTGGCCGACGAAATCTTTATAAATGCTTATTAATGCTCGTTTTCAGCTTTTAGATAGGCCATCATTTAAACAAGATACTCTTTCACGTTCCCCAACACAAGACCCCTGGTGATCCCATGTCCCTGCTCAAGCGAATAGCTGATTTCTATGATACGCATTACAAGTTCCTGCTTCTCATCCCCATGATCCTGCTCTCGCTCTCCCTCTTCGTGGTCATCCAACACTACCTCCTGACCGGCGAGATCGTCAACAGAGGGGTCTCACTGAAGGGAGGGGTCACCATCACCATCCCCGACGTACGCACCATGACCGCTCCAGAGATGCAGGCCTATCTCCGTTCGCTCCATCCTGACCAGGACATCATCGTCGGCGCCATCAAGAATCCCGGAGGCGTGTCCGGACTCAATATCGAGGCAGACATCAACGACGAGAAGAGCATCCTTTCCCTGGAACAGGAGATAGAAGACAAGCTTCATCTGCAGAAGGCCGACTACAATGAAGAGATCATGGGCTCTTCGCTGGGCGCGTCCTTCTTCCTCCAGACCATCAAGGCCATCATCATCGCCTTCCTGTTCATGAGTGTCGTGGTCTTCCTCTATTTCAAGATCCCGGTACCCTCTCTGGCCGTCGTCCTGGCCGCATTCTCTGACATGGTGACCACCCTCGCGGTCATCGACCTCCTGGGAATGAAACTCTCCACAGCAGGTATCGCTGCTTTCCTCATGCTCATCGGCTATTCGGTGGATACCGATATCCTGCTCTCGACGCGGGTACTCAGACGGAAAAAAGGGACTGTTGCCGAACGTATACGCAAGGCCATGAAGACCGGCTTCATGATGAGCGCGACGACCCTCGGAGCGGTCATCGCAGGCCTTCTGGTAGCAGAATCCGCTGTGATCATCCAGATCATGTCCATCCTGCTCATCGGTCTCTGCGCAGACCTCATCTACACCTGGTTGCAGAACGGACCCCTTCTGCGGATGTATCTGGAGAGGAAACGCCATGTCTAAGCTCACCAAGCTCATCACCCACCCGAGGATCATCATCCTGCTGGCCTTCCTTGTCCTCTCTATTATCATCATCCATCCGAGGCCTTTCAGCTCTGCAGCAGCCATCCGGAGCATAGAGAAAGGCTCTCCTGCATTGCAGGCAGGGATGACCTCTCCTGACCCCTCGGCAAGCCTGCTCTCCCGTGAGATCATCCTCGCCGTCGATGCGAATCCGACGAGGAAGAGGACCAACCATTCTGCTGCAAAATACTCCCTGCAATCGGGATCCGGGAACCTCGGCTACCGGTCAGCAAGCCAGCCGGGGATCTTCCAGAAGAACAATCGTCCTCTTGAAGGCACCCTCATCAACAGCGTGGACGACTACTACGCCGCCACCTCCGGACTCGGACTCAATCAGACCATCGTCATCACCACAGATGCCGGAAGATACACCCTGACCATGCCTGCTTCCCTCAACCATACTCTTGGCTCCTCAGACCTCGGCATCAACGTCTACGACATGCCGACGAGCAACCTGCGGAAAGGGCTCGACCTCGAAGGAGGGACGAGGGTGCTCCTCAAGCCTGAGCGTGAACTGACCGACGAGGAGTCGAGCCTCATCATCGACGTCCTTGAACGACGCCTCAACGTCTATGGGCTGAGCGACATCATCGTCCGGGAGGCTGCAGACCTCTCTGGCCAGGACTATTTCCTCATCGAGATAGCAGGCGCCAACGAAGAGGACGTTCGCGCCCTCATCGCAGAGCAGGGGAAGTTCGAGGCGAAGATCGGCAACACGACGGTCTTCCGCGGAGGGGGCGACGTGACCTATGTGTGCAGGAGTGCAAGGTGTTCCGGCATAAGCTTCCGTCGGGGCGCCTGCTCAAAGACCGACAACAATACCTATAGCTGTCGCTTCGTGTTCTCCATCGCCCTGAGCCCCGAGGCCGCACGGAGGCAGGCAGCTGCCACCGAGGATCTGGACGTGCTCGAGAACACCACCGAGAACCACACCTACCGTTATCTGAGCGAGAAGCTCGCCCTCTATCTGGATGACAAACTGGTGGACGAACTCAACATCGCCGAAAGCCTCCAGGGACGGGCAGAGACCGCAATCTCCATCTCAGGGTCAGGCAACGGCACGACCCATGACGAGGCCGTGGCCAATGCCCTCGACAAGATGAAGACCCTGCAGACGGTCCTGACCACAGGTTCGTTGCCGGTGAAGCTTTCGGTCGTCAAGGCTGACTCTCTCTCTCCCATCATGGGGAACGAGTTCCTCCGGAACGCGCTCAAGGTAGGCCTCTTCGCCATCCTTGCCGTCATCCTCATCGTGTTCCTCCGTTACCGGAAGGCCCAGATAGCCATCCCCATGGTCCTTTCCATGCTGAGCGAGCTCATCATCATCCTTGGGGTGGCAGCCCTCATCAAATGGAACCTGGACCTTGCTGCCATCGCCGGCATCATCGTCGCCATCGGGACAGGCGTCGACGACCTCATCGTGCTGAGCGACGAGGTGGATGACGAAGAGGACGCCAACTACAGCTGGGAGACCAGACGGAAGAACGCCTTCTTCATCATCATGGCTGCCTACTTCACGACGATTGTTGCTATGGTGCCGCTCCTCTTCGCCGGAGCAGGGCTGCTCCGTGGCTTTGCCCTCACCACCATCATCGGCATCACCGCCGGGGTCTTCATCGTCCGCCCTGCCTTCGCGGTCACCATAAAGACGCTCATGGACATATAGCCTGATCTCTCTAAAGATTTAAATAGGAGTTATCCATTCTATATATCTATCCCATAATAGTGACAGGAGGGGTATCCATGCAGATCAAGATCAGGAAACAGAACCAGGACGGCATCGTCAGGATGGAGACGTCGGGCGAGGTGAAAGAGATCCTCATCAACGAGGACATCCTCCATCCCAACAAGGAGTCCATCTCCATCTGCTTCAGAGGGAAGAGCTCTTCGGGCATCATCGACATGACACCTGCCGAGATCGAGCAGCTCTATCAGACCGTGAGGAGCAGGATGCATCTCATCAAGGCATTCAAGACGCTGAACACCGAAGGGACACGAGTCTTCAAGCGATAGGGGGAGAAGGTTCTTTCTCCTGTCGGCTTTTTCTCAGACCATCTGTCTTCCTGCTCTTGTTCCAGCTCTGTAGAAAGTTACGCTTTCGCGTGGCCGGCATCGGACTCGGCCACCGATGAATGTTCTGCTTCTGCCGTTCCAGCCCCGTAGGGGGCGACCCCCGGAACTCTCTGCTGCATAGTCATAGGGTGCCTCGCAGTGGGATGCCGGCCCTACTTTCCACAGAGCCTCTTGTTCCATAAACTTTATAAATATTCTGAATATCAAATATTTCGAAAATGAAATATGATGTCACGCCGGACGAGGCCTACGATTATTTCATCGGCACGCTCGCCAACAGGACACGGTTGAAGATTCTCAACGAGCTCCTCAGGGGAGAGAAGAACGTCTCCCAGCTGACGGCCGCACTCCCTGTGGACCAGAGCACCATCTCCAACAACCTCGCGCGTCTCCGGAGCTGCGGCTTCGTGACGGTCAGGCCCAACGGCAAGGAACGCATCTACGTCCTCAACAAAGCAACCACTGAACCGCTCATGAAGCTCATCAACCATCACGTGAAGCATCACTGCGTCAAATGCATCAAGAGGGACAGACCATGACAAAGACCTACGATCTTATCATCATCGGCGGAGGCGCCGCTGCCTTCGCCGCTGCCAACACGGCGAACAGACTGAAGAAGAAAACGTTAATAATCAATGATCAGGACATCCTTCCGCTCGGAGGGACCTGTGTCAATGTGGGCTGCGTTCCCTCGAAGATCATGCTCCATCAAGGGGCCCTGTCCTATTATGCCCAGAGAAACCGGTTCCGCGCATTGAAGATACGCGCAGAGGCGGATTTCATGGAGGCATTGAAGGAGACCAGGGAGATGGTCCTGGCTTTCCAGGAAAAGAACTATGGCCAGGTCATCGCAAAGCAGGAGTTCGTGGATTTCAAGGAAGGTCATGGGACTTTCAAGGATGCCCATACCGTGGCGGTCGGTGAGGAGGAATTTCACACTGACCACATACTCATCGCATCGGGCGCCTCGACCCATATCCCTCCCATCAAAGGGATAGCGTCCATAGACTATCTGACCAACAAAAGCCTTTTCTTCGACCTGAAAACAAGACCCAAATCGGTGATCATCCTCGGCGGCGGGGCCGAGGCGATGGAATTCTCCCAGATCTTTCACCACTTCGGCATACCTGTAACGGTCATCCAGCGATCCAAGAGGATCCTGACCAAGCATGATGCTGACATCGCCAATGAGCTCCAGAGCATCCTGGAGGAGGAAGGGATCATCATCCACACCGGCACGAGCATCAGGGAGGTCACCAAGGACGGTGACAGCATCATGGTCCACTTCGACAAGGAAGGGACAGGCGAGATGAAGATAACTGCAGAGCGGCTGTTCATGGCCCAGGGGCTCAGGCCCCATACCGACACCATGGGCATCGACGCGTCAGGGGTGCAGCTCGATGAGCGTGGCTTCGTCAAGGTGGACGAGCATCTGCAGACAAACCAGGCCCATATCTATGCCGCCGGGGACGTGACCGGGATCATGCCTCTGGAGACCGTGGCTGCAAAACAGGGCAGCATAGCAGCAGGAAACATGTTCGGGCAGGAAAAGTTGACCATCGATTATCAGTCCATTCCTCATGCGGTGTTCACTTCCCCTCAGGTCGCTGCCGTCGGCATCACCGAAGAGGAATTCATGAGGAAATACAGGGTATGCCTCTGCAGGACCATCTCCTGGAAGCATGTCGAGAAAGCCGTAGCCATCAAAGAGGACAAGGGCATTCTCAGGATGGTCATCGATCCCAGGACCAAGGTGGTGCTGGGCGTCCATGTGGTCGGACCCCTGGCAGCAGACATCATCACCACCGCAGCCTACGCCATCAGGAATAAAATGACTATTTATGACATACGGGATACGGTGCATGTGTTCCCGACCCTGAGCGAGGTCATCAAGAAGGCTGCCCAGAGCTTTGACCAGAACCTGGATGACATGGCTTGCTGCGTGGAGTGAAGAATGCAGAAAGAGGATAAGAAACTGGTTGCCGTCGGAGGGGTTGCAGGCGTATTTGGAGCATTGTGCTGTGTCGGACCCGTGGTCATCGTCCTGTTCGGGTTGGGGAGCGTATCGACCGCTCTCAGCATCGGGAGATACACCTGGTTGTTTACAACGATTGCACTCCTCTTTTTTGGAACAGCGACCTATCTGTACCTTAAGAAAAAGAACTGCTGCTCAAGGGATGGCGTCAGACAGAACTGGAAACCTATTGTGGTCGCATTCATCTTGCTGTCGGTATTGCTCACGGTCCTCAAGTATTGGGTTGCACCGCTCTTAGCACAGATAGCGTACAGGTGATACCTATGAAAAGAATGATGAACTGGAAACAAGCTGCATTATTTGTCCTGCTGGCTGTGGGCGTACTCTTCATGACAGGATGCGCTACGATCGCATCGCAGGATACTGTCCAAGAGACCGTTCAGGCCGATGTGCAGGAACAGGCAGCTGCGGCACCGACAAATGTCAAGGAGACAACACTTGCCATCGATGACATGACCTGTGTGAGCTGTGCACAGGGGGTGGAGTATCAATTGAAGCAGGTTCCTGGAGTTATCGATGCAAAGGTAAGCTACAAAGAAGGAAAAGGAACAATCATCTATGATGCTGATAGGGTGGATCCAGAGACCATCGCGAAGGCATCTGACGTGTATCCTGCAAGGGTCATCATGTCATGATCCGATCCCTGCCTTGGCTTCTTTCCTGAGTGTCTTCAAAGCTCTCAGGCCGTATTTTCTTTTCTCAATGTATCAAAACACTTCTTCGTAAAGGTAATCACCATCTTCGCGTATTCAGCATCCAATATCCTTCCATAGTAGAGCATGCCGTTCCGAAAATATCGTAACTGGTCTGCGAACTGAACCTCATTCTCACTGAACCCAAGCATCCGCATATATGCAACCTCTGCCTCATGCGCGCCAAAACCCGATGCGTTGTATCCTCTGAGAAGCATCCTTGCCCTGACCAACTCCATTATGATATCATAGCAGGACTTTATGAAATCATTCGCGTTGGAATCTTTCAGCGTTATCTTATCTATCTTCTCAAGCAGGTTGTTATGGCTGTTCTCAGATTCTTTGAACAGGAATTCTGCACGTGCCCTATCTATTCTTTGTTTCTTCACAATATTCTCTTTGATGAACTCTTTGAATGGGCGTACGGTTCTCATAGATCAATTCCCCCTGCAAGCACAATTCCATTGCATATGTTATCTAACAAATTCTTATGGATTTCTTTGAAAGATGGATAAAAATTGATGTTGATTTCTCTTTCCAATAGTTTCTCGTATAGAGATACCTTGATTTCTTTGTCTTTTCTGCCAATAACCGCTATGTCAATGTCTGAATTTATCACGTCGTCGCCTCTGGAATAGCTTCCAAATAAAACAATGGTTCCTCCAGCGAATTTCTCTTCAAGGTGATCAACCAAACCAGACAGATAAAGTTGCTTAAGATTATCCACTCGTTTCAACTGCATAGCGCGAGCGCTTTCTCTATTGAGTTCTATGGCCCATCGTTTTGTCAGTTTATCTTGCGCTACCTTGATGAGTTTTGTTTTTTCCAAGCATGGCAGGGCTTTCTGCACAGCAGGCTGCGTGACGTTTAGAAGGTTTGCGATCTGTCGCTGGTTAAGCACAGTTCCTGCCTTGACAAACAGCAGTCCGAGAATTTCCTGCTGGAGCAATGTTAACTTAGGTTTAGATAGATTTACCATAGTTTATAGATATTAACTGAAGTTTATATGGCTTTCGGTTATCAAAATGGCAAATAGCTAATGAGAAAAGCCTCCGGCGAGAAAGAAGCCAGTGAGTACCATTCCTAAAAATTCCCCTTATAAGCACACGCTATGAGGGGAATGAAACAGGCCTTTTAAGACTCTTCCTTTATACCCAACTGCATCAGATTCTTCAAACTCATCATTTCTAAAACAATTAAGAATCACTCTCTGAGAATATTTTTTTTGCAGATGGAATAACGTTTGGAGAACAGTTTCTCACCAAATTATTAAACAGGACATTTTATATAGTGCAATTATAATTATGGGCTGGAGATAAAAAATGATTGAAATACTAACTGCTATCAGCGAAATACTAACTGCTATCCGCGATTATTTTTTAGGACATTATACCAAATTGCTTTATTTCATAGTAATCCTGCTTGTTGGATATGTGTTAATAAGTCTGATAAACAAATACGTAGCCCATTTTTTCAACAAAGTGGACTTTGATCGGACGTTGGAATTGTTTATAGAAAAGACTGTTAAAATATTTCTCTGGATCATCTTTTTGATAGTGGTATTAAGTAATCTAGGCTTCAATGTAACCGGGTTTGTCGCGGGTTTGGGTGCCCTGGGAATCATCATCGGATTTGCAACCAAAGATGTCTTATCTAACCTTGCTGCAGGCATCTTTATTTTGATCAATAAACCTTTCAGGATTAGAGAGACTATCGAGGTTGTAAAGATAACAGGTGTTGTTAAAGAGATTGGCATGTCCTCATGCATCATAATCACAAAGGAAAAAGAAGTGGTCACCATCCCCAATTCTAAGATCTGGGGAAGCCCAATCAAGAATCTATCACGCCTCAAGAAAAAGAAATAGAATTCTCTGATTTAATGAAATCATTGCCAGCCAATAAAGACATTTGAAATCGGTCTTGGCTGAGGTGGGAGAGAGTATGGATCTTGTTCGTAATCCTTTAAAAAGGAGATTAGGGGCTAACGTGCTAGGCTAAAACAGCCTCCGGCGAGAATTGAACTCGCGACCTCAGCATTTCTGTCACTTCGTTCCAGAATCTCCGGGACGAAGATACCAATGCTGCGCACTAC
>JAADFO010000059.1 GCA_013152815.1 Nanobdellati archaeon
TTGTTCTCTCACTTGTTCTCTCACTTGTTCTCTCACTTGTTCTCTCACTTGTTCTCTCACTTGTTCTCTCACTTGTTCTCTCACTTGTTCTTCTGCTCTTTTCTTCCGTGGTCTTCTGTTCCTGCGGTCTGCCAGGATCACCACTTTGACTTGTTGATCCCAAGATGGTAAGCGATGTGGCGGATGCCGACATGGAGGAAGAGTGCGAGGATGATGACCGTCAAGAGGATGCCCCAGGAAGGAAGCCAGATGAGAGAGAGGAAGGCGATGCCGCCGAGGGCAGAGTCCAGCTGGTCCCAGGGAAACCAGGATGCTCCGGAAGGCTTGCCGGCCCTGCGCTTGAAAAAGCTCTCCACCAGATCGCCGGACAGGACGCCGAAGCCCATGAGAAAGCCCGCCAGAAAGATGTTGATATCGTCGTATGGCAGGAGAGAAAGCTTTGCGAAGAACGCTGAAGCGAAGAGCATCTGTTGGAGATAGGCGACGATGATCGCGGAAATGATGCCCACAAGAAAACCTCTATAGGTCTTGTGAGGGCCAAAGAGCGGCTTCCCGCCAAGGCGACGGCCATGGTCGATGGGAACGTCGGCGAACTTCCAATGCCGAAAGAGCACCGGAGCAGAGTTCGCCATGATGCCTGGAAGCATCAGGTAGATGACCTGGACGATGAGCAGGAATACAGACATGGTTTCATCATCTCTTTTTGCACAGGATAGACAGGACAGGGACAAGGACAGAGCCACGGCTCAATGGATAAACCTTCTGAAACGGACAGAGGAGACCATGAGCAAGGCAGAGAGCAGGAGAAGATAAGGAAAGAAAGCAGGAGACAGGCCGAGATAGACCGCAAGAGGGAAGATGAACCCGTTCATGGTGATGGGCATGCCGATGAAATGGCTGTTGACCTCGCCCTGCTCTGCCGGAGCATCTTCTCTGACATTATATCGCGCAAGCCGAAGCATGCCCGCCACCAGCAGCAGCATCCCACCCACCAGGACAGGCCATGATGGATACAGGGCATAGACAAGAAAAGCAGGAGCAACCCCGAAAGAGATGATGTCAGCAAGACTGTCCAGTTCTTTTCCGAGAGAAGATGCCTTCTTCGACAGGCGGGCGATCTTTCCGTCAAGATAATCGAAGATGACCGCGAAGAGTATGAAAGCAGTCCCCAGAGGGAAGTTGCCCTGAAAAGAAGCTAGGATCGCAGAGAACCCGAAGATGCCGTTCAGGAGGGTGAACACGTCTGCTGTCTTCACCTGCTTCCACAACGACTCGCTGACCATGAACAGACCTCTTTTTTCTGGATTATTTTCGGGATTATCATTCAGTCAGGAGACAACAGGCAGCACCGTCGCCCGATACGCCCCAATACAGCATATGCAGACTATGTCCTTTTCGTCCTGCTCTTCGTCCTGCTCTTCGCCTTTGATCCGGTCTTCTTCGGCCCGGTCTTTGTAGAGCGGGACTTCACCGACCGTAGCTTGTCTCTCATCTCAAGCTCGAAGACCATCTCGTCAAGGCGTTTGAGGTCCCACTTGATGGCATCGAACTTCTTCCTCAATTCCCCGCCATAGAAGGTAAAGGTCATGAGGTTCAGATAGATCTCCTGGACAAAATCCCGGGTCTTCACGATCTCCTTGAAATCTCCACGCGAACCCGCATTGACGGCGAAACGGATGAGCTCGCCCGTCAGGTCAGAGATGCCCATCAGGTAGAACTCAGTATCCACACCGAGGGATGCTGGATCGAGGAGCTTGCCGGTCTTGACATAATGGAGATAGCACATGGCCTCGACATATTCCATGACCGCGACCTTGAAAGCTCCCTGGCAATAAAGCTTCTTGTCCACAAGACCCTGCATCTTCGCCAACACGTTCTTCATGTCGGTCGCATAGGAAGCGGCCGGTCTCAGGTCATGACGATGCAGAGAATAGATGACCTGCTTGGAAAGCTTGATGACATCCCTCGACAGTCTGATGACCCGTTCTCTCCGCTCGTCATGCGCCTCCAGATCGTTCCTGAGCTTCTTGAAGATATTATTCTCGATGATGGCCATTGCTGTGGCAAAGGGTTATAGCCTATTTAAACTTTTCCTCGGGCCGACAGAGCCAGAAAATCGAAACTTTTATAAACAATAAAAAGGATTTTTTGTCTGATGGTAGTTGAGAGCTCATTCAGAGGAGTCATCCATTTTATGGACGATCTCGGCATCTATGATGTTGTACTGCCATTCTTGCTCGTCTTCACCATCGTCTTTGCCATCCTGGAGAAATCGAAGATCTTCGGCACCGAAGAGTTCGAAGGCAAGGCATACACCAAGAAGAACCTCAATTCCATGGTGGCCTTTGTCATGGCCTTCCTTGTTGTTGCTTCCACACGGCTCGTCGCCGTGATCAACCAGGCCATCGCAAACATCGTCCTGCTTCTCATACTCATCGTGATGTTCCTCATGCTCATCGGATCCTTCTTCAAGGAATCAGAGGACGTGTTCCTCAAAGGAGGCTGGCGGACCGCATTCATGGCAGCGGTCCTCATCGCCATCATCCTCATCTTCCTCGACGCACTGGACTGGCTGGAGGTTGTCATCGCCTTCGTAGAGCGTAACATAGCCACCGCCTGGTTCGAATCGCTGGTGCTCATCGGCTTTGTGGCCCTTTTCATGTGGCTCATCACCAAGAATTCCCATAAACCGACCAAGAAACCGAGCGAAGAAGACTGAAGGACATCTATGACCCCTGAGGAACCTCAGGAAAGAGAGGAGGGAAAAGAGAGTCTGCTGTCCACGCTTCAGTAAGTAACTTCAGTAACATTTATATATGATAACAATAATAAAAAGCGTATCCTAAAAGGAGGTCGATAGAAAATGGCTAATGGTCTGCTTCAGCTCGAAGAATTCATCATTCTATTAGACAGGTGGGGGATCAGGGACGTCTTGCTTCCCTTTCTCCTGATCTTCACGGTGTTCTTTGCCATCTTCCAGAAGTCGAAGATCCTGGGAGAGGACCAGAAGAACATGAACCTGGGCATATCGGTCATCATCGCCCTCATGACCGTGGTCCCCCATGTGGTGGGCTGGTATGCAAACCCCAATTGGGACCCCATCGAGATCATCAACAGGAGCATCCCGACCGTATCGGTGGTGGTCATCGCCATCGTCATGCTCCTTGTGCTCATCGGCCTGTTCGGCGGAGAGGTCCATCTTTTCGGCAAATCTCTCGCCGGCTGGATAACGGTCCTGAGCGTGCTCATCATCCTCGTCATCTTCGGTGATGCTGCCAACTGGTGGACCCTTGACTGGCTGTACAACATCTTCGGCCAGGATGTCCTCTCGGTCATCATCATCCTGCTCGTGTTCGGCCTTCTCGTCGGGTTCATAGCCGGCGGCGGAGATAAGGACAAGGACGAAGGCCCTGGATTCAACGAACGGATGGGCAAGATGTTCGACAAGAGCCACTAGGGAGGAGGGCAGTCCATGGCGAACCCTCTGGATGTCGGTCTCCTGGACTCTCTTTCTATTATTTTTTCCATGATCCTTGTGTTCGCCATCGTCTACGGCATCCTCATGAAAGCCAAGGCCTTCGGCGACAACAACGGACTCCATGCGCTGGTAGCGCTGGTCTCCGCCCTCTTCCTCGCCTTCGCACCGGGCGTCAACAGGGTCATCGTCACCATGGTGCCCTGGTTCATCCTGATGTTCATCTTCCTGCTCCTGCTGCTCCAGTTCTATTCGTTCATGGGCGTGAAGGAGAGCTACCTGTTCGAATCGTTCAAGAAAGACAAGAGCATCTCCACCTGGTTCCTGGTGGTTGGCTTCATCATCCTCATCGCATCATTGGGCAGCGTCTATTTCACCTCAAGCAACAGCACCACAGGCACCACGGCAGTGGCGGACATGAATCAGGACGGATTCACACCCACTGCAGACGTGGGAGCGACCGGAACAGGCGCCTTCTTTGCCACCCTCTTCCACCCCAAGATATTAGGAGCCATCATGGTCATGCTCATAGGGACCTTCACCATCATGCTCCTCGCCTCGGGCGGTTCCACCAAAGGATGATGACGGCGTAAGGAACAATGGGCCGCAGGGACAGAGGCCATACTCTTCTTACGTGATTATCGCTCCTCTTTCTCTATCCTGATAAGAAAGATAGAGAGAATGCTGTTCACATCAGACGCGAAAGGAGATAGATGGCCAATACGCCTGCCAGTGACCCAAGAACACCCATCCTGACAAGGTCTTTATCTTCCATGAGCCATCGTGTATGGTCTGGGACTATTAAGGCTTGGCCATCCGTCTGGAATGAGATTTCGGCAGCAGAGAAGAGGTTCTGGTGGTGAGCGGATGATTTCCATAAGCTTTAATAAGCTGGCGTCATTTTCACGACGACATGATTGAGGAATTCAAGGAGTTCACCTTCAAGGACACCAGCGAGATAGCGGTTCCGAAACGCATCGTAGACCAGGTCATAGGCCAGGACAACGCAGTGAATGTCATCACCAAGGCCGCTAGGAAAGGGAGACACGTCCTGCTCATCGGAGAGCCGGGAACAGGAAAGTCCATGCTCGGCCTCGCGCTCGCAGAGATCATGGGCAAGGAGAAACTGGTGGACATCCTCTCGTTCCCCAACCCCAACGATGAGAACACCCCCTTGATACGGACGGTCCCTGCCGGCAAAGGAAGGGAGATCATCGCCAAATCGAAGATCGAATCCATGGGCATGCTGAAGAACCAGAACGTCCTGCTCTTCGTGCTCGCCATCATCTCCATGATCGCTCCCTGGTGGATCCGCAGCTCCTACCTCGCAGAAAAGGGAGGATCGCCCACCTCAGCATCCATCATGTTCGCCGCATTCTTCATGGGAGGCATGCTCTTCCTCGCCTCCTTCGTCATCTTCCTCAACCTGGGGAAGAAGATGGCTCCCAACAAGACACAGGCCCCGAAGATCATCGTGGACAACTACAAGAGGAAACAGGCCCCGTTCTACGATGCCACCGGTGCCCATGCAGGAGCATTGCTGGGAGACGTCCTCCACGATCCGTTCCAGTCAGGAGGATTGGGGACCCCGGCCCATGAACGGGTCGTTGCGGGAATGATCCACAAGTGTAATATGGGCGTGCTTTTCATCGACGAGATAGCCACCCTGCAGCCTGCCACGCAGCAGGAACTGCTCAGTGCTCTCCAGGAAGGAAAGTATGCCATCACCGGACAGTCTGAGCGTAGTGCAGGAGCCATGGTGCGGACAGAGCCCGTGCCCTGCAAGTTCATCATGATCGCAGCAGGAAATCTGGAGACCGTCAAGAACCTGCATCCGGCCCTTCGGAGCAGGATCAGAGGATATGGCTATGAGGCCTTCATGAACGAGACCATCAAGGACACCAAGGAAAACCGCATGAAGATTGCCACGTTTATCGCACAGGAGATCAAGAAAGACGGAAAGATCCCTCACTTCTCAAGAGAGGCGATCATCCTTATCATCCAGGAGGCCAAGATGATGGCCAACCGGAAAGGGCATCTTACCCTGCGGCTCAGGGAACTCGGCGGCCTTGTCAGGGCATCGGGCGACATCGCATCGGAGGAAAGGGCAAAGCTTGTCCTGCCCAACCACATCATGAAGGCAAGGAAGATATCCCGCACCCTGGAGCATCAGATCGCTGACAAGATCATCGAACGGAAAAGAGAATATGAGGTCATCAAGGTGACCGGAACCCAGATAGGAAGGGTCAACGGCCTGGCCGTCATGGGCGGAGGATCGGCCTTCTCCGGCATCATCCTGCCCATAGAGTCGGCAGTCACCCCCGGAGGGAAAGAGAACAAGGTCGTCGCCACCGGAAAGCTCGGCGAGATCGCCAAGGAAGCCATCCAGAACGTGACCGCCATCATCAAGAAATATTTCGGAGAAGACATCAAGGGACAGTATGACATCTATATCCAGTTCCTCCAGACCTATGAGGGCGTCGAGGGGGATTCCGCCTCTGTCGCCGTCGCGACGGCCATCATCTCTGCCTTAAAACAGGTCCCGGTCCGCCAGAACTACGCCATGACCGGCTCGCTCTCGGTCAGAGGAGAGGTCCTTCCTGTCGGAGGGGTATCCTCCAAGGTCAGTGCAGCGATCGACACCGGTATCGAGAAGGTCATCGTCCCCCAGGCAAACCTCAGGGACATCATCCTTCCGAAGGAGATGGTCGGGAAGATAAAGATCGTCCCTGTCGAGACCATCGCCCAGGTGCTGGAAGAGACCCTCGACTGGAAAGGCAAGGAATCAGTGCTGAAGAAGATCAAGGCGGCCAACGGCAGCAGATGAATACTGCCGTCTGCGTCTGATGCTCATTCTTATTCTTGTGTTGGATGATCGTCCATCTTTTCAGAATCCGCAGGTGGGGCTGATGGGACTGTCCTGCCGGGAGAGGCTCACTCCGCTCGAGAGCTGCTCATCGCAGGAAGGAGGCGGCGTCTCGAAGAACGAGCAGATGAAACGCTTGAAGGATTCAGGGCTGGATGGTCCCACATATTCTTCGCCGTCGACAAAAAGCGAAGGCGCTGCCAGCACATGCATAGCATCGAGCAAGGGCCGTTCATCGTCGAGGAGAGCCTGCCTCTCCTGATCATAGCAGCTTCTGATGATACCTGGATCGACACCGGCCCGGGCCGCAGCATCCTTCCAGCAGGAATCCGCATCATCCCGGCAGGAGGAGAGGGACGCGGAGAAATTGAACCAGGCATCGATGCCTGCATGATTGAAGACACAGAGACTGCGCACATCCTGCTGCAGTTCGACGAGACCCAGAGGAGAACAGAAATGACGGTCGGCATCAAGGCAGGCGGTCTTTCCGGAAGGAGTGAGGCCGTCAAAGAAGAGGTAGTGGGGGACGACATCGATGGAATCTCCCAGCAGATCGACCACCGGAAGCAGGGCCTCTTCAGCCTCGGCGACATAGGGGCAGGTCCCCATGGAGAAGAAGTCGACCCTCGGCCTGTTGTCCCCTGTCCTGATGCCGATCTTCTGCAGATAGGACGCCCTGGCCTGCTCGCTGATGGGATACCGTGCCCGGGTCATGACATCCTTCATCCTGAAATGGGTGAGGTCTGCGGGCTGGAACGCCCCGCGGATGGGCGGATTTTTTATCCAGGTGTAGGTCTTGGTCACGTCCTGGGAGAAGAGGAAGACCGGCAGAAGGGTGAGATGAAGCTTTTTCACATAGGCCTGGGCCTCGGGGGTGGAGATGTCGATGGTACGATGATGCACTCCCCTGAAGAGCTTCTCGTCGGTCAGGATGACGCGGGAGGTGTCACAGGAACGGCAGTCCTTGTCGTTGATCACGATGACCTCGAAATCCACCGGATCGGCATAGACACAGCGGGCAACATCGCTCGACGCGTCCTCGCAGATACCGACCCTGTCTGGCTCTGCGGTGCAGTCCCGGTCAGAATTGCAGGCAGGGGTGTTCGCACATGCAGGATGATCCCCCAGACGTGCACAGATGCCCCGGAGGTAAGAGGCAGCATCTCTCCTGCCGCTGTAGGTGATGTTATTGATGAAAAGTGTCGGACTTCCGTGTACGTTTCGGCGGGCCGAATCCTCAACAGATGCCTCAAGGAGCTGCTGTCCTTCTTCACCCGCATAACAGGTCTTGATCGCAGCAATCTGAGAAGGGTCCATGCCGACAGCAGAAGCACACGATCCCCAATTAGACGGGATGGAAGAGACGTCCTTGTTCATGCAGACGACCAGATCGAGAAAGGATGCAGGAGCATGCTCCTGCGCGCAGAGCTGCACAATATCTCCCTGGACCTCTTCCGGACCATGGAGGGAGACAAATCCCGAGCCTTGCCGGTTGACGATGTAGTGGATCTTCAGCGAGACGCTATCTCCGAACTGCTCGATGACCGGCTTCAAAGCATTCTCGGCGAGCGTCCCATAGGGACACCTGCTCGTGACATAGAGATCGAGCTTCGCAGATCTCGCGATGGGTGCAGTCTCAGCGGGTTCAAGGCCTTCCTCAACCTGTTCCATCTGCTCGTCGAAGGCAATGAAATACACCAGAAAACCGACGACCACAAGCAGGATCAGCAAGGAGGAGACAACGAGCGCATGGCTATGATGGCTTCCATGGCTGCGATGGTGACGATCCGAAGAGGAGGACGAAGATGATAAAGAGGAGGATGGCCTGCCTTTCTTCCCGGCGGCCTTCCTGACGGCCTTCTGCTTCTTCCGATGCTCGCCTTTCCTCTTCGTGTTCTTCATGGTTCACCTCTACTGCAGATGTCATCCGAAGGTGATCTCTTTCCCTCTCATCGGAAAGACCTTATCATCCTCGAAGGCCACCTGGCCGCCTACGATGGTCATCACCGGCATCCCCGTCACTTTCCAGCCATCGTAGGGAGTCCAGCCGCATCGGGAAAGCTGCTCATCATCCCTCAGGGTATGCTCTCTCCTGAGATCCACAAGGGTGATGTCAGCATCATGGCCCGGCAGGAGATGTCCTTTGCGCTGCATCCGGAATATCGATGCAGGACGTTCAGACGTGAGCTGTACAAGACGCTGGAGCGAGAGCCTTCTCTTATTCACCGCATCCAGCAGCAGGGGAAGCAGGGTCTGCACACCAGGGAGGCCTGCGGGGGCATCTTCATAGGGAAGATCCTTCTCTTCCAGGAGATGGGGAGCATGATCTGTCGCGATGATATCGACTTTGTCCAGATCTCTCCAGAGAAGCGCCTGCTCTTCCTTGCTTCTCACCGCGGGATTGACCTTTAGCCGGGTCCCCAACGTCTGATAATGGGAAGTATTGAGGAAGAGATGATGAGGCGTCACCTCGACCGTGGCATGATGCGCTTTCGCTCTCCTGACCTCGTCGAGGGTGGAAGCATGGGCGACATGAACACTGGCGTTCCCCTTAAGCGTGAAGAACCGTTCCAATGCGCTGAGGGCCGCCTCCTTTGTCCGGATAGACGAATGGACCGAAGGAGCTGTCTCCCCGGCATGGTCTTCTTTGTTCTTCTCGATGATGGCCTGGTCCTCGGCATGGATGACGACCCGTCGTGTCTCAGACAGGATTTTCTCGACGGTGGCGTCGCTGACCATCATCCGACCGGTCGACTGCCCAAGATAGAGCTTCACCGAGGCGATATTCCTGACCTGACGTATCTCTTCGAGGTTCGTCTCAGTCGAGCCGAAATGGAAACCGTAGTTGACCAGGGATCTCTTCGCAAGCTCCCGGACATTCTCCAGCTCCATGAGGGTGGTGGTCGGCGGCCTGACATTGGGCATGGTGAGAACAGAGGTCACCCCTCCGGCAGCTGCTGCCTGACTGCCTGTCAAGTAATCTTCCTTGTCTGTCTGGCCTGGCTCACGGAAGTGCACATGGGCATCGATGATGCCTGGCAAGGCGATGAGCCCCTTCGCATTGACCCCTTTTCCGTTCAAGGACGTCCCCATCTCGACGATCTTTCCGTCTTCGACATAGATATCTCTCTCCACAAGCTTTCCATCAAGCAGCACCTTCGCCGATTTGATGAGGAGTTCCATGCGAAAAACTGAGCAGGAGCAGGATTATATACTTTTCTGTCGGGTCAGTGCAAAAGCTGAAGGTAGGTTTTTATATGTCCTGCTGTTCTTCAGGCATCATGATCGTCCTCGGCATCGAAAGCACGGCCCATACCTTCGGGGCGGGCATCATGGATGGACAGGGCAATGCCCTCGCCAACGTCAAAGACAGCTATGTCACGAAGAAGGGAGGCATGATCCCTGCCCGGGCAGCGCAGCACCATGTGGAGGTCTGCGGCGATGTCATCAGAAGAGCGATGGAAACAGCCAGGCTGCGATGGAAGGACATCGACGCCATCGCCTTCTCCCAGGGACCCGGCATCGGCCATTCCCTCAGGATAGGAGCCATGATGACGCGCTCCCTGGCATCCCGTCTTGGACTTCCCCTTGTGGGTGTCAACCATTGCATAGCCCATCTGGAGATAGGAAGGGTCATGACCAGAGCGAAGGATCCTGTATTGTTGTATGTCTCCGGAGCCAATACCCAGATCATCGCCTATGAAGGGAAGAAGTACCGCATCTTTGGAGAGACCCTCGACATCGGCGTCGGGAACCTTCTTGACAGCTTCGCGAGGACGCTCGGCCTGGGATTCCCAGGAGGACCGAAGATAGCCGAGCTGGCGTCGAAAGGGAAGACCTACATCAAGATACCCTATGCGGTCAAGGGCATGGATGTCTCCTTCGGCGGCATCAACACCTTCCTCAAGAACATGATCAGGGAAGGCAAGCATACAAAAGAGGACCTTTGCTATTCTCTTCAGGAGACGATCTTCGCCATGCTCCTCGAGGTATCGGAAAGGGCCATGGCCCATTGCGGCAAGAACGAGCTGGTGCTGGGGGGAGGCGTCGCCTGCAATACCCGGCTGCAGGAGATGGCAGGACAGATGTGCAGGGAACGGGGAGCCAGGATGTATGTGCCAGAGAACCAGTACCTGACCGACAACGGCGCCATGATCGCCTGGCTCGGGCTTCTGCAATACAAAGCAGGGAACAGGACAAGTATAGAAGAATCAGTCACCCTGCCTTACCAACGGACAGATGATGTGGAAGTGACCTGGAGAAACTAACGGTTTCTCGGATAGATCCTTCAAGTCATCGCACGATCTCGACCTGTTTCATCCCGTTGAAGGCACGGTCACCGGTGACAAATATCAGATCATTTTCAAGAGCGTAGAGGTAACCTAAAGCATCCACATAAGAAAACCGTTTCTTTCGATATTTCCATCGAAAAGCCATCGCCTTTCCGATGAGTGACAGAGGGATGCGCATCGCCATCTTCTCAAAGACACGAAAAACATGCCATGAAGTTCGTTCATTATATTCTCTGAGAAAATAATAGAAAAGTTCTGCAAGATTATAATCGAGCGTATAGGCGGTTTTATCAACATATTCCTGAAGTTCTTTCTTTCTCTTCGTCATCTCAATGAGAATATAGGTATCATAGAAGTATTCCATCTTAATCATACTTACTGAATTCTTTATCTAATTCCTTCAATACGGCCCGGGTTGATCTTCCTGATCTCGGCTTGACACCGTTTAACATGCCCCATGCCTCCCTCAAAGGATTCACCTTCGGTCGGATTTTTACTTCCACCACATCATCAATATCCAACCCTTCTTTCTTCAATTCCTTCTTGGGCAAGACTATACCTATGGAATTGCCCCACCCTTTCAATCTGGTTTCGGTTATTATCACAGGCACCACCAATATAATTATACGTATAATTAATTCTTTATATAGTTTTTGGCAACACTCCCGTAAAGCCGACGAAGGAAGTGGAAGAACTCAGCGTTTCCTCGGATAGATCCTCTGCACCTCATCCTCGTGGGAGAATCTCCTTATCGTCTTCTTGATATCTTCTGACCATTCAGGGGATCCCATCTTCCGAGAGAGGGCGAAGGTGTCCAGGTCCGATACCTCATTGTACTTTCCAAGGGCCTTGACGGTCATCTTCAATTCTTCGAAATCAGGGTCTCTCTTACCCGGGAACTTATGGACCTTCATGGACCATAATTTGAGCTTGACATCAGAACCGATGACCGTGTCTACCTTATGCTGCTTTCCGAAAAGGAAAAGGTCGTCCCTTACTTTTGCCTTCTGCTGCTCCAGGGCAGCTATCTTTTCCGAGAGCTGGTCATATTCATTCGCAAGCCTCACACCATCATCCTTGAGGAAGTCCTCTACAGGTTTATCTTCCACCGACAATTCATGTTTCCACGCAGGACAGATAGGCTTGAAAGCACACCAGCTGCAGAGCGCAGAGGTCTTCGGCTTGAATTCGGTCTCCTGCTCGACATCTTTGATCAGGGCGAGGATGTCTTTTTTCAGCTCTGCAAGCTGCTCATCGGACCGCTCAGAGACGATCTCCTTGTCGAACTGGAGATAATGCCAGATGAGACGGACCTTCTTCGCGTCCTTGTACTGATCTCTCACCCAGAGCGAATAGAGGGCGAGCTGCCGGTCTGCATCTGCCTTCTCCTGCGTCGGCAGGGTATTGGAGGTCTTGTAGTCATGGATCTCATAGACGCCGTCGCCGGCATCGGCAAGACGGTCGATGCGGATATGCATCTTGTAGTTGTCGTCGAGCGGATAGAAATCCTGGTTCTCCAGGGCGATGGTCCGTGCCTGGTCGAAGGGCTGATAATGGTTGTAGTAGTCCCGGATCATACGCAGGCCGGTCTTCCGGTAGTCCTCTGCTGACAGTTCATCTCTCACGATGAGGATACCGTCGCTCCATTCCTTGTCCCATGCCTTGTTGTAGAAGTCGAAGAGCTCCTGCAAGGTGAGAAGCTTCTCGAACATGAGCCGTTTGTAGAGCAGCTCCAAAGTATCGTGGACACGGCTGCCCATGAAGGCCTCGACCGTGTTCTCGATCTCGGTCTCGATGTGGTCGATGTACTTGTACTTGTAGGAGAGCCTGCAGTTCTCGAACGTTCCCAGCCGGGAATGGGAATAGGATTTCAGGGAGGATGTGAAGGACATGAAAAGGAGACAGAACAGGGCATTTTTATAGGTTATGTGGCTTTGTCCAGTGGAGTGTGTTCGTGTGGGAAAGAGAAAGCATTAAATATACCTAACAATATATTAGAAATACATAACAGAAATAATATAGATAGAGCAGAATCGTCTTATGAACATGAAGAACAGGATGAGGATGGTCAACAAGGTCCGCCTGTACAGGACCTATTACCAGTGGACCCAGCAGGAACTTGCAGAAAGAGTGGGGGTGAGACGGGAAACCATCCTTTTTTTGGAAAAAGGTAAATATAACCCTTCGCTCTATCTTGCGTGGGAGCTGGCCAGGACCTTCAGGGTGAAGATAGAGGACCTGTTCGATCTCATAGAGAGGTGAGAACATGGAAAAGAACGTCGGAAACATCGACAGGAACATCAGATACGTCATCTCGGCATTGCTGCTGGCCTATGGATTCTATTACTGGATATGGTGGATCATCGTCATCGGCGGGGTGCTGCTCTTGACCGCAATCCTGGGCTACTGCGGACCCTACAAGCTGCTCGGCATCGACACGAACAAGAAGAGGTGAGTTCCCTAGCTTGTCAGGAAAAAAGATCAAGCTGACCAGCGTTCTTTTCTTTTTTGTATTCCGAAAAGATCTGCGGATTCTTCACCGAGAACTGGACGATGTCCTTGTTCCCGTCGACATCATAACGCAGATGAGGGAATTCCTGATAGATGGTCTTCTCGAGGTTGATGATTCCTGAACCGTTCTGCTTCTCAAATCCGAGGAGTACGGGAACATCATCTTCAAGGCCCATGCCTGGATCAAACTGCTGCAAGACCATGATCACATCGGCTATCTCCTTTTTCTGTTCTGAGAAGTCATCGTATTGCAGATAGATGATACGGTGAGGGAGCATGGTCGATATACGGATGTTCTTGTCCATCAGGATGACAGCCATCCTGTTGTACCTCGCGGCTTTTTCTAGCTCATCACCAACGCCCGTTGATGGAAGAATGTTGTGACCAACGAAATAACGGTTCTGCAGGATTTTCAGCGTATCTCCTCGATGGACATCGGTATGAGGGATGTGCGGGTTCTCATAGGGAGAAAGCTTGTCCTTCGCCGGATCATGAGCAATGATACCAAGAGGCAACAAAACATCGTTGATCAGGATGTCCTGGCGAGACTGTAGGTATTTCCTGATCTTTTTTGGAGCGCTGGTAAGCGCTATGGGTGCATAGGCACCCTGAGGATTCTCTTTCACCGGATTGATGCCATCAATGTTCAGCTGCTCCTGGAGATAGGCCTTCCGCTGTTCAGGATCCATCAGTACGATAATCTTTCCCATAAGCTTGTTGAATCTCGACCAGTTTAAAAGCATTTATCTGGAAGAAACTATAGCTCACGCTATCTCTTGAAAAATACCTCCCAGAGTACACTTCGCTAAGAAAGAGAACCCGCATTCATGGTTCAATGTCAGTAATAAGCGTTCCTTTCATATACTCAAAACTCCCTGTTCGTATGAGAGTATAGTTCAAGTAGAGTACCCCCTTTATCCTGGAGCCTTCCATGCCGGCCTCCAGATTCTCACAAACGGCATGGACTAGTTGCTCTTCTCCTGCAAGCAGGGTCTCAGCTAGCCTGTTATTACTGCAGTCTACATGTTTCGCATCATCCTTAAACATCAAAGAATTTATATGAATATCTTCCCCTAAGCCATTTGATAGTTTAAGATTCAATCCTGATTGGATGCGTCCATCTCCAGAGATTTGAAGGACATGATCAGAGCAAACTATCCCCGTAGAGAAAGCGCAGTTACTAATCCCCCGACAAACATCAGGATCAACAATTTCTTTAATGAATGTTGCCAGAATAATGATGATTATCAGAAGAGATATAATCACTGCTAAAGAGATTCTTCTTGTTCGTATAGATGAGACAACATGCCATGCTGCCAGAGAAAGCATCAGAGTAAAAACGACGAATACAGGATAATAGAAAGGGAAGAAATCACTTGTAAGCCCCCATTGTGTAAGGAGTAAAGACCCGAATATGATTGACAGGATGGGCATCGCATACCACAGACGTCGTTTGTCTGCTTGATCAAACCGCTTTGGTCTGAACAGATAGGTTACAGGTACAACAAAGAGCAAGAAAACAACGGGAAGATACCTAGAAAGAACATAATGGAAGATAAGATACGATACTAAAAAAACACAAAACACCATGAAGGAGATAGCAAGAAACAAATTATACCAAAGATTAACCTTAACAAGCTCTTTTCGTGAACGATTCAGAAAAGAGAAGACATCAAGATAGACAAGGAGCAGAAGGAAAAAAGCCGCCAAGGGCAATAGTTCAAAATGAGTCACTTGACACATAGACCAGCAAAAGAGAGCATAATTTAAATAGATTTCGTCCAATATAGCTCGCGCTACCTCTTGCTTTAGCTGATGAAAAAGAATCATAACGAAGCACGGCTTCGTTAAGGATTGCTTCGCAATCAGCCTTGGCCCAAGGAAACTTGAAGCAATCCCGCGCATACTTTGGCTTCCACACTAAATGAAAGCTGTTTTGACCCACAGAATGTGAATGATTCGTCGTTTCCATCGTTCGACCCTCCAAGCGAACGATAGCTCACGCTAACATGTGGAATGTTAGTGCGTGGCGCAAAAATTCGTTCGCCACGCATTTTATACTCTCAAAGAAGAAAAAAGAGAAAAAAGTATTGGATGCTTACGCATCCATCGGCCTAAAGGCCCAGGGTATTATGAAGATTTAATAAAAAACCAGACAGTTTCAATAAGTCTTAAAAACGAGAAGACATATTTGTTTAATAAATATGATGAAACTGACAATAAAAGAGATGCAGAGTCTTGCAAAATTTAGGGGAGGTAAGTGTTTATCTAAGGAATATATTGATGGCAAAACAAATCTAGAATGGAAATGTAAAAAAGGACATACATGGAAAGCTACGCCAAACAATGTCAAAAGAGGTACCTGGTGTCCTTATTGTGCAAACACTGTAAAATCTTCTATTGAAGAAATGCATAAACTTGCTAAAAATAGATCAGGTAGATGTTTATCAAGAAAATATATTAATTCTAAGACTAAATTGAAGTGGCAATGCATAAACGGGCATATTTGGATGGCTATCCCCAGTGATTTAAAGCAGGGTCAATGGTGCCCTCGTTGTTCTGGTAATGCAAAAGGGGATATTGAATCCATGAAACAATTAGCAAAGGAAAGAAACGGAAAATGTATTTCTAGAAATTATATCAATGCCAGAACTAAATTAAAATGGCAGTGTGAAAAAGGGCAT
>JAADFO010000060.1 GCA_013152815.1 Nanobdellati archaeon
TTCGTGGTCCGGGGTGGGGTAGGCTTTTGAGGTCTGTTTTTGCGTGGAATCTTTTTTTTGCTTCTTTGTGGCGTCGGTAGAGGATGATTCCCCAGGCTGTTGCCGCGAGTCCGAGCATGCCCGCGATATATCTCCAGAGCGGCACATTGAATATCCGTCGGTTCAGGAAGGTCTCTTCTATGAGGATGGTGCTGGAGACCGATGTCTCATAGTCCAGATAGCTCGCATAGACCTTGAGCGTCGTGGTGCCGAGGGGTATGTCCCCCGGAAGCTTGGCCTCGAAGAGACGGGTGAACGAGTGGTCGACCTCCACGGTTCCCTTCTGCAAGGTGATGTTTGTGCGATTCCCTGCCTTCCGAAGTTCAAGGACGCTCCGGTAGGTGACATTGAGCGGAACATCGTTGAGGAGCTTGTTGAAGCTGATGCCGTATTGCATGCTCCTTCCTCTGAAGATTCTGTTCGTCGGTTCCACGATCTCGAGGAGCAGGGCGTTCACAGGACGGAATCCTCTTTTCCTGATCCTCACCACGACATCCACACTCTTCTCTTCACTGCCCTTGAGCACAAGCGTCCCCTCGTAGGTTCCGGTGGCATTGTTGCCCAGTATCCGTATCGGGAGTCCGTAGCTTTCGCCTTTCCCTATGAAGAACCCTGTCTCCGTGAGATCGAGCAGCGTTGCTGCATCACCCTCTACAGAGACGGTGAACTGCTCACCTCCTGGTCCTTCGTTCGTTACCCGAAGTATGGTGTCCGCGATCTGGTCTTCCTTCACGTCGATCTGCAGCGGGTCAGGGCTTACGCTGACCGTCCCATAGGCAAGGTGCAGCGAGAGCACCAGCAGGACACCAAGCAGGATGCTCCATTCCCCTAGCCTGAGCGTGTTCTTCTTCATGTCGCTTTCCTGTTTGTTCTGTTCTTGTCTGTTCTGTTCTTGTCTGTTCTGTTCCTGTTGTATCCTGGCAGCGGATGCTCTGCTCCCTGTCTCATCTTTTGCTGTTCTGCAGTCTTGCGACCAGGTCCATGGCGATGCGGTGGGTCTGTGCTCTGACCCGCTCCGACCCCTTCTTGAAAAGGACCTGTATGTTGCCGTAGATACGGTAGGCTCCACCATGATCCTCTCGGTCGAGACAGCGATGGGCATCCTTCACCATCTTGCTGATATAGCAACGGTCGATGTCTTCTGCGAGCTTCATCAGATCCTTTCCGAAAAACCGCTGTGATTCCTTGGGCAGCAGGGCGTATGCTTCGCGCAACCGTGCATATGCCTTTCCTGCAGCATCCGCCAGGTCCTGGGAAAGGTGGTCCTGTGCCTGTCCGATCCCTCTTCGAAGGAAGGAGAGCGCATAATCCTGTCTTGCCCTGCGGATCTCTTGACCTATGATCGCCTGCTCTTTCTTCTCCAGCCCTTCTCTTTCCTGTTCGCAGCGGTCAAGGAGGTCCTTGGCCCGGTCATGCCGGCCTTCCTCGACATATTCAGAGACGATCCTTAGGTCATGGCGTATCCGCTTCCCCTCTTTGGACATGATGACCTTGGCGATTGCGTGACGCACCTGCTGCGCTTTTCTGCGGCCCGGACGATGTTCCGGATCCCTGCCTCTGGAGAGATTGAGGATACCGGTGTTGAATATGAGATAGACGACGAGGGAAAGGATCAGTGAGGCCAGGATGCTTGTCCTGGTGTCTATCCTGACGCCTCCATCTCCCTCTCTGCTGAGGAACGTGGCGAATCCGCTGAACAGGCCGCGCTTCGCAGGCGTGGGGACCTTGGTGTAGGTCAGGAGTGTCCTGGCCTGTTCTGCGACGTCCAGATCAAGGAAGCCTTCACGATAGTAGACCAGACGCGCTGACCCTGCTTTCACCTTGATGAGCGGATCGTCCTTGATGATATCGACGTCGTCCAGGAACGTGAGGTCATCGGCCGAGGCAGAGAAGTTCTTCGGGATGACCTCTAGCACCATGAGGTCGCTCTGGTTGCCGGTGAAGGTGAAATCCTTTTCCACAAGGGTGATGAGCCTCTTGGTCCCGTCGAGCGAGGTCAGCTCTGCAAGAGAGAGGAACGTCGAGACCGTGAGGCCCTGGCTTGCCTTCTGGTTGGCCGCTATCCACTGCTCAAGTTCTTTGTCGTCTGGCGGATGGTCGAGGCTCGAGGCGAAGGCACGGGTCATGTCTTCTACATCAAGATCATTGTTGTATCTGACGAAGCTTCTGCTGTCCTTGACCGTAACGTCCTCGATGATGCTATTCTCTACGCTTTGGAGGCTCTTCAGCAGTTTGTCCCGTTCCTTGGCTTTCTCTTCATCATTGATCCTCTTGTATTGGATGTTGAAGAGGTCCCGATGAGAGAGCTTCAGCTCTTTCTCTTTCTGGGTGATATCTTCCCGAAGGCCCAGGGCGTCGATGACCCTGTTGGTCAGCTCATCTTTCCCTGCATAGGACTTCCGGATGCCGTCAAGACGGTCCAGGGCAGCACCGAGATCGAAACTGATGCCTTCACCGACGTCGGTGATGTTGGCGGTGTCTTCTGATCCTCCCGCATCTGTTGTCCCTGCCTCTGGCTGTGAGGTTCCCTGCCGGATGATGAACGATCCGCTTGCTTCATCGCTGTTCCCGAAGAGGTCCTGGCAGATGATCTTGAAATAGTTCGTTCCTGCAGCGGTTGCCGGTATGCTGAAGGTTACCGGTGTGTCATTGTCGACCTCATGGAATCCGTTCAGGTCAGTGAAAAGGTTTGCGTAGATGCCCTGCTGTTCTTTGCATGTGGTCTGGGTCGCATCCTCCGTCTGATAGGTCACCATGACAGGACCGTGTTCGAATTCCTGCTCTTCATACGGCTGCTTGACGGTGATGATGGGTGCGGTGATGTCCAGGAAGGTCTGTCTGAGATGGACCGTTTTCTCCAAATCCTTATCGACGGTCAGTTCTTCATAATGGTCTTCATAGCCCTGCTTGCTCACCGAGAGGAGATAGGTGCCCGAGAACAGGTCATAGGATACCCTTCCGTTATCGTCGGCGGTCTTGAAGGAGCTGTCCAGTTCCACGTCGGCTGCGCTCACGTTCCTCCCGGTGACGTTCTCTTTGATGGTGAGGTTGACATGGAAGCGCTGCTTGATGGAGACATATCTTTCAGCGCTCTTCTCCTGGTCGTTCGCGTCGATGACGGTCAGTCTGATGAGTATCTTTCCGACAGCGGGGAAGAGATGCTGGGGATTCTTTTCTGTGCTGTCGGTCACATAATCCTCGTTGAAGTCCCATTGATAACGGTAGGGCTGGACGCCGCCACCCACGACAGGATAAAAGGTGATGCTTTCTCCTGGCGCTATGGTTCCCGGATTCGCGTTGAACGCCGCCTGCAGGTTGGTGAGGTTCTCGCTCTGGTTGGTCACCTCGAAGTATTCTTCCCGGATATCCTGGTTTCCGAGGTAGTCATATGTTGCCCGCACGGTATAGGTCCCGGGACGCTCTGGGTTGAGGAAGTATCCTGCGATGCCGCTCCCCTGGCTCGAGAAATGGAAATCCGGTCCGGCCAGGGTGATGTTGTGGGTGCTTTCCGGCCTTCCGATGACCGTGATGTCCACCTGATCCCCCAGTTCATAGCTCTCTTTGTCGAAGACGATATCGTAGGGGACACAACTGTTGCAGCTGCCTCCGCAGTCGATGTTCTCCTCCCCGGGATCAAGACGGCCGTTCTGGCAGCTGTCGGTGAGGGCGATGAGTGCGGTGAACTCAATCGCCTTTGACCAGATGTTTCCTGCCCTGTCCTTCGCCAGGAGGCTAAGGTCGTTGCTGCCGTTTCGGATGGAAAGGTTGACGGTCAGGTTTTCATCTTGTCCGATGACATGGCTCTGGTTCTGGTTGTTCAGGATGAGCGTGAGGTTGATCGGTTCGTCGGCACTGATGTTGAGTGGGATGATCTCGGCGCTTACATTGACGGTCTTGTTCTGGAGGTCAGGAAAGACCTGGACAGTGGGGTCGATGAGATCGACCCCGACGATGCTGACTGCCACCGAAGGGCTGAGGTTGGTGCTGTTGTCGAAGACACAGCTCGATACCAGTTCCTGCTGCCCTGTGCCCAGCACCAGGGGGAAGACAATGGTGCTGTTACGGGCAGCATAGGTCACGATGAAGGAATCGTTCAGATAGATGTTGCAGGTCGCATTCTCGCCAAATCCGTGGGCGATGGTCAGGTTCAGGTCAGTGTGGTCTATCCATGAGCCGTTCTCAGGGACGAGGAAGGTGTGTGTCGGTGATGCCTGGACAGGCGACGAAGATATGGCGAGCAGGATAAGACAGAGCAGGGCTGACAGGATGTTTCCTGCATCTGGCGTGTGCTCTCTGCGGATAGGCGGTCTCATCGGCTGACCTCCTGCCCGTTCTTTCCGTTCTTTCCTTTGCTTTGGCCCGGAATCTCTCTGGTTCTTCGTTCTTCCTGTTCACTGATCTTTCTGAGAGGGTATGATTCGAGGAACCTGGACCGTATGATGGATCGCACTGCCTCACTGAAATCCAGAAAATGTCCTTCAGATACCTGCTCTTCCACCGCCTCTATGAGGCTTACAGGCATCCTCACCGTCACGACGACATCGTTCACTCGCTGCACACTCTGTGGTTGCTGTCCTGTCACTTCTTTTCCTGTCGTTTCCTCTCTCGCATCCTTTCTCCGTTGTACTTGTCTTTCAATTGTTGTCTTTCAATTGTGCTTGTCTTGTATCGAGATGTTCTCTGGTGAACTCTCTTACGATCTCTGCGCGGGCATTATAGAGTCCTCTGGCCACAAGCCTGTCCATCCAGGAGACCATGATCTTCGGCAATCTGACGCTCACGGTCCTGATTTTTGGCAGCTGTCTCCTTTTGCCCTGTTTTTGTATACTCATATCCTATTCTGTATTCGTTCTGTATTATATAAACCTTTCTATTTCGTGATTCTTAAGCTATTCTCTGTTGGAACTCGTCAATTTCCAGATGGTGTCTCTCCTGCAAATATTCATATTGTAATTATGTTGTAATCTCTATGTATTCAAGTACCTGTGTGATTCCTTCGAACTCGTATTTAATATTTAAAGAGAACTTCGGGTCATTTAAAAAGAGCAGATCTGCAGGGAAGAAATATTTAAATAAGGGTTCTGCTCTGTCCAATCATTCTGGAAAAAACAGAGGGCGATGGAAAAAGGGGGCAATGTTACGTTCGGCCGGAGATCGGGGCTGTTCAAAAGATAAGGCAGATTATGCAGATTATGCAGCTAAGGCAGATAAGCAAATACGGAGAAAAAAGGTGGTGCTGAACTCATGAAGCGGTTGCTCTTTGCGGTATTCTTCCTTCTTCTCGTGCTCCCTCTTGTTGTTCTCCCTGTGAAAGCTGACCGGGTCATAGCGAATTCCCAGGACTGGCGGGATGTCTACTCCTCCATGATCTACGCGAACCTCAATGGGGACACCTCTTCCTTCCTGGTCTCCCAGCGGCATGCGGCCCTTATCCTGAACACCATCCCGACGTCAGAGAAGCTTCTTGCCATCAGTTCGGTCGATAGGCCCTACATCGTCGGCTACAAGAGCTTCCTGGAAAGCAGGGGCTATACTGCCGATGAGGTGCGGGTGGATAATGCGAACCTCGAACTGGCCCGCCGTCTCACCGACACCAAGAAGTTCATCATCATCGACGATTCCTATGGTTATAATGCGGTCAGTGTCGGCCCCTATGCGTCCATGACCAAATCCTATGTGCTCTTCGCCGACAGGAACACCATCGATGATGTGGTCAGCTTCCTCAACGACCGCAATCCCACGTCGGTCATCATCTATGGCATCGTCGACCCTGAGGTGCGGGACGGTCTTGCCCCGTTCAATCCGGATATCATCAATTTCGACGGTGACCGTTTCAAGAACAACCTGGAGATCGTGAAACGCTACCAGAAGATCGCACCGAAGAAGCAGGTAATCCTCACCAACGGAGAATTCCTCGAGGAGGAGCTCCTCGGAGGGACCCAGCCGGTCCTTTTCCTCGGGGCCCAGAACGTCCCCAAAGAGATTGCCGACTATCTCAAGAACAGTGACTTCGAGGTGGCTGTGCTCATCGGCAACCAGTATGTCGGTTCTGCGACCGCCATCAGACGGTCGACAGGTCTCAGCGTCTTCGTGAAGTTCGCCCAGAGCGCCCGTTCACCCCAGGGAGCCATCAATCCGGTGGAAGGCCTGGACATCTTCTATCTGCCCATCGTCACCCTCTCGCTCCAGATATTCTCCGTGGAGTACAACCAGGCGACGGGCATGCTCGAAGTGACCCTGCGCAACAATGTGGAACAGGCGACCTACTTCAAAGGGACCTATACGCTCCTCTATGGCGACACATCAAAGACCGTGGGAGATGAGAACACCCAGTTCATCCAGGGCAATGCTTTCATAACTCTGAACTATCCTGTGAATATCCTCGAGGAGAACACCACGGTCGATGCCTTTGTCATCTTTGGCGAATCCAAGTTCTCGCTGGAGCGCACCATCGAAGGGGTCTATAACCTGACCACGGTGAAGGTCTTTGACGAGTCTGACCTGGACATCATCGATGTGTATTATGATGCGCCCAACAGCCGGTTTGTCATCGAGATAAAGAATATCGGACCGGTCGATCTCTATGCCAATGCGGTCATCTCGCAGATCAGGATCAATGACATCCAGACCAATCTGGGCATGCTCGGTGATCCGCTGCTCATCCCTGTCGGAGAGACCAGGAAACTGTTCATCAAGGCAGACCTCACCGACCAGGACATCGCCGACAACAAGGACCTAACGGTGCAGGTCCGTTACGGTCAGCGTTCGACCGCTCTCGTGAAATTGAAGAAGAAGACCTTTGCCCTGCGGGTGAAGAAGATGGACATCGTCTTCTATTCGCTCATCGGCATCATGGTCATCCTGCTCATCCTCATCCTGCTCACGCGCAAGAAGAGGTGCAAGCATTGCCATCATAAGAATCCCCGAAAAAGGAAGACATGTGAGAAATGCGGGGAGCGTCTCTGAGGTGAGGTGTCTGAGAACAACGACCATTATCCTTATTGTGCTGTTCCTGGGGCTAGTGTTCCTGCTGGCTGCATGTTCAGGGACCGATGATTCCCGCGATGGTGTCTCTGGTCCTGACGGCAATGCTGATGCTCTTGCAGGAGGTATCCCCTGTGATTCAGATGCTGGACTCATGCGTTGTGGAGATTCTTGCATCCCTCTGGATTCCTGCTGCACCGATGCTGACTGCGACCTTCCTGAGAAGTGCATCGACCAGGGCTGTGTCGATCCTTGTCTGGATGTCGACTGCACTGCTCCCTTTGCCTGTGAAGACGGCTCCTGCGCATGTCCTGCCGGCCAGAAGGCCTGTGACGATACCTGCATCCCCGATTCCGGCTGCTGCGAAGAGACGTCTCTCCCTACGTCTCTCCCTACGCCTCTCCCTGCAGGGGTCTCTGCCGGGTCGACGACAGTATGTCCCAACGGGACCGTCTGCCATGACCATTCCTGCGTGGCCCTCTGTGATGTGGTCTCCTGTGATGCGAGCGAATACTGCGAGGCAGGCAGGTGTCTCTGCAAGGACGACTATTTCAAGGCCGCTTCCGGTGCCTGTCTCCCCCTGGGACTTTGCGAGGTCGACAGGGATTGTGCCGACGATGAATCCTGCGTCAGCGACCGTTGCACCAAGAACTGCTATTCCTATAAGGAACCGGTCCAGATCAGCGAATGTTTCCTCGAGCAGGCCGAGCTTCAGAAGGATGTCTCCAAATGCGAATTGGTGAAAGAGGACAAGCGTGACCTGTGCTATTTCAATGTGGCCGTCGCTTCCCAGAACAGGAAGGTCTGCTCCAGGCTCCAGACCGATCCGCCCATCGAGATCTACCGATACAACCAGCAGAACTGTGTGATCGCCGTCGCGAAGGCAGCCCATGACCCCGATCTCTGCGCGAACACCCCTTCCTGGACAAACCTGGATCCTCCTGATCTGGATGGCTACTGCCGGGAGGAGGTTGCCCATTATCTGGAATCCCTACGCATCAAGGATATCGGCGAGTGTGGGACTGATTGCGATTGCCGACTGCGCTATGCCAAGAGGAACAGCATCGAGGACTGCAAGGGTGTCTGTGCAGATGACCAGGGTGAATGCACCGACTATTTCTACTTCTGGGGCTGAGCTGCTGTCCGGTCCCTGCGCTTGGTTTGTCGACCGCTTTTCTGGTCCTTCTTCGCTCTTGACAGGTTGTAGAGCACCTCGTAGGCCTTCATGAGGTCCTGCTCAGAGAAATAGAAGATGATCTCCGGGATACAGGTGACCATCTCATGGATGGAGATGTTGTGCAGGGCAATCTCCGAGGAAAGGACGTTGAGGACGCCCGGGGTCTCCCAGTGATGTTCGCGGAGATCGACGATGACCTCTCCCAGGCCGGTATCGGTGCCGATGATGTCCTTCTCTGAGAAGAGTCCCTTGACCTGCTCGATGTATTTGTCGTCGAGATAGATCTTCAACGATTTCTGTGCCCGGACGATGCGCACCCGATCGCTGTGGATATCAAGACCTTCGTCAGAGAGCCTTGGCAACAACCGTTCGACCTCGTCGTTCTTCCTGAGCATGATGGATGCGATGTGGTTGTTGGAGGTGAGCTTCGCTCCGATGACGACCTTTGAGGCTGCTTCATGGGCCCTGATAAAGGGATCCTCTTCCTGATAGCGTCTGATGGCCGAGATGATGGCATCGAGGGAGGCGTTCAGCAGGAGGCGTCGCTTCAGGTACATCGCCAGTGCCCGGGTGTTGATGAATCCTCTGGCGAGGTCTATCCTGATGCTCTGGGAATGACGGATCTCTTTCCAGACCGCTTCTTTGACGTTCATGCAGTTTTTCTCTCCTTTGTCTCCTTTCCGCACGATTCTCCAGGTCTTTCCTTCCTGTATGCTTCCTGTATATCCACAAAATATGTCTTTTTATTATTGGATGTGTCTTACATTATAAATTTTACTGTTTTATGTCACAATCTTTTTATTCTCTGCTTGATCATATTATGTTCACTTTCGCGTAGTATGTCGCTATGTTGCGTAGTGTGTTGATAGATCACCTGTACCCTGCCACTGACGGATGGATGACCGTGATGAAAGACGATGGGCACCTTGATTGAGGATGAGCGATCTTGTGCTCATGGCACAGTGTAGTGAGTGATGACCATGGTTCCACATGATGCTTATTTGAGCCACGATTTCAGGGGGAACCCTGCAGTTCTGCATTATCAGAACATCCTCAATATGGCGCAGCAGTTCAAACTGTTTCAGAACGATGAACCGAGTCCTTCTGATTTTGAAGATGCTCTGGATCATACGGTGGTTCTCATGCGGAAGTTCATCGATGAACCTCATCCTGAGCATTTCCTCAAGGATGTCGAGAACGATCCTCTTGTCAGTAAAGTCATAGACACGTATTTCCTTAATCCGCCCATCTATACTGGTACCGCATCGGAAAGGGATCTGGATCAGTTTCGGGAGCATTTCTACAATCTGCTGTCTTTCTATTTTCCTGGCACGATGGAGGATGGTTCTGATGAGCGGCTCATTCTCCAGACTCGCCCGTCATTCTTTTCGATGAATTGAAGCAGATAAGCAAATGGAGAACCTCGTCTATCCGTCTTTTCATACCTTTCTCCATACTTTTCTCGCGAAGCTGAGAAATCCAGAGTGGCCTATCTGCTGTGATCTCGGTCGGACCTTCCTGCCTGCAACATCCCATTCACGTTCGATGAGCTCTATGGTCTTGAGATGGACGAATGGAGAACCGTCCAGGCCATTGACAAAATCAGCGACCTGAGGAACAGAAGGAGAATAGGATACCAGAAACCCTCCCGGCTTCAATGCGGCCGCAGCATGCGTGATGACCTTCCATGGCTCTGGCAGGTCGAGTGTTATCAGGTCGAGATCGTTCTCTGTGATGCCTTCGTAGATGTCCTTTTTCTGAAAATGCACGTTCTTCATCCCGAGCATGTCGGCGTTCTTCTTGGCCACTTCCTGGAAGTCCTCCCTGATGTCATAGCTGATGACCTCTTTTGTGATGTTTGCGAGGAAAAAGGTAAGAGCGCCGGATCCTGTTCCTGCATCGAGGCATCTGGACTTGTCATCGATGCCTGTCTCCGCGATGATGGGACCGATGTCCTTCAGCGGGATGATCTGTGGACCCCTCTTTATCCTGCGATAGTCGTCGATGAACGACGAGTCGATGACCGCCAGCTCCTTTCCGGTATTGGTCGTGATCCTGCCTGACGCCTTCTGAAGCTCTTTTACCGGAACGACGCCGAACTGGCAATGGTAATCCTTTGAAGGATCCTTCACGTAGAAGGTCTTTCCTGATCTGTGAAAAAGCAGTTTTGCCATGATATGTGAGAAGGAGGATGTCCTTTAAAAGCGTTGTCACTAGAGATTTATACCACTTTTTAGTAGTGTCTGAACGTAACATTTATAAAGGAATCTGGTTTCCTGAACAGTGATTACTAGCTTAAAAGCCACCACTGGCGGTGATATATGATGGGTATGCTGGCTAACCTCGCCTATGATGTACGAAAATACTACCAATCGAAGAAATATTCTAAGATAAAAAAGCTCACGACCTTCACAATCGTTTCCGGTTCGCGGGCATGTCAAGCAAAATGTCCTTTCTGTGTCTCTAAAATGACTCCCCCCAGCGGAGTTGGTTTTAAAGAACCAGATGTTGATTGGCGTTCCTTTGACGAGGCCATGGCCACCGCCCTTAGCTATAATGCTAAGACCGTACTCATCACCTCGAAAGGCGAGAATACAATCTTCCCTGATCAGGTCACTAAATATCTTAAGAGACTCGATACAGCACCATATAAGTTCTATTGGAAGAGAGAACTCCAATCCAACGGTATCGGAATCTGGAAAAACACGAAGAATGTCCGTGATTATCTCCCCATATGGCGGGATCTCCATCTGAGGACCATCGCCATATCTGTGGTTGGTATAGACCCCGAGAAAAACCGTGAGATCTACACGCCTAAAGACAAGGAATACATCGATCTCGTCGGGCTCCTCGATCTTCTTAAGAAACATGATTTCAAAACACGACTTTCCGTCATCATGGCCAAGGGTTATGTCGATTCGGTCGAGGGAGCTCAGGAGATGATCGATTTCACGAGGAAGCACAAGGTGGATCAGCTCACCCTAACTCCGGTAAACAAGGCAGATGATCCGGGCAAAGGGGATAAGAACAGAGAATCCTTGGATGATGCTTTCTATGATGAGGCACGAAAGGTCCAGCAATGGACCATCGAGCATGTGCTGGATAAGAGCACACTGAGGGACATAGCCCGTCATGTGGAGAAACGTGGAAAGCTCCTCGATACGCTTCCACACGGGGCAGAGGTTTTCGATATCAAGGGACAGAACGTCGCCCTCTCGAACTGTTTGACATTGCAGCCGAAAGGGGACGCGATAAGGCAATTGATCTTCATTAATGGTGATATCCGATACGATTGGCAGTATGAAGGCGCAACATTTTAACGAAATCGAAAGGCGAGACCATGAGCAACAAACTCGTCATCACGACCTGGGTCGATGTAGAAGGCTTGGGGTTTACCAAAGAAAGGGATGCGAATAAGGCTTTGAAGAGCATGTGCCAACAGATTGGTGTCAACTATCTACATAGCCAAGAATATCTAAGTAAACATCCGGACGGTATACACTGAACATGAAAATCGCCCTAGCGCAAATAAACTCCACGGTCGGGGACCTGGAAGGGAACGTTAAGTTACATCTGGATACTCTGAAGGAGGCCAAAGGGAGAGGGGCAGATCTTGTGGTGTTCCCAGAGATGGGACTCACAGGTTATCCTCCGAAGGACCTTCTATATAATGAAAAGTTCCTAATAGACGTCCAGCAGGCCCTCAATGATATCATCGGGAATAGCCAGGGGATTCACGCCATCGTCGGTTTTATCGATTCTGGGGACAACCTCTTAGGCCCGGACGGGCGGAGCTTAAAATTCAATGCCGCAGCGTTGGTAGGAAATGATAAATATCTTGGCTTTGCCCACAAGACCTTGCTACCTACCTATGATGTCTTCGACGAGGCGAGATATTTCAATCAGGCGAAGGGAAGAAAAGGCTTCACATTAGGGGATAATAACATCGGTATCGAGATATGCGAGGATCTCTGGGATAAGCATTACCCTTATTCTGTCACTAAAGACCTGGTCGATCAAGGAGCAGATTTCATCATCAACATATCAGCCTCTCCCTTCCATTATGGAAAATTGGGGGAAAGACTATCCCTCCTCAGCAAGCAGGCGAGCAGGTATCGTGTTCCCATAGCCTACTGTAATATGGTCGGTGCCCAGGATGACATGATATTCGACGGACGAAGCATGGTCGTCGACACTAAGGGGAATCTCAAGGTCTTAGGAAAATCCTTTGAAGAAGACCTTGTGATGTTCGACACCGATAGCATCGAGACAATGGAAAAACTGAAACCCTCTGAGCCTTCTGACATCGCAGAGATCCATGACGCACTTGTATTAGGAATCCGTGATTACTATAGGAAGGCTGGAGTATTCAATGGAGCGATTATAGGCCTCAGCGGCGGAATCGATTCTGCCGTGACTGCGGCACTTGCGGTCGAAGCTCTCGGCAAGGATAAGGTTCGGGGAGTCTACCTTCCCTCGAAGTATTCAAGCGACGAGAGCCATATGGACGCTTTGTATCTGGCCAAGAATCTAGAGATACCTTTTGATGTAGAAAAGATCAATGGTGCGGTGGATGCATTGAATGAGATGGTGACATCGACCATTGGATTCCCTTACGAGAAGGGCGTGACCGCCGAGAATATCCAAGCTCGATTACGAGGTAACTATCTGATGGCTTTGTCAAATGATGGGGATCTTCTCCTCTTGGCGACAGGGAATAAATCCGAGCTCGCTGTCGGCTATTGCACCCTCTATGGTGATATGACAGGAGGTTTCGCTCCTTTATCCGATGTCTTCAAGACCCAGGTCAATGGGCTCGCAAAATACATCAATAGAGATGAGGAAATCATCCCAAACAACACGATTACCAGACCACCTTCAGCTGAACTCAAACCCGACCAACGGGATGAGGATGAACTGCTTCCCTACGAGACACTTGATCCCATCCTGAAGAAATTGATTGAAGAGGATCTCTCGCCGAGGAAGATCGCTCAAGATCTCGACATTGCAGAGGATGTCATCTTCGATATTCTCTGGAAGGTCAATAAAGCGGAGTACAAGCGTTACCAGATGCCACTGGGCCTGAAGATCACTCCCCGCTCATGGACCGGACGGGACATGCCCATCGTCAACAAGTACAAGGGATGAAAATGGACCCGAAAAAGATACTCATCGTGCCGAAGCTCAGCATGGTTCTCGCCGATATGCACAGGTACGTTATCGACTATGAAACTCTGTTGGAGAAATATCATCAAGAGATGAAGAGTGCATCTTACCTTATTGAGCACCATCGGAATCAGATCAGATCGCTAGAGGTGCTCAGAAACGTTCTTCCTGAAGCGACATGGCTTTCCCGTGAGCAGTTCAACGCCATGGAGGCTGAAAAGGCCGATCTCATCATCAGTGCTGGGGGCGATGACCATCTCAAATACCTATCCCATTATGTGAAGGATACCCCTATCATCGGTCTGAACTCTGATCCGAAGAAGAGCGTCGGCGCCTTGCTCGAATCCGATATCGAAGAGACTGTAAGGAAACTCTTGGATGATGATTTTCAGATCCATAAGGAGACCCGGATTACAGCAAGAATCGGGATTGAAACTTACGTCAATGCTCTTTCACTCTATAATTTAATGATGAACAATCCAGACGATAACTGCAGGTTCATCATATTGGACAATGGCAAACATGAGGTCATCTCCATCAGTACCGGGATACAGTTCTACAACGGCAACGCGACCGAGGATTGGTCTAAGGGTGCAGGTAAGTATCTCGGGGACAGAAGGACGATCTTCAGACCCACCGAAAGACGTATCGGTTATATTATCCGAGAACCCCATGATGATTATGCGCATAATCATGGTGTCCTAGAGGAGGGAGAAGTGCTCATAATCCGCTGCGAAAAGGACAACAACAGGATTTCTCCGGACGGTATCAAAGAGCACTACAAACTGACGAATCGGGGGGAAGAGGTCTTCTTTTCAATATCAGACCAACCGCTTCATCGAGTGAGGTTGACACCATGAAACGACGACCTAATCCACCCAATCTCTTGGGCCTCGACACCGAGGTCATCGCCGGCATCAAGGACTACTATGAGACCACCATGGCCGACACCAACCTTGTCGCAGGCATTGGCGGGAGACGTTCCCAATTCAATGCTGCGGTCAGGAGCATGCCAATGAGCAAGGTGGTCGGCTTGCAGAGCACAAAATCAGACGGGTTCTCCATCACCATCGATGGACAACGGTTGATGTTCGAGCATCCTGCTCTAGAACTTGAAGGCAGAACGTTTGATATCTACGAGGTCGAACCTGCCAATTATCTCATCAACACAGGGCTAGAGCAGATCCTTGGTTTCATCAAAAACTGGGAGATGGATGATGAGATGATCCAGGCCTATTCTGAAAGAGGGATCAACCTCAAAACTATCCACTATCTTGAGAAGAATCGGAATCTCAATCTGAGCGCGCGGGCCATCCCTGAAGGGATACCAATTTTCCCCCACGAACCTTACATCATGGTCGACGGCACTTTCGAGCAGGTCCAGTTCCCTGAGACGCTCATTTTGGGAACCTGGGGTCTGCAGACAGCTATCGCGACAGAAGCCAGCTACTACATCAATATCCTGGAAGAATTCGGCAAGAAGGGTGTCATCACATTGGAGGGTGGCTCCCGTCGAATCTATCCTGGGGCGGCACTTGCGGCCAGCAGAGCTGCTCTCGTGGGCGGCTTCAATGGTACATCGCTTGAGGCTATCATGACAGCATATCCTGAGCTCAAATATATGGTCGGTGGCAGTACAGGTCATTCTGCTATCCTCCATATCGGGAGCGATGAGGAGGCTTTCGAACTTGCCTTGCGCGCTTACTATCATATCGACGAAGGGGACAGTAATGCTGTCATCAGAGAGAAGATCAAGAACACTCCCGGCATAGGCCCCACCTTCCTCATCGACACTTTCGACTCTGATCAAGGCATCATCGCCGCGACCAAAATAATGAACAAATACGGGATAGTAAGCCAGGTCCGTAATGACAGCGGAGACCATCTCGAGCGGAGCAGAGCTATCCGCATGGTTGCAGACGGTAAGGATCTCGGCAAAATGCGTATCATGGATTCTGGCGATCTTAGATCCTGGAAGGTCTATGACCTATTCAAGAACAAAGCTCCCATAGATACCTTGCTCATCGGTACTTATCTAGTGAATCCCTATAAGCTGCCTGGCGCGGCCTATAAGCTCGCCCAGGATCAACCGGATAAAGCAAGACCAGAAATGGAGGCGAGGGCAAAGATAAGCACTAACAGTCCGGGGAAGAGCACTCTTCCAGGTCCAATCGCAGTCTACCGCATCATCGGCAAGGACGGCAAGGCCGATAGAGATATCATCCTCAATCCTGTCATCGACGACATTGAAAGCTACAGGAATATTGGCGAGGATTATATCCAACTCGACCAGCAGGTCATGAAGGATGGCGAATTGGTCTACGATCTGCCTGACATGTGCGAGATCATCGAGAATGCTAAATACCACCTCAGTCTCCTCAAGCCAGAACATAAAAGGTTCAAAGGGGCCGTACCGTATCCTGTCACAATCTCGGATACTGTCCAGAAAGCCAAGGAGACCTATGCTAAAAGGATTATGCAGAAGGGCTGATCAGTTTTCCGAGACCGTTATCTTTTTGTTCTTCTCTTCCGGCTTGACTTTCATGAACTGCTGCATGTAGGAAGCAACATCATTTGTTCCCCAGGTATTAGCCTGTTTCTGGAGGGCGGTTGCATGCTCAACAGGATACTCTCTAATCAGGGGCATCCGTTATTACGGTACCTTTCTTAAGTCTTTAGAAGTCTTTAGGTCTTACACTACTCTGGAGTAGAAAACAAGCGGGTGGTGGGATTCTCACTTAGATCCGCTCGCAACCTTTCGGTTGCTGCGCTCTTTCGACTCTGGAGACCGAGGTGGGTCTCGCATATCTGCTCGAGCCCACGAAATGAAAACAGCGGGGGGTGGGATTTGAACCCACGAATAATCGCTCTGCAGGCGACCGCCTTAGACCGCTTGGCTACCCCCGCAAGGAATGCTTGCAGTGAGCTGATATGCCCTGCGAACTGAAAAAGGTATTTAAAGGTTGTTATGGCAGATAGGTGGAAGAAATGGTGAGTTTTATAAACGATGAGTGGCTTCTGGAGCTATCATCGGGCCCGTAGCCTAGCCTGGATAAGGCGACAAGATAAGGATTCGTAAGAGTCCCTGTTTCGCTAGAGCCTTCTAAGCTGTAGATCGGGGGTTCGAATCCCTCCGGGCCCATTTATTTCTATTATTTAACATCAATGTATATAATACTCATGATCTCTACCTTCTATTTAATGGCGTACCACAGCATTCCTTGGTCTTTTTTTTGGGGTTGGCTTCTTATTTGTAGTGTTGATCCTGGTTGGTATTGGCTACTGGGTTGCTGGATTGATATATGGAATAAAACTACGTAGAAAAATAAAACGAATTGATCCAAGCATATCTATTTCTTTTTTCTTCTTTTTGGATAGAGGTATAAACCGAATGTTCGACAATCTTCCTTATTGTCAGTTTGGAGTGTTTAAGGTGTTCTTCACGTTCGGCTCAGCGAAGGAGATCGAGCGATGGTTCGATTGCTTTATGGATGTCCCGAGAATTAAAGAGATCAAAAACAGAGAAGTGCGAGGTTATTTCAACAAACTGGTGGGAAGTATGTCTGGATTTTCAAGATCTCTAGTGCTTGCAGTCATAATATGGATACTTACATTCTTAATTGAAGGTCCGTTTCTTCATTGATTCAGAAACAATTACGGTAGCCACGTCTTCTGGTCCTTGAGCTTGTTCGGCAGGTACTTTTCCATGACGTAGTTGAGGCCCCACTTCGCGAGGGCCTGCTGTTCTGCCCTCACTTTCATCGATGTCTGGACCTTGATGGCCTTCTGCCATTCTTTGTGGTCCTGGACAAAAGGGTCGTTCTTCAGCGCATCCTTTCCCCTCTTGATGTCAACCTCCTTCAGCGGATGGGTCGGTAATTTGTAGTCGATGATATCCTGGGGAGTGATGCCGATGTATTTTGCGTTGGGCACGCAGAAATATTTGTTGATGTGGGCAGCGTTGCCTGAGCCGACCTTCAGTGTCCTATAGATGTTGAAGTAGCCGTAGAAGTCCCCGTCGCAGAAGACGTAGACCGGAAGCTTGTTCTCATCGTTGAGTTTCCTGAGGAACCGCCGTGTCGCGCGGGTGGGCACGCCCCCCATGGAGATGATGATGCACTGTGCTTTCTTCCAGTATTTGTGCTTGTTCAGACGTTCGAACATACCTGCCGTCTCGATGGCCAGGACGAATTTTGCATCGGTCTCGAAACGCAGGTGCTCCACCGATGAAGGGACCGAATAGGCTCCTGATCCCATCTTGGTGCAGTCGATCCTGATGTCCTTGCCGGTGTCCGGGTCCCTGTCGATGACGGTCAACGCTCCAGCCACCGCTCCGCCATGCTCCCCGGGGATGAACCCTATCTGTTCCCTGTTCACCATCATCATCGCTTCGATGTCGTCCATGACATCATCTGACTCTGGCTGTTCGTTGAAGCGCGCTTCGCCCCAGTTCTTGCTCACATAATATGCCTCTCTCTTGGTGGCGATGTCGTCCTCTGAGATGAGCTGTTTGGACAGGTCCATCATCTTCAGGGTCTGGGCAAAGGTCTTGATGGTCGTCGCGGTCAGGGTGCGTTCCTTGAGTTTTCCCACCAGCTCGAAGTAGCCGTTCTTCCGGTCATAGGTGACGTTCTTCAGTGAACGGATGGGCATGCTGATGGTCGGCAGCTGTTTCTTGAGAATGGTCTCATAGATGTCTCTCGCTATCTTCTTGATCTCATCGAGGACGTTACTCATGGGCATCACCCAGGGTCGTCTGCTTTACCTGCTTTGTCTTCTTGTCCTTGATATCCTTCTTCTCGACAGGGTCTGCTTCCGCTTCCTCCTGCTGGCCGGTCCTGCCGATCTTCGCCAGTTCCTCGTCGTATTCCGGGTTGTCGACAGCAAAGGTCTCCAGTCTTCCCCGTTTCATCTCGAGAGAATCCTTGAGCACGTGCTTCACCTTCTCTGCTTCACTGTCCTTGAGCGAGAGCAGGTCCTGGAGTGCTGAGGCGACGTGGGGGATGTATTTCTCGATATAGGAGCGCTTCTTGAACTCATCGTTCACTCTCTTCTTTTTCTTGATATAGCTCGCGAGTTTGCGTCCGCATTCCTGCAACGCAAGCTTGATCTCTTTCATGATCTCAGGATAGTGGGCTATGGCTTCCTTGCTCTCAGAGGTGAAGGGAACCCAGACCGAGGCGATATGGACGACGATGGTCAGCGGTCCATAGGGGAGCGCTCCTGAACTCTGGCTGAGACCGTAGCCCCGCCAGCTTGTCTGGATGATGGACCTGGTGATGGCGCAGGCCCCCTGCTGATAGAGCAGCGGCACCCGGTTGGCAAAGCGCATCACCCTTGCCGAAGAATCTCCCTGTTGGTCCCCTCCATAGGCGATGCCCGCCTCGACGACGAAGGGATTGCCTCTATAGACTTCCGGCGGTCGTGTCACCGTCGTATAGAGTTCTGCGTTGATCTCTTTCCGTAGTCCTTTCTCGAGCAGCTCGGCTCCGATGGGTGAGATGCAGTCGGTGGGAGGGGCGATGATCTTCGTGTTCTTGATGCCCTTGAGAAGCGCTTCGGTCATCTCCCGCGACATCTTCTTCGGTTTGGTGTTGGTGAGAAGCGCAGCGTTCTCGCAGATCAGTTTTGCCGTCCCTGCACCCACCCGGGAGAACTCATTGGTCAGGAACGCCTGCAGGGTCGTATAGGTTGTCGAGTTGAGCATGCTCATCAGGATGCCCAGTTCGATGCCGTAGGGATGCGGCTTGATCTCTTTTGCCTTAAGCGGCATCTGTTCGGTCACCCGGGGGAATATCAGCTGTTCTGCCTTGGGATTGGTATAGATGATGGTGACATGAGGATTGGTGATCGCGGTCTCCTTGAGATATTCGTCGATGCTCTGGTTGCCCTTGCTGTAGCTCGCTTCCAGGTCCAGTTCGATACGGGTTCCATGCTCCTTGTTCCATTCGACCGTATCTTCCTTGTCGATGCTTGGCTTGTTGGTCTGGGTGGAGATATGGAGCTCGTAGTAGTTGGCCGGCTCGTCAGGATGGATCCGTGACGTTATCTTGGCAGGCCTGCCGGTCGTCAGCTGGGCGTACATGACCGAGGCAGAGATGCCGATCCCCTGCTGCCCTCTGCTTTGGGAAAGCTTATGGAATTTCGATCCATAGAGCAGTTTTGCGAAGATCTTCGGTATCTGCGCCTTGATGATCCCCGGCCCGTTGTCCTCGATGATGACCTTGTAGCGGTCCTCTCCCATCTCGATGACCTCGACGTTCACCTCAGGGAGTATGGACGCCTCTTCGCAGGCGTCAAGGGCATTGTCCACCCCCTCTTTGATGGTGGTCATGAGCGCTTTCTTCTTGTTGTCGAATCCGAGAAGGTGCCTGTTCTTGGTGAAGAATTCGGCGATGGAGATATCACGTTGTTTCTTCGCCATATCGTGTGCAATGGTGTCTGCTGCCATGAAGAATCTACCGTCTGTTCATTTTTCATGAAAAGGCATATATATAAATTTATGCGATTTGGAGACTATACATGCAGGCTGCATGAAAGAGGGAGTGGGCGTCTTCCCTCCTGCGCCCAGGATCGTTTAGGTTCGTTTCAGTCTTGCAGGGTCCTCTTCGGGACGACGACATGGTATCTTGAGAAATCATAGGACATGCCATTGATGGAAAGCGCAGGGTTCGTTTCATTGAACAGTTCCTGGCTGATCCGTCCCCTGCCCTGGGTGGCGATGTCCAGTTCTTCTATGAACGGGTTCAGCGCTTCAGCGATGAAGCGATAGTCTTCCGGACCGACCGGTCTTACGCCCGCATCTCTTCCCCCTATGTTCCTGTGCGTTCGAGGGGTGTAGTTGCGTCCTTCAAGCATCCCTGATCCTATCTCTTCATCTATCTCGTCTCCCAGGGTGAGGATGGTCCCTCCGGCCGCAAAAAGCCCTGCATTGAACGGAAGGTTCTTCAGGGTGACGATGGACCCTCCTCGCTGTCCCCAGCCCAGTCTCGGTCCGACATAATCCTTGAAAAGGAAGCGTGCGCCGCTGTTCACCTGTGCAGCGCTTTCGTCTGCCACGTTGTCGACGATGATCTTTCCTTGTTTGGCATTGTCCATGAAGCTTCTTCCGACCGATCCTCTGATATGATGGATAAGGTAGCGATCGATGGGCATCCCGCCATAGAAGGAACCCACATCCCCCTTGACGATGATCTTTTGGAAGGCATAGGGCCTCGCATTCTGATTCTGCTTGTTCTCCTGCTTGGCGGCCGAGGTCCTTCCGATCCCGACGCAGAGGTTATACATCCCTTCGGGGTTGAGGATCTCGATGGTCTCATGGGTCTTTCCGAGTTTTTCCAGAAGCTCGCTGACGATGAACTCGAGCACATAGGGCGTGTCGCTGTTTATCTCTTGGTACATGTTCCTTCCGAGCCTTCGGACACCCGGCGGCAGCGTTATGCCGTAGGTATCTGAAAGTCGTCGCTGGAACTCATCGAAGATCGTGCGAAACCGCTTCTGACGGCCGTCGCTCTGCCGATAAAACGATCGTATCTCATCGATGTCCAGCTGGGTGATGCTCTTGTCCATCTTGCTCTCTCTTTGCTCGTCCTTTCTTTTCAGGACCCTCTTGCTTCTCTTTGTCCTTTTGTCTGCCGCTTCATCGTCTGATGCCTGTCTTGAACACATGGACGCCTCCGCGGGAGAGGAAGTTCAGATCTTCATGGGCTCCTACCTTGTTCAGTGCAGCGATATCGGTGGCCACGGCGTAGAACCCCTGTCCGGGATTGTATCCCATGATGGCAGGTCTCAACGCATTCCTGTCCTTGACAAAGGCCACACCTTCCGGTGTAGCCACGAGGAAGGAATAGGGACCGTCACCCCTGTCGACAAAATCCTTGGCTGCATCTTCCAGCGAATACCCTCTGTTGATGCGTTCTGCGATGAAAGAAGCGATGACCTCTGAATCGGTCGGTGCAAAGAAAGGATATCCCATGATCTGCAGTTTGTTCTTGAGACGGGTCGCATTGCTCACCTCTCCATTATGGACGACGGTAATGTCAGGCAGGACGGACGTGGAGAACGGATGTGCGGTGACGGGGTTGACGCCGGTCATGGTGGCTGTCCTGACGTGGCCGATGCCATAGAGAACATTCTCATATCGGTCCAGTCCATAGAGCCGATAGAGTTGGTCTACCTTGCCCACATCCTTGATGACATCAGAGTAGTTGCCGAAACTGATGAGTGTCAGGTCGGGTATCTTCGATATTTTGCTGAGCGCACGAAGGACGCTGTCCATGTCAGAATAGATGACGAACTCCTTGATGTCTATGCCTTTCTCATAATGCTTCGGTGTCTTCGGGATGCTTTCATGGATGGTCTGTTCCTCAGAATATCTCTTGATGATCGCTTCGATCTCCTGGAGGTTTTCATGGTCAAAACGTATCTTTAGGCGATATCTGTTCTCCGGGATGTCTTTGTAATAATAGAAGGCCACTCCTGCAGAGTCAGGTCCCCTGTTCTGCATCTTTTTCATCATATCATGTAAGAACTTGTTGACCGGCAGGGGCTCTTCCTTTCCGGAGAGGATGGCTTCCAATTTCTTCTCTGATGGGATGATTGCTGCGATGCCGCATCCTCCCTGATCGTCGGCTCTTGCCGCATATCTCCTGCTGTCCTTCACGACGTTGGCTCCGGGCATGGGGATGTTGGTCATGCGATGGATGGCATAGTCGGTGGTCCGTAGCTCTAAAGGTGTTGTGCTGTTCCCCAGGTAATGCCCGTTCGCAGCGTAGAGCAGTTCTAGTGATCTTTTTGTCCTCTCGAAATACCGGACGATGTTCTCTGTTGCTGCATCGATGTCCATCTCCTTCCCTCCGTCGGTGGTGATGTATACAGGACAATGGTCGTGGCAGCTATGGCATGCGGTGCATCCGAGTGCCAGTTCGATGGCGGTCCCGACCGACACCATGTTGGCTCCCAGTGCAAATGAGATGTACATCTCCGGGGAGAAGATGATGCCCCCTGAGATGATGAGGGAGATCTCCTCAAAATCGACGGTCCGGTCCATCCTTCTGAGCGTCTTGTAAAGCTGGGCTGCCATATCGTCTGATCCTTTCCTGGCCTCGGCGATGGCAGGGATGGTCTGGATTCCCAGATAGCTCTGGGCGATCTCTGGCGCTGCGCCGGTCCCTGCTGACATGCCGTCGACGGTGATGAAGTCGGCCATGCGGGACGCTATGATGGCATCATGATAGACGTCAGTGGCAGCTATCTTGACGCCGATGGGGATATTCCCTCCTGTTGCTATCCTGAGTTCCTGGATCTTTGCGAAGAGATCCTCTGGACCGATGATGTCCATGTTCCGGGCAGGAGAATAGGCAGGAACCCCCTCAGGGATGCCTCTGAGACGGGCTATCTCCTTCGTGACCTTATTGCCTGGCAACTGCCCGCCTATGCCCGGTTTTGCGCCCTGGCCTATCTTGATCTCGATGGCATCTGCCTGCAGCAGGGATTCCAGATTGACGTTGAACCTGCCCGAGGCCACCTGGACCATGAGCAGGTAGTCTCGGTCTTCCAGCTCGTGGGGCAGGACACCTCCCTCTCCGGTATTGTAGAAGATCTTCATCCCGTGATCACGGGCGAGGATATTGAGCGCCCGGTGGATAGCAAGCTTACTGCTCTTCGTCAGTGCACCATAGCTCATCCCCGCGACCATCACCGGCAGGTCGGTCTTGACAGCAGGAGAAAACCTTCCTCCTAGAGAATAGGAAAGGTCGACATGTTCTTTATGGAAGTCGATGGGCGGTTTGGTCAGTTGTGCGGCAGCAAATGTGATGCTGTCCCAGGCGTCTTTTTTCTTTCCGGAGTATGAGGTGACGTTGATATCTTTCCCGTCCGGGTTGATGAATATATTGAAATGTTCCCTTCTTTCCTGGCTCACCTTGATAAGTTCCTTGTCTGGTTTGTTCTTCTTTCCTGTCATAGTTTCCTCTGTCGTCTAGAAGACATGTTGGTGTATCTGCACCATCATAGATTCATGTCAAAGATGGTAGACTAACGATTCCTCTTTTTTAGGGATTCCAGAAGGGTCACTGCTTCGCTCTTGTCTGCTTCGTCAACCGTCCCGTCCGCATTGATGTCAGCAGCATAAAACTCATCAGGACTTAGACTTATCTGTCCATCGACGTAGGCCGCGATGATCTCCACATCTCGGCTTGTGAATGCGAGGTCTCCGTCGACATCTCCTTTCACCGCAGGCAGACGTGACACTTTTCCATCGAGATAGTCCTGCAGCAGCGATCGGTCCTGGTCATCAACCTGTCCGTCCCTGTTCAGGTCGCTTCGTGTCGGGTCCTGCAGTGGATAAGGTTTCAGGCCCATCACCTCAAGGTCATGGCTGTCGATCCTTCCATTCCCATCGATGTCTCCGACGATATGCTCTTGCGTGCGCTCTTTGGGAAGCTGTCTTTGCGGTGGCTGCACCGACGCATAGCCGCCGATGTTCTGGTCATCGATATGCGCATCCAGAAGGCTCGGCTCTACGATGACCGCCATCGCGAGGAGGGCAAAGCCAACGACGACCAGAAGATACCTGGTCTCATCATGCTTTATCATATGCTCTCAATAGAGAATCAATCTATAAAATTGTTTCGTTTTGTCCTCGGTCATGATCTTCAGGACCAGGTCCTGTATCCTGTCTTTCTGTCAATGCATGGACCGGTGCATCTTGACATGCATCCTTTCGAGGAACTGGTAGACCTTTGCATGGGGCGACCCGGAGATGATCATCTCGATGGATCTCCTTGCGATGGGGACCTTCTCGATATTCCCGATGATGGAAACGGTCTTTCCATAGACCGATATGTTGGTGTCGGTGAGCTCTTCGATGATCCTCCTGCTCTTTCCTTCAGTCCCTATGAGGCGTCCCTTTATCCGGAGGAGATGGTTCTTGGTGGAGACGAAATCGGTGAGGTCGATGAGTTCGAAAAGATAGTCCTGCCGCAGCAAGAGGAGCGCGATATCAGGGTTGAATCCCCTGGCGATGGCCTTGATGATCTCCTTTGCGCTATAGAGCCGCAGGGCATCCTTTCCCGAGATGGTGACTTCTCCCTCTTTGCTGTCCACCGTGATGCGGATCCTTGCCTGCTGCTCCAGTTCACGCTTCACTTCCCCTTTCTTGCCGATGAGCACAGCTACCCTGTCCTTGGGGACCCTCACCATATACGAATATTCAGCGGAATATTCCGCGTTTTTCGATGGTCCATCCTTTGGCGAAGGGCCGGTCAGGGCTTCTTCTTTGGTCCTGTTCATATCGTTTCAGGGTTGATGGGAGCTATATATACTTAACGTCTTGATCTTGATATAGACATCCCTGCTGCGGGTGACCCTCTTGGCAATCTTTCCGTAGGCAATCTTTCTGCATGAAAACATTTATATTGCTGGCGGGGTTGCCTGGCTGCCATGAAGCTTCCTGTCACTGTTCTTGCATTTGTCTGCGCATCCCTCTTCATAGCCGGTTGTGGTCAATCCGGCAGAGATGGTGAGTTCGACGGGTTTGCCCAGTGCCTGGCAGCATCAGGGGTCACCATGTACGGCGGTTTCCAATGCCCCCATTGCAGGCAGATGAAGAAGTCTTTTGGCTCTTCCTGGGAATACGTGAACTATGTCGAATGCGATCCCCGCGGCCCCGATGAACAGTCCCTGCGCTGTATCGACAAGGGAATTGATGCCTATCCTACCTGGGAGCTCGCGAACGGTACCCATGTGGAAGGGGCCATCCCGCTCTCAGAGCTCAGCGCACTGACAGGCTGTCCTTTATATGCGTCTGATGCTCCTGCCACTGAAGCCAGCACCGAGGACAACACCAAGGTCAACGCCGCGGGCAATGCCCTGAAGGGAGGTGCTTGATATGGTCGTCGAGATCGTCATGCCGACCATCCCCGTCGTCATAGGGACGGCCCTCGTCGACTCGATAAATCCCTGTGCCATAGGTGTCCTCATCCTGCTCATAGCGACCCTTCTGGGACTTGCAGAGGACAGGAAGAAGATGCTTACCATCGGAAGTATCTATATCTTTGTGGTCTTTCTCACCTATCTCTTCGCAGGTTTCGGCCTTCTCGTCTTCATCCAGCGGATGGATTTTGCGTCCACACTCTCCCTGGTGGTCGCTGTGCTGGTCATACTGATGGGTCTCGTGGAGCTGAAGGACTTCTTCTGGTACGGCAAGGGCATCTCCCTGTCCATCCCCAAAAAAAGCGCAAAAAAGATCATGAAGCTCATCGATAACGTCTCTGTCCCCAGTGCCATCGTCCTGGGCTTCTTCGTGGCTGCCGTCGAGCTTCCCTGCACAGGCGGTCCTTATCTCGCCATCACGACCCTCCTCGCGAAGATCGGGTTCTCTGTGCAGGTCTTCTGGCTGCTCATCGTCTATAATCTCATCTTTGTCCTCCCTTTGGTGGTCATCCTCCTGCTGGTCTATTTCGGGGTCAAGGCAGAGCAGATCAAGGATTGGAAGCAGGAGAACCGGAAATGGATGCGTCTCTTCACAGGGATCGTCCTTATAGTCCTGGGTGTCTTCCTGCTCCTCTGGGAACAGGGCATCATCACTTTCAGTCTGCTGGGTTGATATCTTCTTTCTGCAGCGTATCCTGCTCTTTCTTGCTGACAGAGACGTTATGACAGAAACCTTTATTAAAGGAAAACTCCCTGATAAGCCTATGCCTTCTCCTTCAGCTAAGTCAGGGTCACAGGAGCTCATGAAGAACATGGCCCTCCTCAAGGAGAGTGCTCAGCGTATCCATGATGCGGTGGCTGAGAGCGAGCCTTTCCATCACGGTTGGGGGTCCAATCCGCTCTTTGAGGAGAAGCTCAAGCTCCACAGGAAACTCACATCTCTGGTGCATGAGCAGGAAGCCCTTGCTTCAGGCATCGTAGCGCTCATCAAGTCAGTGCATGACTTTGAGCATGAACGCCTCAGGAGAGCGAAGCATCCCCTTCCTCCTGCACCCTGGCCTACCCGGTCGGCCACCCTTCCGCCAGATGCAGGCCTGTCTTCTCTGGGCAAATCAGGCAGATTGCCTTCCCTCAAGGGAGACCCTTCTTTCGATGGGGATGGGCCGGTGAAGAAGAAAGGGCTCAAAGCGCTGTTCGGCGGGCTCTTCAGGAAAGGCAGGCATTGAACCTCTGCTGGCATCTGCTGGCATCTGCTGGCAGCTCCTAGCATCTCCTCTTGTCGTCTGATCTGTACAGGGTTTCATACTCTGCACTTTAGTGCGTGAAACCGTTGCATGACTGATTTTTTCCGAATGATATCATCGCTCATTCTCACCACAACCTTTATAAACACCCTCAAATTTCTCCAACATGATTCGGCGATATTTAAATAGGATTTAAATATCTGGAACATGCCAGCCTGAAAAGGATGTCTTTTCAGTACACGTATGTAGCGCATAGTGTTTCTGAACGGCTGTCCTATAGACTGCTGTCCGTGACCTGTTCCATCATATTCATCATCAAGAGTCAGAGGAGGCTCAAAGGAGTTACGAAGGATGCCAAAAGCAAGCAATCCACGCTCAGGAAGCATGCAGTTCTGGCCCCGGAAACGGGCCAGGTCCGAAGTAGCTAGGGTGCGATCCTGGATTGTCACCGATGAGGCGAAACCGCTGGGCTTTGCTGGCTACAAGGTCGGCATGACCCATGTCCTCTATACGGACCAGCATGCGAATTCGCTGACCAAGGGCATGGAGGTCAGCGTCCCTGTCACCGTCATCGAATGTCCGCCCATCAAGGTGTTCGGCATCCGGTTCTACGGACGCGACGACACCCGCCTTCTTTCTCTTTCTACCATCCTTTCATCCACCGTCGACAAGGAGCTTGCGAGGAGCATCTCCCGCATCAAGAAGGTCAAGAAGACAGCCGACGAGGTCAGCATGGCTGAGGTGGTCGAGATCAGGTTGCTTGTGCACACCCAGCCAAAGCTCACGGGCATCGGCAAGAAGCGTCCTGAGATATTCGAACTTGCCATCGGCGGCAGGAAAGAGGATCAGCTTGCCTATGCCAAAAGTGTGTTCGGAAAGGACATCAAGGTCGAGGACGTCATCAGCAACGGGGAACATATAGACCTCCATGCTATCACCAAAGGCAAGGGCTTTCAGGGTCCTGTCAAACGTTTCGGCATAGCTATAAAATCCCATAAGTCTGAGAAGACCCGGAGGAATCCTGGTTCTCTCGGTCCCTGGAAAGGGCAGGGCCATATCATGTATCGGGTCGCCCATGCAGGCCAGATGGGTTATCATCAGAGGACTGAATACAACAAATGGGTCATCGGGCTGGGAAGCGATCCGTCGCTGGTCAATGCGGCGGGCGGTTTCAAGAGATATGGTGCTGTCAAGGAGTCCTGGCTGCTGGTGGTCGGTTCTGTCGCCGGAGCGTCCAAGAGACTCATCCGTTTCAATCCGAGCTTCCGGATAAAAGGCGCCAAAAGACGGGACGAGGTCCAGCTGAGCCACATCAACATCACTTCGCATCAGGGCTGACCAGGTAAAGACGATGAAACTCGACATCTTCGATCCAAGGAACGAGCAGAAAGGTTCGCTGGAGCTGCCGCCCCAGTTTGATGAACCCGTACGGAAGGATCTCATCAAGAAGGCTGTCGAGTCGATCCAGAGCACCAACCGGCAACCCTATGGTGCAAGTCCCGAAGCAGGGAAACGCGCTTCCTCCATCCTTTCCAAGAGAAGGCGGGCCTATCGCGGAAGCTACGGGCTCGGCATATCCCGGACGCCCCGGAAGATCTTTTCCCGACGGGGAACACGGATGAACTGGGCAGGGGCATTCTCTCCGAATACGGTGGGCGGAAGGAGGGCGCATCCTCCGAAGGCCATCAAGAACTGGAAGAGGGAGATCAACAGGAAAGAGCGCAGGAAAGCGATCCGCTCCGCCCTTGCCGCCTCACTGGAAAAGACGCTCGTGCTCGAGCGGGGGCATCAGCTTCCGGAAGCCTATCCTTTCCTCATCGATGACAGTTTCCAGGACATCGGAAAGACCAAAGAGGTCATCACCGCCCTCAAGACCCTTGGGTTCGGCGATGAGCTGCAGAGGACCTCGACACGGAAGATACGGGCCGGCAAAGGAAAGATGCGAGGAAGGAAATATCGGCAGAAGACCGGCGTCCTTTTCGTGGTCGACGACGCATGCAAGCTCTACGATGCGGCCCAGAACATCCCCGGAGTGGAGATCATGTTCGCGTCCGACCTCAATGCAGAGGTGCTTGCTCCGGGAGGGGTTCCCGGAAGGATGACGCTCTACACCTCTGCGGCCATCCAGAAGATAAACACCGAAAGGCTCTACACCGATCACCCGCTCCAGCATGGGAAAAAAGAGAGATCTCAGGAGGAGAACGGGAAGACCGTCAAGGAAAAAGGAAAGGCCCGGGCCACACCGAAGATGACGGTAAAGGACACTCCCCAGAAACAGTCCACGACCAAAAAGGCTGCTCAGGAAGAGGCAACGGGAAGCGCAAAAGAAGCGTCGACATAAGTCCATGGTGGCAGCGACAGACACAACAAGAAGAATAGGGAAGAATGCTGATGATCATCAGGTAACAAAATGGAACGCAGACAGGACATCCACAAGATCCTCATCCACCCCCTGAGCACGGAAAAATCCATAAAGCTCATGGAAGCAGAGAACAAGATAATCTTCATGGTCGAACGGAAGGCGACCAAGAAGGAGATCAAGGAAGCTTTCGAGGACATGTTCAAGACCAAGGTCGTGAAGGTGAACACCCTGATCATGCCCCACGGCACCAAGAAGGCATATATCAAGATGTCACCGGATAAGCCGGCCATCGACGTGGCAACCAAGCTCGGCATCATGTGATGAAACATCATGGGAAAGAACCTCATCCAGCAGGCCAGAGGAAAGGGATCACCTACCTACAGGGCTCCCAGCTTCAAGTATAAGGGCAGAGCAAAGCATCTTTCCCTCATGAAAGAGGGCCAGATGGAAGGCAAGGTCGTGGACCTGATAACCTGCAGAGGGCATTCGACTCCTCTCACCAGGATAGTCTGGGCCAACGGAGAGAAGACCCTGGGCCTGGCTGTCGATGGTATCCTCGTCGGTCAGAAGGTCTCAGCCGGCCAGTCTGTCCAGGTCACTTCCGGGAACATCCTCTCCCTTGCTGATATCCCTGAAGGTTCGTTGGTCAACAACATCGAGTCCCATCCCGGAGACGGAGGGAAATTTGTCCGTGCCTCAGGGACCTTTGCGCGTGTCGTCGGCAAATCGGACGGCAAGGTCACCCTTCTGCTCCCTTCAAAGAAAGAGAAGATATTTAACGAGAGCTGTCGGGCCACCATCGGTGTCCTCGCTGCCGGCGGAAGGCCGGAAAAGCCGTTCTATAAGGCAGGACGGAAATATTTCAAGATGAAGGCGAAGAACAAGCTATATCCCAAGGTCAGTGGCGTCGCGATGAATTCCGTCGACCATCCGTTCGGAGGTTCATCAAGCGCACACAAGGGAAGGCCGACGCTTTCGAGCAAGAATGCTCCGCCGGGAAGAAAAGTAGGAAAACTGCGGCCGAGGAGGACAGGCATCAGGAAGAAGTGAGCGGGAAGCGAGCAGAGCATCGTCTCAAATCGTCTCAACTCATTCCCCCATCAAAAGACAAGGTCACCATCATGGCAAAAAAGGAATTCACCTATAGAGGAAAACACCTTGAGGAGCTCAAGGCGATGAGCCTGCAGGAGTTTGCAGAGCTTCTTCCTTCGAGACAGCGAAGAAAGATCGACCGAGGTTTCACAGATGCAGAGAAGATCTTTCTGGAGAAGTTCAGGAAGAAAGGCACGGTCGAGACCCATTGCAGGGATATGCTCGTCCTTCCCGAGATGGTCAACAAGACCATCAGGATCCATAACGGAAAGAAATTCATTGAACTCATCGTCCAGCCCCATATGCTCGGTCATTGTTTCGGCGAGTTCGTGCTGACAAGGAACAGGGTTGCCCACTCTGCACCGGGTGTCGGAGCGACCAGAAGCTCATCGGCGATCTCGGTGAGATGATGAAATGAGGTTCAGGCTCATACTATGACGTCGACATACGCATTCAAGGATGTGAAAGAGAACATGGCAAGAGCCAAAGGCATCGACCTGCCCATCTCCACCAAGCAATCCATCGAGATATGCAATTTCCTCCGTGGCAAACGCATGGACCGTGTCCTCGCCTATCTTGAGGAAGTGAAGCCGGGCAAGAACGCGATACCCTTCAAGCGATTTAACAGTGACATGGGCCATCGGACAGGCATGGGTGCAGGCCGGTATCCTGTCAAGGCGGTCCATGAGATAAAGAAAGTGCTCGAATCTGCGCAGACCAATGCACAGTTCAAAGGTCTCAACAGCGGCAGTCTCAAGATCATCCACATCCTTGCGAACAAGGCAGCGACCCCTCTCCATTATGGTCGTCGTCCGAGCAGGGAGATGAAACGTACTCATATCGAGGTCGTGGTCCAGGAAGTGGCTCCTCCTCAGGAGAAGAAGAGGACGAAGGCAAAGCAAGGGTCTGCAACGGAAAAGGGCGTAAAGGGCGTCCAAGCAACTCCTGGAAAATCCTCGTCTGCGTCTGCATCTCCTGACAAGGCCTCTCCTGCGACGCCGGATGTCAAGGCAGATGTCAAGGCAGATGTCAAGCAGACGGTGAAGACAGAGATGAAAACCGAGGAGAAAGCTCCTCGACAGGAGCCTTTGCAGCCTCCGAAGGAACATCCCGACCAGCAGGCTAAGCCTGCAACCTCGCCCGCTCCTGCCAAGAAACAGGATCAAGAATCACCGACAACAGAGGATGCAAAATGATTGAACGAGGATTAGTGGCCCAGCGGATCAAGGAATTCCAGATCCAGGAGTATATCAAGAAGAACCTGCGTCAGGTCGGGCACAGCAAGACCCGTGTCCAGCGGACTCCTTTGGGTGAGAAGATAATCATCCATGCTTCGCGGCCCGGTCTCATCGTCGGAAAGAAAGGGGCCAACATCAAGAAGCTCACCACGACCCTGAAGAAACAGTTCGGCCTGGAGAATCCGCAGATCGAGATCAGCGAAGTGGAACATCCGAACCTTGATGCTTCGATCGTCGCCGAGAGCATAGCGAATTCCCTTGAACGTTTCGGGCCGACACGCTTCAAGGGTGTAGGCCATAAGACCATGGAAGCGGTCATACAGGACGGTGCCCTGGGTGTCGAGATACTCATCTCCGGCAAGATTCCCAGTTCACGGGCGAGGAACTGGCGCTTTTACCGAGGCTATCTCAAGAAATGTGGAGATGTGGCCATCAGCGGTGTGAGCCATGCGATCACTTCAGCCCATCTCAAGAGCGGTGCCATCGGCATCCAGGTGAGGATCATGCCTCCGAACATCGAGCTCCCCGACAAGATCGTGGTCCTTGACGAGCCCATCGTGGTCGTGGAAGAAGCTCCCCCGGAAGAGGCGACACCGACATCGAAGAGGAAAGGTCCGCAATCAAGATCCCCTGCGAAGAAAGCATCCAAGACAGCGAAGAAGGATGTTAAGAAGGATGTTAAGAAAGATGCAAAGAAGGATGCAAAGAGACAGGGGAACGCAAAAACCGACGATACTGACAAGACCGATGACACCAAGGATGACACCCCCGATGGCTCCTCATCTGAGAAGAAGGGAAACATCGTCGAGTCCGCCTCTCCGTCCGAAGTCACCGAGGATGTTGTCGAGGGCAAAGCGGGTGAGAGCATTCCTGAACCGGAACAGCCTTCCCCGTCTTCCGCCGACCAGAAGGATGAACGATCATGAAGACAGAGACCTTCCATCATTTCGACGAGAAATCGTTGCAGGACAGGATCAGTGAGATGAGAGTGGATCTCATCAAGATCAGGTCAGAGCTCGCATCCAAGTCCTCGTCCCAGAAAGTGGGTCAGATCCATCAGCTGAAGAAATCCATAGCGCGGGCGCTGACGGCCCAAAGCGGCCTCCTGCGCAAAAGACTGACCCAGAAGATGATGGAATCAAAAAAGAAGGAGGTTAGTGAATAAGCATGCCTGAAATAGATCCCATCACCGGCCTACCGAAGGAGCTGGGTACCTGGGAGAATATTGCCAAAGAATCGCAGAAACTGACCATCACCACCGAGAAACGCAAGTTCGGAAAGATCCATACCATCGTCGATGGCTTCACCAAGGACATCGATGTGAAGGGTCTCGCGAAAAAGCTCAAGAACGAACTTGCCTGCGGCGGGACCTACAAGGATGGGCGCGTAGAACTCCTGGGCGAGCACACGGTAAAAGTGCGGGAATACCTCGAGAAGCACGGCTTCACCATCTGAGAGAGGATTCCCATGGCTCAGGACCCGAGGTTGCGTCCATTGGTCGGAAGATCCATCGTCGTGATCCAGTATCAGGGAAAGGATCTGCAGCCGGCGTTGATGGGCACCATCGAAGAGGACACGCGATTCAGCCTACGGGTGAGGATTCCCGGAGGGAAGAGGACCTTCCTCAAACAATCCCTGGTCTGCATGGTGCAAAGCATCTCAGATCACACGATCAAGGGCGAGACCCTCATAGGAACGATCCATGAACGGATCAAGAACATCAAGCATAGGTGAACAACGGATGAACAGACGCATCGGCATTGACGTGCCAACCCCCAAGGAACAGAAGGGACTTGAACCGGACAGGCACAGTCCATTCACAGGAAGCATCAAGGTACGTGGCAGGACATTCACCGGGACGGTGCTCTCCACCAAGATGGCGAGGACGGCAACGGTCTCCTGGTCGAGGATGCAGTACAATCCTAAATACGAACGCTATGTCAGGAGATGGACAAAGGTGCATGCGCACAATCCTGAAGTCATCAACGCCCAGAAAGGTGATGTGGTCAAGATCGCGGAGACACGGCCCATCTCCAAGACCAAGAACTTCGTCATCGTGCAGATCCTGGGCACCGACATAGACTCACAGATCAAAGAGGAGAACAAAGAGATCGACCTCAAGGTCAAGGTGGACAAGGACAATCGGAAGAAGCGACAGAAACAGGCCCATCTGGTGACCGGGAAGACAGGCGAAGACACAGGCAGTATGTCCTCATCTGTTGAACCTGTTGAACCTGTTGGATCGGATGGTTCGGACGAGATAGCCGACCCTGCGAAGGTCAGCGATGATGTTGATGCTCGTCATTCCGATGTCACGGACAGTTCCTCTGCTGGCATGGGTGAAACAGGATCTCCCTCGGATAAAGGACAGGAATCAGGACAAGGACCCGATGAGGCCGTCGAGGATAGAACCGCCGAGGTCCGGAAAGACTGAGATTTTTTTGATACACGAATGATGATACTCACCAGGGCACAATCATGAAAGCCGTAAAAGCCAAGATAACACGGGCGCTCCCGCTCGGTTGTAACGTAGAAGCCTGTGATAATTCCGGAGCCAAGATCCTCAGGGTCTTCGGAGTCAAGGGCATGAAGACCAAGAAAGGGAGAGTTGCTGCCGCAGGCATCGGTGATATGGTGCTGGCGAGCGTCGTCAAGGGACGTCCGGACATGAGAAAACAGGTCGTCTTTGCGATCATCGTCAGACAGAAGAAAGAGTACCTGAGACCAGACGGTATGCATGTGACCTTCGAAGACAATGCCGCCGTCGTGCTGAAGGATGATAAGGGCAACCCGAAGGGCACCCTCTTCAAGGGACCGATAGCTAAGGAGGCTGCCGAACGTTGGCCGGCCATCTCAAAGGTGGCATCCATCATATTATGATCATACGGTGAAAACTGACGACAACGATCGAGGCGTACGACAGAACATACACCATCAGGAAATCGTGAAATACCATGAAACAGACCTTTTCGACCAAATGGAAAGCGAGCACACAGCGCCGCAAGCAGAGGAAGTACGGCTATAATGCGCCCCATCATCTGCGACAGAAATGTCTCGGCGCTTCTCTCTCTAAGGGCCTGCGGGAGAAGCAGGGACGAAAGACCCTGAGCGTCAAGGCCGGAGATAAGGTCAAGGTCATGCGGGGCCAGTTCAAGGGACGCTCTGGCAAGGTCGACCATGTGAACCTCAAGCAGCAGAAGGTCTTCGTGGAGAAGATGGAACTGATCAAGAAGGACGGCAACAAGGTCATGATACCCATCGATCCATCCAATGTCCAGATTATAGAACTCAGCGAAGATAAACGAAGGAACAAGAAGAACGTCTCTGCAAAGGTCACCAAGGTCACCCCAGCCCCCGAGAAGACCAAGGATGACAAGCAAACCAAAGAGGCAACCAAATGAAAGATCACCTGAAACGACTAGCAGCGCCAACGACCTGGCCGATCAAGAAGAAAGGGCTCAAATGGGTGAGAAGACCCTTCCCGGGTTCGCACTCCATGGAGCATGGTCTCTCCATGGATACGCTGCTCAAGGACATGTTGGCCATCGCAAAGAGTTCACGCGAGGTGAGGGTGATCCTGAACCATCGTACCGTCCTCGTGAACGGCAGACAGATCAAAGAGGTGAAGTTCATCGTCGGACTCTTCGATGTGGTCGAGCTGAAGGAGGCGAAGAAGACCTACCGTATCATGATGACCGAGAAGGGCATCCTGAAGTCCCATGAGATTTCCGGCGCCGAGGCCAAGCTCAAGCCTACCCGCGTGGCGGGAAAGACCAGACTGGGCAAGGACCTGATCCAGATCAATCTAGGGGATGGAAGGAACCTCGTCGAGAAGAAGAACAACTATCAGGTCGGTGACACCCTCTTCCTCAACATCGACACAGGAAAGGTCGAGCAGGTGGTCAAGCTGGAGAAAGGAGCGTCCATAATCCTCATATCAGGAAAGCACATCGGAAAGACCGGACAGGTAGCGGACATCAAGGGCAATAAGATACTCGTCGAGACCAAAGACAAGGCGCTCTTCGAGACGAGGAAAGCCTATGCTTTCGCCGTCGGAAAGGAAAAGCCGTTGATTGCCCTGCTTGAGGAGTGAGCGCCGGCAGGATAGAACATACAAGAGATAAGACGAACGTAAAACATCATCAAGGGAATCAAGAATGAGCACAGGACAAGAAGCCGTCATGTCGGCACAGCCACAGGAGAACCCTCTGGGCATACCTGGTCAAGAGACCCGGCAGACACAGCAGGAACAGGTCTCCGGTACGGTCAAGAAACGGGCCCAGAACCCCAATAGGCTCATCAGGATAGAGAAGGTGACGCTCAATGTGGGAGCAGGAAAAGATCCGAAACAGCTGGAACGAGGTGTCAGGCTGCTCAAGCTGATAACCGGCATAGAACCGGTGAAGACAGTCACCATGAAGCGTATCGCTGCATGGGGCCTGAGACCGAGGCTTCCCATCGGATGCAAGCTGACCCTGAGGAACGAGCAGGCACAGGTCATCCTCAAACGTCTGCTTGCAGCCAAGGACAATCATCTGAAGGAGACCCAGATCGACGCCACCGGGAACATCTCTTTCGGTATCCATGAATATATCGATATCCCCGATGTCAAGTACGATCCTGATCTTGGTGTGTTGGGTCTGGAGGTCTGCGTCACCTTCGAGCGGCCCGGATTCCGGATCAAGCGAAGGAGAATGTTGAAGCGGAAAGTCCCTTCGCGTCATCGTATCACCAAAGAGGAAGTCATCACTTACCTGGAGTCGAATTTCAGCGTATCATTCAAGGAGGATGAGTAAATGACCTATAGCGATTATACCAAAGTCTTCAAGCAGCTCAAGACCAAGCCGGTTATCCTCGAGAAGTACAAGAAGCATAATGCGCCGAAGGAGCGGAGCTGCGGTGTATCGCTCAAGCGATGCCGACGCTGCGGAAGGATCCGTGCACATATATCCAAGTATGGTATCCATCTGTGCAGGCAATGTTTCCGTGAGATTGCGCCGGAGCTGGGCTTCAAGAAATATGACTAGACCAAATCAACGGACAAGGTGACAATCAACCATGAGCATGAACGACACACTGGCGATGGCCCTTTCTGTCATCCAGAACGCAGAGCTTCTCGGTAAACGGGAGTGCCATATCCGTCACGTCTCGAAGGTCATCAAGAATGTATTGGACATCCTTCGCCAGAACCTCTATGTGGGCGACTACACCGAGATAAAGGATGGCCAGGGAACCTATCTTCGGCTGAATCTCCTGGGAAACATCAACCGATGCAATGCCATCAAGCCGAGAAGTGCTGTCCAGCTCCACAACTACGAAAAGCTCGAGAAGCGGTTCCTTCCTGCGAAGGATTTCGGCATCATCATCGTCTCCACGTCCAGGGGGATGATGACCCATAAGGAAGCGAAAGAGCAGGGACTCGGAGGCAGGGTCCTCTCCTACTGCTATTGAGCATGAGCCAGCCTGTTCACCGATACCTGTTCATCAATCGAAGAGAAGCGAAGGAAGAAGATAACCATGAACGTCAAACACATGGAAGAGATCCTGGAGATCCCTGAGGGGATCAAGGCAGAGATAGCCAAGAATCACGTCCAGATGACCGGCAAGCGCGGGACCGTGACCAAGGATTTCAAGGATCCCCACATCCAGCTTGCGGTATCGGACGGCAGGATAGTCATCTCAGCAGAGAATGCGACCAAGCGGGAGAAACGGCAGCTCTTCACCATCAAGGCCCATCTGAAGAACCTCTTCAAGGGGGCTGCAGAGGGTCATGTCTACAGACTCAAGATATGCTCGGGTCACTTCCCTATGAATGTGAACTTCCAGAACAATGAGCTCGTCGTGAAGAACTATCTGGGTGAGAAGGTCCCCCGAAAGCTGCCCATCGACCCCGATGTGAAGGTGGACGTGAAAGGAGAGGTCGTCGAACTCGAAGGGGTCTCCAAAGAAAAGGTGGGAAAAGCCGCCTCTTCCATCGAGCTCCTTACCCGACGGGTGGGGTTCGACAGACGGATCTTTCAGGACGGGATCTATATCATCCATAAGGACGGGAAGGACATCTGATGCGTGCGAAGGCGCACATGTCTCAGGACACAGGCTCAAAGAGGAATAAGCGATGAAAGACGTCAAGCAAGGGAACGAGGAGAGACGCAGGGAGCTGCTGGACCAGCGTGTGAAGGAGAAACGGCGCAAACCACGTTTCCTCATGCAGGATACTCACAAGAAGCCCAAACTCAAGCTCAAATGGCGCATGCCACGAGGGATGGACTCAAAAATCCGTCTCGGACTCAAAGGATACAGAGGGAAGCCCAGCCAGGGCTATGGATCTCCTGCCGCGGTACGGCATCATTCCCGGAGCGGATTCGTCCAGAATCTGGTGGCGACCAAGAAGGCCATCGATGCGCTGGACCCTAAGACCGATGGCATCATCCTCCAACGGACCCTCTCGAAGCTTCAACGATACAATCTTTGCCGATATTGTCAGGAATCAGGGTTCACCATCATCAATATCGATGCGGTCGCGTACATCAAGGCTTTTGAAGAAGAGCAGAAGAAAAAGAAGGACCTCAAGCAGCAGAAAGAGGCTGAAAAGCAGAAGAAGGATGCTCTGAAGAAGGAGGCCGAGAAGAAGGTAGCAGCCGAGAAGAAGGTAGCAGCTGAGAAGAAGGAGGCCGAGAAGAAGGCAGCAGCTGAGAAGAAGGGGACTGCAACCGGTGAAGCCGCAAAGGACGCACCGCATGGACTGGCAGGGGCGAAGGCCAAGAAGGAAGAGAACGGATCCGCTTCCGAGGACACGCTTTCCCAGATGAAGAAGGAGAAGAAGGAGAAGAAGGAGAAGAAGGAGATGGACAAGTTCCTCATAAAGAAAGGACAGTGAAGCCTGCATCTCCATGCACATGATAATTAATGTATATAGAACAAGTAGAACAAGACGACAAGGACGATCACCATGAAACTCTCACTCCAGAAACGGCTGGCTTCACATCTCCTGAAAGCTTCGAAGAAACGGGTCCGTTTCGACAAGGACTCGGTGGATGATATCAAAGAGGCCATCACCAAGGCAGACATACGGGGGCTCATCAATGATAGGGTCATCATCAAGGTCCAGCCCAAAGGGGTCGCCAGGCATCAGGAGAAGAGGAAAGGAAAAGGCGCAGGCTCCCGCAAAGGGAAGGTAAATGCCCGGCTTTCCAAGAAACGGGTCTGGATCAATACGGTCAGGAAACAGCGGCTCTTCCTGAAGGAGCTCAAAGATAAGGGCCATATCGCTGCGAAGGATTATCGTGACCTCTATATGAAATCCAAAGGTGGATTCTTCAGGAGCAAACGTCACATCAAGATCTATTGTGAGGACAACGAGCTGTTCATCAAGAAGAAATAAGGTCAAGAAGAAATAAGGACGATCATCATGGCATCAAAACACAAATTCACCGTCCCTTTCCGACGGAAACGCGAAGGAAGGACCAATTACAAGAAACGCCTGTCCATGCTCAAGTCAAGGAAGCTTCGGCTGGTCATCAGGCCGAGCATGAAGCATATGACCGTCCAGCTTGTCTCCTATGCCCCTGATGGAGATAAGGTTCTTGCGGGCGTCCATTCCTCCAGGCTCCGGAAGCTCGGATGGAAACTCTCCTGCGGAAACCTGCCTTCTGCATATCTTTCCGGCTATCTGCTGGGAAAGCAGGCCATGAAGCAGAATCCGGGCCAGGTCATCGTTGATACCGGTCTGTTGCCCATCGTCAGGGCTTCCCGCCTCTTCGCTGTCGCCAAGGGCGTCAAGGACGCTGGCATCGACATCTTCGTCGATGAATCCATGCTGCCTCCGGACGACCGTCTGCAGGGCGCCCATATCGCTGCTTATCTCAAGCAGGGAGGCGAAGGCCACCAATTTTCAGGATACAAAAAAAAGCAGATCTCCACAGACATCCCCGCCCTGGTCGGAGAGATAAAGAAGAAGATAGATGCGCTCTAGCCCGTACCCACAGCATGATCAGCATTATCGTTACAGGTGTCAAAATGGTTGATGAAGAAGGAAAAAAAATGGATCCAGCAAAGGACAAGAAGGACGCTCCGCAAGGGGCGCCCCAGAAGAGACCGGCGAAGACCTCCAAGGGACCAGAGAAGAAACCAGAGGCTTCAACGGAAAAGGACAAGAAGGTCGCATCTACTGCTTCATCGACAGCACCTGCCCGGAACACGACTTCCCCTTCGGCCAGGACTTCACCATCGTCGGCGACGAATAGGCCAGGCACCTACCGTGGTTCGCGTGGAAGCTCCAGAAATGACAGGAATTCCCGCGGCGGCAGAAATTCCAGGAAATCTAGCAGAGGAAGGAGAAATACCCGGCCGAGAGACCTGGCCAGCGAGGAAGAGCATCTGGCAGCATGGAAACCCGTGACCGGTCTCGGTAAACAGGTCAAAGAGGGAAAGATAACCGATATTGATGTCATCCTCAATTCAGGTCAGCCCATACTCGAGCCGGAGATCGTGGATACCTTGCTTCCTGGCATGGAGATCGAACTTCTTCTGGTCGGGCAATCGAAAGGAAAATTCGGCGGAGGCCAGCGACGGATCTTTCGCCAGACGCAGAAGAAGACCAGGGAAGGCAACAAGCCCCAGTTCCTCACCTATGCTGTCATCGGTAACAAGAACGGCTATGTAGGTGTCGGCTATGGGAAAAGCAAGGAGACCGTCCCTGCGCGGGAGAAAGCCATCCGTCGTGCAAAGCTCGAGATCATAAAGATACGCAGAGGAACAGGATCCTGGGAGGACAATTCAAAGGAACCCCATTCTCTGCCTTTCAGCGTCACCGGAAAATGCGGCTCTTCTGAGATGACCCTCATGCCTGCACCGAAAGGGAAAGGTCTTGTCATCGAGTCGGAATGCGCCAAGATCGTCGCTTTGGCAGGCATCAAGAATGTCTGGTCGAAGACCCGGGGGCAGACAAAGACGAAGATAAATCTCCTCAATGCAACCTTCGAGGCGTTGAAGAAGCTCTCTAGGATCAAGGTGCCTCATCATTCGATGGCACAGCTGAACATCGTCGAGGGAAAAGTGGAGGCCGCTGCTGCAGAGCCAGAGGAAGCGGTCGTTGAGGTCGTTGAACAGGAGAAGGCCTGATCAGGTCCATCAGGTTCACGAGAATAGGCACAGGGATCCGGACACATTAAATTAAATGCTCACCATGGGATGATCGATGATGACTGAAGAACAACCGGCCGAGAACAGCAATCTGACCAAGATTCCTGTCCAGAAGAAAGAGACAGGAGGTCAGCAAGAGCAGGCCCAAAAACCTGCGGCAGCGTCTTCACAGGCGTCTGCCATGCCTGCCACTGCCAAGAAGACATCGAAGAGCCCGGCCGAGAGCGGCTGGGTGGCTGCCATACGTCTTCGGGGCGATGTGAACATCCATTATGATATCAAGAGGACCCTTGAACTCCTCAGGCTCCAACGGAAACATGTCTGTGTGGTCTACCAAAACTCTGTATCGCTGCAGGGGATGTTGAGGAAAGTCAAGGATTATGTCACTTTCGGCACCATCGATGAAGCAACTCTCAAAGAGCTGGTCGCCAAACGAGGTTCTCTCTTCACTGACCGGGAGCAGGACAGCAAGGGCAAGATAACCTATAACAAGTTCATCGTCATCGACGGTAAGAAGGTCCGGCCTTATTTTCGGCTCAATCCTCCCCGGGGCGGTTTCGAGACCAAGGGCATCAAGAAGCCTTATACCGTCGGTGGCGCGTTGGGCAAGCGGAAAGACGGCGTAGACCTGCTCGTCAGGAAGATGCTCTGATGGCCCCGACCAAAGGACAGACAAAAGGACAGACACATTCGGATCACACATACAAAGGTCAATAACCATGACAGCAAAACGAGAGAAGAAGACCAAGAAGATGCGAGGAACCATGAGCCATGGCTATGGCCATAAGAAGAAACACCGGGGTGCCGGAAGCCGGGGCGGCCGTGGAATGGCCGGGACCGGAAAACGGGCAGACGTGAAGAAGCCGAGCATCAACCCAAAGACCTATTTCGGCAAGAGGGGGTTCACCAGCAAGAAATTCAAGCATCCTGTCCGTGCCATCACCATCTTCACCGTCCTCCAGAAGCTCCATCAGTGGGCATCTCAAGGAAAGGTCCAGGAAAAGCAGGGCGTATCCATCGTGAATCTCGAAGCGCTCGGTTTCAATCGGCTCCTCGCCAAGGGCAAGGTGACCCGGAAACTGCATATCACAGTCTCTTCTGCGACTCCTGGAGCGATAGAAAGGGTGAATGCAGCGGGCGGCGAGATCACCGGCCTCCGCGAGGTCGCTGCAGATTCTCCTGCAGAAGACACCGTCCCTTCGGCAGAACAAGCGCCCATAAAGAGACCAGAGAACAGAGCGTCCGCTGTTCCTGCCAAAAAACCCAAGGTTCCTTAGCTAACGTAGCGAACGAATGAAAATGGCCTTTTTTGACACCATCCTCAATAACCTTCCTGAGGTTTCCAAGCCGACCCAGAAACGTCTCTCTTTCAACGAGAAGCTAAAATGGACCGGTGTCATCCTCATGGCCTTCTTTGTGCTCGGGCTGATACCGCTCTTCCCTCTTGGCCAGAACCAGCTTGAACAGTTCGAGATCCTTGCCATCATCCTGGGTGCATCTTTCGGTTCCATCATCTCGTTGGGAATCGGTCCTCTGGTGACCTCTTCCATCGTGCTTCAGCTCCTCAATGGGGCTGGCATCGTCAAGTTCGACCTGAACTCCCACGAAGGAAAGAAAAGGTTCCAGGGCGTCCAGAAGATGCTTTCCATCCTCTTCATCCTTTTCGAGGCCCTCATCTACGTCTTCATGGGCGGGCTTGCACCGCCAGAGATCTATATCGGGACCTCGCTCTATTTCCAGCTTGAACTGCTTCTGGTCGTCGAACTCTTCTTAGGTGGCGTGCTCATCATGTTCATGGATGAGATCGTCTCCAAATGGGGGTTCGGTTCAGGAATATCCCTCTTCATCGCAGCAGGTGTATCTCAGCAGATCTTCATCAGGGCTTTGAACTTCCTTCCGTCTCCCACCAATCCCGAGATGCCGGCGGGTGCGATTCCAGCGCTTTTCGTCTCCCTGTCCAACGGCGACCCGGTGACCGCGGTCCTCATGTTCTCGGGGGTGGTCGCGACCATCCTGGTGTTCCTGATGTCGGTCTATTCTCAGGCCATGAAGATCGAGATCCCTCTCAGTTTTGGCCGTATCAGAGGGTATGGTATGCGTTGGCCGCTGAACTTCCTCTATACCTCGAACATCCCTGTCATCCTGACGGCCGCTCTCCTCGCGAACCTTCAGCTCTGGAGCAATCTCTTCTCTTCAGGAGGCGCCCAGTCATTCCAGGCCTGGATCAGTCCGCCTAATCTCATGGAACGGGTCCTGACCTCTTCGCTTACCAGTTTCGACCTGCTCAGGGGATCGGTCTATGCTCTTATCATGATCGTCGGAAGCATGATCTTCTCCTGGTTCTGGATGCAGACAGCAGGCATGGATGCCAAGAGCCAGGCAAAGAACATCATGGCCTCAGGACTGCAGATACCCGGCTTCCGGAAGGATATCAGGATACTGGAACGGCTTCTGGACCGCTATATCAAGCCTCTTACCATCATGGGCGGTATTGCCATCGGGTTTCTGGCCGCCATCGCAAATCTTACAGGTGCACTGGGTAACGGGACAGGAATACTCCTGACGGTCATGATAATCTACCAGCTCTATGAGAGCATCGCCAAGGAGCACATGGCTGATATGAACCCTGCGCTACGGAAGTTCATGGTCTAGCAGGGCTAGAGACAAGACAAGCGGGGCAGAACGAACATGGGACTCTTCAATTTTTTGGATCCGATACTCAATTTCCTGTTCGACCCACTTCTCAGTCTCGGCTATCTTGCAGGCCTGCTCCTCATAACGTTCATCATCTCTGTGGCCATCGTCTTGATCTACAAGTATGCCACCGATCAGCGGCGCATGAAGGAGCTCAAGGCGACCATCAAACAGCATCAGGAAAAGCTCAAGGCGCTGAAGGACTCTCCTGGCAAGATGATGGCTGAACAGAAGAAGATGATGTCGGTGAACATGGAACTGATGAAGCATTCCATGAAGCCGACGCTCTATACGTTCATCCCCATCATCATCATCTTCGGTTGGCTGGCCACCCATTTCGCGTTCATGCCGCTGCTTCCGGGCGCACAGTTCAATGTGACTGCGACGTTTGAAGAAGGATTCTCCGGGGACGTGGACCTCCTGGTGCAGGATGGTCTCCTGTTGGTGAGCCCTTCTTCCCAGCCCATCACCGACGGGAAGGTCGTCTGGACAGTGGAAGCCCAGAAGGAGGGGGTCTTCTCGGTCTTCCTCGAAGCCGGCGGGAACTCCATCCAGAAAGAGATCGTCGTCTCCTCATCACCTGCTTACATCACCGACACCATGCGGAGCAAGAATTTCATCGATTCCATCTATGGCCGTTCTGAAGGCTTCCTTCCCAAAGGTTCGCCGGTCCAGCTCATCCAGGTGAGCTATGAGCCGGTGAGGCCGCTTCCGTTCAGGATCTTCGGTTGGCAGCCCGGTTGGTTGGGGACCTACATCATCTTCTCCCTGCTGTTCTCCATCACCCTACGGAAGCTGCTCAAGGTCAACTAGGGAATCTCAACCAGGGAATCCTGTCTCTTTTTTCAGGGGGCAGATCGGTCCGGGAGGATGTCCTGGGAAACTAGACGACGAGAAAGAGCGCTCAATGGCTTTCTGATGTTTCAATAGACAATCTTTATTCCCACATAGCCGATGTTCCGTCGCTTCATCTGGGCCCTCAGGTCCCTGATGATCCTGCTTATCTGTCTTCTCCTGTTCTTCCTGATCCGTATGGTGGTGTTGAGCACGACCTCGTCATCGTAGACCCTCCAGGCCTCAAGCTTTTCCACGTAGACCACCTGCTTGTTCTTGTGGATGATCTTCCGTATCTGGTCGAGGTCGATGCCTGCCATCCCGCTATGGAGAAGCATGACGACCGTGCTGCGGCCGATCCTGAGGGCTACGGCCATGAGGATGATGCTGACGAGGAATGCTCCGATGACATCGAAGAGCGGATCGTTCGAGGCCAGGGTCAATATGGCCGAGATGAAGACGATGAACGAGGAGACAAGATTGCCGGTGAGATGGCTGCTGATCTTCTTCAGGTCCCTGTGCCGATGGGTCCGGAAGAGTCCCAGGAGGAACCAGTTGATGATGAGGGCGAAGAGCGAGATGATGACCACGGTCCCTGCGTCGACGTGGGAAGGATAGATCATTCCCTTTGTTGCCTGGAAGATGAGCATCAGGGAGAGCAGCAGCAGGATGAGCGTGTTGAACGCCATGAGCACCACATCCTTCTTCCGCAGGCAGAGGGTCAGCCGGTCCGGTTCTTCACCCCTGCTTATGGTGAATGCTGTCCAGGCGAGCATCATGGCGAAGATATTGGCATAGACATGGACGCCGGCGGCAAGGATGGCTGTGCTGTTGGTGAAGACTGCGGTGATTATCTCGCTGAGGAAGAGCGAAGCATCGAGGATGATCACCACTCGCAGGTTCTTGCGTAACGCCTCGGTGTCCATGGTCCTTGAGTGTGCTCTTCCTTTAAAAAACTATTCCTGCCTGTTTTTTAAGCCTCTGTTTTAAGCCTCTGTTTTTTAAGCCATCTTCTCCCCTTTGTCAGGTCTCTGCCATCCGAGAAGGGCTTTTTCTTTTCATAAAGCTTTTAAAGACCCGGATTTTCTGCAGTATACTTGAGGAAAAGACGATGAATAAGGTCAACAATATCTCCGGGGTCGTGGATCTCAAGCTCATGGCCAACACCCTTCGACAGGACATTCTCAAGGCACTCCACGAAGCTGGTTCTGGCCATGCTGCGGGTGCTCTTGGCATGGCTGACATCTTCACCGCCCTCTACTTCAACATCGCCAATATAGATCCAGGGGATGTTTCCTGGTCAGGACGTGACCGGATCGTGCTCTCCAATGGCCACATCTGTCCGGTGCTCTATGCAGCCATGGCACATGCCGGTTATTTCCCTGTGAAAGAGCTGATGACCCTCCGCAAGTTCGGCGGCAGGCTCCATGGTCATCCCCACAACGAAGCCCTGCCCGGTCTTGAGAACTCTTCTGGCCCTCTGGGTCAGGGAATCTCCATCGCAGCGGGTATGGCCTTGGCGGCGAAGATGAAGAGCCAGGAGCATACGGTCTATTGTCTCATGGGCGACGGTGAGATCAATGAAGGGCAGCCCTGGGAAGCGTTCATGTTCTCTGCTGCGAAGAAGCTCGACAATCTCATCGTCATCATCGACCGTAACTACATCCAGATCGACGGAAACACCGAAGAGGTGATGCCCCTCGATCCTCTGGACAAGAAGTTCGAGGCTTTCAACTTCCATGTCATCGAGATCGATGGCAATGACATGGCTGCGGTCCTTTCCGCTCTGGCAGATGCCAAGAAAGTGACCGGAAAGCCGGTCTGCATCATCGCGAACACCGTTCCAGGGAAAGGGGTCTCTTTCATGGAGCGGAAGCATGAGTGGCATGGCAAGGTCCCCGATGCAGGACAACTCGAGAAGGCGCTTGAAGAGCTCGATGAGGAAAGGGCGGGACTGGAGGGATCAGCATGAACGTCGTCGACAATCTCAAGGATGTGCAGTCGCTTCCGACCCGCGACGGTCTAGGACGTGGCCTGGTCAAGCTCGGCAAGGAGAACGACAAGGTCCTGGCGTTGTGCTGTGACCTTGCAGGCAGCACACGGCTCGATTGGTTCCAGAAAGAATACCCTGACCGTTTCATCGAGATCGGTGTGCAGGAGCAGAACATGATGAGCATGGCTTCAGGTCTTGCCTCCGAGGGATTCATCCCCTTCGTGTCATCCTACGCTGTCTTTTCGCCTGGCAGGAACTGGGACCAGCTCCGTGTCTCGGTCTGTTACTCCAACGCCAATGTCAAGGTGATAGCTTCCCACGCCGGCGTCACCGTCGGTCCTGACGGCGCGACCCATCAGGCGTTGGAGGACATCGCTATTGCAAGAGTGCTGCCCAGGATGACGGTCATCGTACCTGCCGATGCCATCGAGGCTGAGAAGGCCACCATCGCCATGGCCAGGATGAAGGGTCCTGCCATGATCCGGCTTACGAGAGAGAAGGTTCCGGTCATCACGACTCCTGACACGCCTTTCGAGATAGGCAAGGCCTATACCTGCCGCGAAGGCAAGGATGTCGCCATCATCGCCAATGGACCTGAACTCTACCACGCGCTCATGGCTGCAGAGGAGCTCGGGAAGGAGGGCATCTCCTGCAAGGTGGTCAATGTGCATACGGTCAAGCCCATCGACCGGGACGCGATCATCGCTGCTGCGAAGGAATGCGGTGCTGTGGTGACCGCCGAAGAGCATCAGAAGATGGCAGGCTTCGGCTCGGCCGTCGCAGAGGTCCTGGTCGAGGAATATCCGGTTCCCATGAAGTTCGTCGGCGTCGACGATACGTTCTCAGAGTCCGGGAAGCCGGCAGAGCTCCTGGAGAAGTACGGACTCTCCTCTCCGCACATTGTCGCTGCAGTGAAGGACGTCCTGAAGAGGAAGTCTTGAGCTGGCGATTGTTCCTGTACTATTTTTTCTGCAATTTCAGAATTTTTTCTTCAAGTTTTGCAATCCTGGTCGCACATCTTTTGACTTAAAGAGTTTCATGGTGGAAGGTGATGGAGAGATAATACATATTCTTCGCTTATCCAATTCTTAAGGTTGAGGATACATCAGCCAAATCATCCAGACAAGGAAGACAAAGACATATGAAAAGAGGGGTCCTTAAAAAGAAAGAGGGGGGTGACCCTTGGAAAGAGGTGAGTAGAACCAAGGGCCACCTGGTAATTTTCATTACCTGTTTCGCATGTTGTTCTTTGCATGTCGTTTTCGCCGATGTCTGTTCTGTCTTTGGGGGGTGTAGATATGAACCAGCGAATTTTCGGGTCAGGCTTCGAGCATCTTGCTCATGTCCACCGACATCCTTCCTTGAGGACCGTCGATGATCATCTCGAAGGGCATGGCATCGTTCGATATCATCAGAGTTCGACCTCATCTGGTTTTCTGTCCATGATGTACCTGTTCACATCCTTGAACAACTCTCCTCCATATTTGAGATCAGATGCGAAGGATGCACTGATGCTCTCATTGAATTCATCCAGTTCCCGGTTGCCTTTCCACATGGGTATCACCTCGATACTCGATAAGGATAGGTAAGGCAACCCTTTATTAATCACTTGAGAAACCTAAATCAAGAGCATTGTTCCACAAGAGATTTAAAGGCATCTCCCGGGTCATTGTAACGATTGGGAAGTGTAAGACTGGGAAAAGAGAAGAGACCGGCATCTCTGCCAGGAATCTACTAATTCTCGGCTGCCTTGGCGATCCACAGGGTCGCGAACACGGCGAGGATGGTCACGATGATGGCATAGAGCCATGGTCCGCCGCTTGACAATGCACACAGTGTGCCTGCACCTTCTGTTCCACAAGGGCCTTTAAAAAGGGCCTTGATGGCATCGTTCCATGCTAGGGCAGCGACCAGACCGAAAGCGGCCGTGATGAGGGCTGCGAACTTCTCTTTCACATCTTTCTTCATAAGGTTATCCCTCCTTTCTTTTTGAGAACACATACTTTTTATTTATAAAGGTTTCCTCAGTTAAGATTAAGAAAATGAAGAAAAAAGAAAAAGACAATGCCCTAGTTGGTTGCTGCCAGGGCAGCATCGATGGCCTGCTGGAATGCAGCGTAGGGCTGGGCACCGGACACGAGCTTCCCGTTGATGAAGAACGCAGGGGTCCCTCGCACACCGTAGCTCTGGCCGTCGGCGATGTCCTTCTGGATCTCGCTTGCCATCTTTCCTGAATCGAGGCATTGGTCGAACTCTTGGTCTGGTCCAGTCCGATATCGCCGGCCCATTTCTTATAGTTGTCGACACCGAGGCTTTCCTGATTGTCGAAGAGCTTGTTGTGCATCTCCCAATATTTTCCCTGTTCTCCTGCGCATTCAGCCGCTTCAGCAGCCTTCTCTGCGTGAGGATGGAAACTCAGGGGGAAGTCACGATAGACCAGCTTGACCTTTCCTGTGTCGATGTAGTTCTTCTCGATCTGGCCCAATGTCTGGGAATAGAACCGTTCGCAGTAGGGACATTGATAGTCGCTGAACTCGACGATGGTGACCTTCGCGTCAGGGCTGCCTTTCATAGCATCGTCGTCGACGCTCACCTGGACCGTCGGTGTCGGTGTGGGCGTCGGGGTCGGAGCAGTTGTCGGCGCCGCTTCTGTCGGCACATCATCCCCTTTAGCTGCGCCATCTGTGGGAGAGACGGCGATGTTGTCAAGCTTTGCTCCGATGGAGAACAACTGGAACACGATGATCACAACCAATAGTGTCTGTATCAGGACCAAAGTGCCGGTGGTCAACTTTGGTGAGTCTTTCTTATGTGCCATTCTAGATTATCCCTCCTTTCAAGCCATATCTTCTGATAAGAATCGTGCTTGGGGAAGTTTTATCCTTTATAAATCCTATGGAATAACAGGCTCTGTAGAAAGTAGGGTCGGCATCCCGCTGCGAGGCCTTATCCCTGACAGAAGCAGCGTCATTGCAATGACCGAGCATGATGCTGACCACGCCGAAAGCGTAACTTTCTCCAGAGCCGCTCTTAAGGGCTCTTGGGGGCTTGTCCTTGTGGCATTCACAGCGTGTAACGAAAAAAGACAAGAAAGGGAGGCATTGTCCTGCTTATATGCTGGCCAGCATCTCATCTATCTTGTCTTTGAGGTGTTCTTTGGGCAGGGCTCCGACAAGCCTTCCGACCTCTTTTCCCTGCCTGAAGACGATCATGGTGGGGATGCCCATGATGCCGAACCTGCCTGTTATTTCCTGATATTCCTCTGTGTTGAGCTTGGCGAACCTGAGCCTGTCGGTATACTCGCCTGAGAGCTCCTCCAGGATGGGTCCGACCACCTTGCATGGTCCGCACCACTCAGCCCAGAAATCGACGAGTAGAGGAGTGTCCTTGCTTATCTGTTCATCAAAATCCTTGTCATTGAGTTCCTGCATCAGCATCACCTCACAGACGAACCTCTGACCCCCTTTATATGGATTATGGAATAACTTATGGGCCGCATGTCATGGGTGTATACTTGTCCGATATGTTCAGTCTCATGCAATCACCTCCCGGTCGTCTCTTCCGGCTTCTGTTCTGGCTTCGGGCGATAGCTTTTTATACGTCCGGTCTTCCATCGCTGCATGCGTATCCTCATCACCGGAGGGACAGGGTTCATAGGATTGAACATCGTCAAGGCCCTCATGGCAAAGGGTCATGAGCTGGTCATCACTGGCCATGATGCAGAGCAGAAGATAGACGGTTTTTCAGGGACCTTTCTCCACACCGGTTTTCTGGGCATCGACTGGTCGACTTTGGGAAGATTCGATGTGGTCTACCATCAGGCGGCCATCAACGACACCACGTTCTTGGACAGGGAAGACATGTTCAGGAATAATGTGGCTGCATCGGAGGAGCTTTTCCGTCAGGTCATCAAGAACGGCTGCAGACATATCGTCTATGCCTCATCGACAGCCGTCTATGGGGATGTTCCCGCACCCTACAGGGAGGAAGGCCCGACCCGTCCGCTCAATCCCTATGCAGAATCCAAGCTTGCCCTGGAAAAGGTGGCGCAGCGTATTGCGAAGGAGCATCCCGATGCGGTCATCGTCGGCCTGCGCTATTGCAATGTCTATGGTCCGGGGGAGAGCCATAAAGGGAAACGTTCTTCCATGATATATCAGTTGGCCCGGCAGATGATGCACCGGCGGCCGCGCATCTTTTTTGACGGTGAGCAGAAGCGTGACTGGCTCTATGTCAAGGACTGTGTCCGGGCGAACCTTCTCGCTGCAGAGGCGAAGGAAAGCTGTGTCGTCAATTGCGGTTCTGGCATGGCGACGACCTTCAACGAGCTCATCCGGATTCTGAACAAGGAGCTAGGCACCGATTGGAAGCCAGAGTATTTCGAGAATCCCATCAGGGATCGTTATCAGGATTTCACCCTCTGTGACATGTCGGCCGCCAAGGAGAAGATAGGCTTTGTCCCGGAATTCGATATCGAGAAAGGCATCGCTGCCTTCAAGAGAAGCGGAGCCCTTACAGCCTTACGCTGATGCTCTGCTGTCTCTTTCTCTGGTTCTCTTGGACGCGACCAATCACTTCTTCGGCATCACCAGGATGGTCTCGTTGACCTGTTCGGTCACATTGACCGGCCGGATCTCCTCTACCGTGATGACTTTGTCCCGAGTGGCAGTCGGCTGTTTCCCTTCCTTGAGCTTCCCCCTTGCCTGGATGGTCAGGCCTTCGAAAGCATCCTTGAGCGTCCCGGTTATCTGGTACAGCTGTTTCCCCTGTGTATCCAACGGGAATCTTTCATCGTCTTTCTCATCGACGCTGAGGACGATGATCCTTCTGCCAGCATCATCGATGATGTACCTGACCATCTCTCCGACATCGTCCTTCTGGACGAGCTCTTTCATAAGATAGCCGGTGAGCGTCACCTGTTCTCCCTGGACTTTCCTCGCGTTATCGATGTATGCTTCATAGGTGAGGGGGATCTCGTAACTCTCGGTGATGGTCCTGTTGACCATGAACGTGCGGTTCTCCTCTCGGGTGATGTTCTTGATAATCGTTAAGCTTTCTGGTCCGGGCGGTTCTCTTGTCAGGACAAGAACAGCGAAGACCAGGAGGAGGATGACCATGAGCGCGATGATGATCTTCATGGTCCTGCCCATCTTCTTCTGAAGAGATGGGAGGTCGCTGGGTCTGACGAAGACGTGTATCCAGAGGTGTTTGGGATCGAAGCCGTAGACTGTCTTGACCTTATGGGCAAAAGCCAGCGAGGAATGCTTGAGCTCTTCATCCTGGGGGAAGTCCTCGATGAGGAAGAAGACATGGGTAACGGCTTCCTGGAGCTCTTTCTTGCTGAGTCTCTTGTCCTTGCTCAGCATCTCATCGGCGAACCCGAGAATGTCCGATGCGACCCTGAATGACGGGCTCTTCTCCGAAGGGACATGATGTGTCTGGATGTATTCGTCAAAACAGGGATCGAAGACCTCTTTGATGAAATAGGTCGTATGCCGCTTGTCGTCCCTCTTTGCCTGTCCAACACGGGCTTTCCCTGTTTCCTGTCCTTCTTTCGGCAGGTCGAGACGAGGTTGCTGGTCACCTTGAGCATCCTTGTCCGTTTGAGGTCTCTTCTCTGGAAGGTCGTTCTCTTCTGCCATGACCTCTTTTCGCCGAAAACTACTATTTAAACTATGCGGTCGAGATGACCAAAAAACAGAAAGATGCAAAATGATGCAGGACAGGGAATGCGCCGACCGGCCCTCAAAAATTGAGAAATTTTGGGTAGTCAGCCTTACGGATTACCCTGGATGATGCGCCGGCCGGGATTCGAACCCGGATAGCTGGCTCTCTTCTTGCAGGATGATGAAAAAAGATATTCTCCTCCTGCCTGTGGAAGGCCAGAGTCATAGCCATTAGACCACCGGCGCGATATATCGATATACATGACAAACCTTGGGTCTTTTAAAAAACTAACGACTATCCCTGCCTTTTTTTCAAGCCGGTCCGCAGATTCTCTACAAATCGGGGAAAATCCTCCTTCTCTACACAGGCACCGCAGGCGTGGGCATGCCCTCCACCATAGCCGTTCACTCCTTTCAGGGCCTGTTCCAGTGCCGGAGGGATATCTGTCCAGGGGCAGCGAAGGCTCATCTTGACCTCACCGGACTTCTCTCTGCCGATGATGACAAACTTCTTCGGATGCTTATAGATCATCTCATTGGCCAGGTCATTGGTCAGCGAATGCCGGTCAGCTGTATAGGTGAAGACGAGGAGCCGGTCCTTGGTATCCTCTTTTTCTGCCATGTCCAATAGTTCCTGATAGGGCCGGTAGAGCCTTTCGAAACGTTTATGGATGAACCGTCCCCGGGAAGAGGTCTGCTGCAGGATCTCTTCCGGATCCTTTATCCTGGTGATGATCTTCGCACAGGAATAGACATCCTTTATCGACCCTTTGAGGAGGAACGAGAAGATCCTTGCCAGCTCTCCTAACCTTGTCGTGAAAAGGGCGGTCTCTGGCTTTTTCACACGCTTTGAGATCAGTTTCGGATACTTCGCCTGCACCTCTTTCATGAAGTCGGGGAATGTCCAGTCGGATATCGCACCGACCCCGGCGATCCAGAGGTCCTCTTCTCTTTGGACAGCATGGTAGCAGATGCTCGTGGTGCACTGGTCCAGAGCATGGTATCGCCGTGGGTTGAAATAGCGGATGCCCCTGGTCTCCTGGAGGCCATGATGGTCTATCCACACCGTCGGCGTGTGCATCTTCTCGAAGAACCGCTCATCGACGAGAGGCTTGTCAAGGATGAAGAGCTTGTCCGGTCCGTACTCTTCCACCTTGCGCACAAAGAGCTCTCCCAGTGTCGGTGAGGTCTTCACCACCATGCCTTTTCCTTCCTGGATGTATCGGTAGAGCAGGAGGAATGAGCAGAATCCGTCGGGGTCATCGTCGTAGAGGAAGAGCGGATTGGTGCAGGAGTCCAGTTCCTTGCGTATGTCTGCATAGAATTTCTTGGGCACGCTCATGGTCTGCCGAAAAGGCCGGGGCTTTATAAGAATTTCCTATGGGGGACTTTGTAGAAAGTGAGGTCAGCATCCTTTGCGAGGCCTTACCCTGCACAGACGCTCATTCAGAGAACTCTTTGAGCTTTGCCATCTTCTCTATGTTCTTCTCGTTGATGATGATGGTCCCGAGCCTGCCTGAGACCTTGACGAATCCGTTGTCGATGGCTTCGAGCCTTCCCCTGGCTATCTTGAACTGCTCGCCGTCCCGATAGGGAGCTTTAATCTCCTGTCCGAGGAATTCATCGAATACGCTTGTCATTTGATCATCACCCGGAGTTGTTGTTCTTCGCTTGGCTCCCCTTAGGCTTACTTGCCTGCCTCTTGCCTATCTACGACTATCTTTCCCTATATCTCTAATATCTCTATCTGAGAGGATATTGATTATTATGTTAATATACTAATTAGTATACTCATATATAAATATTTGTATTTTCTAAACATGGAATCATGAACCAGGGCTTATCGTTGCTCTTCGCCGGTCTATCTTCCTTTATAACTGTTCAGCGTTCAGCGGCTTGAGGTAATGCCTATCCTGTTGCAATATCCCTTTATGGGGCAGATGCTGCAATGCGGAGAGATGGGCGTGCAGAGGTGCTGGCCGAACGCCACGAGGTACGAATTGAAGTGTATCCAATACCTTCTGGGAAGCTTCTCCCGAAGGGTCATCTCGGTCTCGAAAGGGTTCCTGGTCTTGACATAGCCCAGCCTGTTGGTTATGCGATGGACGTGGACATCGACGCAGACCGCGGGTTTGGAGAAACCGACCGCGACCACCAGGTTTGCTGTCTTCCTTCCGACTCCCGGCAGTTCGCAGAGTTCTTCGACCGTATCAGGGATGACTCCTGAGAATTTCTCTTCCAATGCTCTGGAGAGCTGTTTGAGATGCCTGGCCTTGGTCCTGTAAAATCCTACCGGAAAGATCAGCCGTTCGATCTGTTTCTGGCTCAGCTTCTTGAGGTCTTCCTTGTTCTTGACCAGGCTGAAAAGCTTCTTCGAGGCCATGGCCGTGGTCTGGTCCTTCGTCCTCGCAGAAAGGATGGTCGCCAGAAGCACCTTGAAGGGGTCTTTTGTCTGGACCTTCACCAGGTCGACGATGGGAACCCTCCAGTGTTTTACCTCACAGGAAAGGATGCTGTATATCCTGTCGATGGGGACTGGCTTCATGCGCTTCATCATGTTGTGCCGGTGGTGTTGATGGTGGTCCTCTGCGGAGCGGAGAAGGCAGGGAAAAGAAAAAGAGGCGAGGTGCCTTTTTTTTACTCTGCCATCCTCTTTCCCAGCTCTTTGTCGAGGTACAGCAGTCCAGAGACGCTCTTACCGATCATCTTGATCTTCTCGACGATATCATTGGCGTGCTGTTCCTCTTCCACCTGCTCCTGGATGTACCATTGGAGGAATGCACGGGTGGCATGATCCTTCTCTTTCTGGGCAAGATCGTGGAGGCCGTTGATGAGCCGGGTGACCTTCTGCTCATGCGAATAGGCCGCTTCAAAGACCTCGAGGGGGCTCTTCCAGCCGGTCTTTGCCTGCTTCAGGCCCGGAAGCGAGATGTTTCCCTGTCTGCTGAAGACAAAATCGAAGAATTTCATCCCATGCGCAATCTCTTCCTCTGCTTGCTTCTTCATCCAGGAGGCCATGCCTGGAAAGTTCTGCTCCTCAAGCGATGCAGCCATGCCCAGGTACATGTAGGCTGACTGGAATTCTGCGTTGATCTGTGCACTGATTGCATCCTGCATGCTTTTGCTGATCTTCATCTTATCACCTTTCATTTTGTCGCGTTCAGATAGTTCTCATCGACTTTCTCCCAATCGATGATGTTGAAGAAGGCCTCTACGTAATCCGGTCTTTTGTTCTGATATTTGAGATAGTAAGCATGTTCCCATACGTCCAAACAAAGAACAGGCATTTTTCCTTCACTTAGCGGAGAATCCTGGTTCGGGGTGCTCATCACTTCCAGCTTTCCGTCACTCACGACAAGCCATGCCCAGCCAGAACCGAATCTTCCTGTGGCTGCTTTGGTGAAAGCGTCCTTGAAGGCGTCAAAGGAGCCGAACTGTCTCTCGATGGCTTCCATGACCTCTCCTTTGCGTTCCACCCCCTTCTTGAGCAGGGTCCAGAAGAAGGCGTGGTTCACATGGCCCCCGCCGTTGTTCCTCACCGCAGTCCTGATGTCTTCAGGGACAGCGTCCAAGTCTTGGATGAGCTCGCGGACATCCTTCTCCTGGAGTTCTGGATGGCTTTCCAGGGTCTTGTTGAGCTTGTTCACATATCCCTGATGATGTTTTCCATGATGTATCTCCATTGTCCTGGCGTCGATGTAGGGTTCCAATGCATCATAGGCATAGGGCAGAGGCTCTAACGTGTGGGTCATGTCTATCACCTTTTGTCTTTTAATCTTGTCTTATCAGCATTTGCAAAGATAAACGCTTTTTATAAGTTATGCATCCTGTCCTGTCTTTTCCTTGTCTTTTCCTGTCCGGGTTTCTCAGGGAAGAAAGAATGAGAAGTTCATAGCTTCAACCCAGATGGGAGTCAAGGGAAAGTATATTAAAACAGGCATCTTACAGGTGCCTGCCTTTCGGCGCCCATCACTTCCAATCAACGAAATGAATCAACGAAATGAGGAGGTCATCATCATGAACACGACAACCCTGAAGAATATAGCCTTCACTTCGATCATCGCTGCACTTGTGCTCATGGCGCTATTGATCGTCGGCTGCACATCTGAAATTGGCCAGTCTCCAGGTCAAGGCGGACTTGCCCTGTCAAATCCGGATTCCTTCAATCCTCATGGCACGATCACTACTCAGAATTTCAAGAGTGTGGACCAATACAATGCCTTTCTCCGCAATCACCAAAGCAACAATTATGGAAACTATGGTTATGGGCTGCCGATGCTGCGGGGAAGCAACATGATCGCAGATGCTGCCATGGTCGCAGAGGCAGCCCCTGCAAAGGCAACAGGCGTGCCGTCACAGGATGATTTCTCAGGGACCAACAACCAGGTCGCTTCGGTCGATGAAGGTGACCTTCTCAAGACCGACGGCACCTTTATCTATACGATCACCGGAAAGACGCTCTATGTCATCAAGGCATATCCCGGAGAACAGGCAAGGATCGTGAGCACGATAGCCTTCGACGACCGGCCGTCAGAACTGTTCATCAACGGCGACAGGTTGACCGTCTTCGGTACGATGCAGGACCTGGAATGGTTCAAGGAGCATGACATCAGGGTGCGGCAGGGCATGACCTTCGTCAATACCTATGATGTATCCGACCGCAGCAATCCTGTGCTCATCAAGGAATATGCGTTCGAAGGCAACTATTACAAGAGCAGGATGGTCGATCGTTTTGTCTACGTCCTTACCCGGACACAACCGGTCTACCGTCCTCAGTATCCGACGCCGATCATCATGGAAGACGGTGTGGTGAGGTCCATGCCGGTCTCTGACATCGCCTTCTTCCCTCTGCCCTACAGGCAGCCGCAGCTCGTCACGGTCCACGCATTTGACCTTAATGACCTCGATGCACCCGTCGCTGCAGAGTCGGTCATGGTGGAATCCGGCCAGAATGTCTACATGTCTGAAGACAACATCTACCTCACCTACAGCGAGTATGTGGACGAATGGAAGCTGCAGCAGGGCATCATGATGGACCTCCTCGAAGGAGAGCTCACCGATGCGGACCGGTCCTACATAGCCAAGGTGAAGGCAGCAGACCCCGAACTTCTCTCGAAAGCAGAGAAGGACAGCAAGATCTTCAATGTCTACCAGCAGTACCTGAATTTCATGCCTGAAAAGGAGCGTGAATCCTTCCGGGACAAGGTCGACGGGCTGCTCGAGAAGAAGCTCAAGTCGTTGGGCCACCTCGATTTCACGGTCATCAACAAGCTCTCGGTCTCAGGCAAGGACATCGAGACCGTGGCCAACGGGAAAGTCCCCGGGACCATCATCAACCAGTTCTCCATGGACGAGCAGGACGGTCTTTTCAGGATCGCGACGACCACACAGTCGAGATGGAACCGGTTCCTCAAGGAACGCCAGGAATCCAAGAACAGCATCTACATCCTCGACAACAGGCTTGCGCAGGTCGGCTCTCTGGAGGACCTGGCAGAAGGGGAGCGGATATTCTCGACGAGGTTCATCGACGACCGGCTTTATATGGTAACGTTCCGGCGGGTGGATCCCTTCTTTGTCATCGACCTGAGCGATCCGGCCAACCCGAAGAAGCTCGGCGAACTCAAGATCCCTGGCTTCTCCCGCTATCTCCATCCCTACGATAAGAACATCATCATCGGCATCGGTCAGGATGCGACTGAGCAGGGAAGGACGAAAGGGCTCAAGATCTCGCTTTTCGACGTGAGCGATGTCTCGGCACCGAAGGAGATCGCCCACTGGGTATCTGACGAGCGTTATGCTCAGTCCTCTGCGCAGAGTGAACATCGGGCATTTCTATTCTCGAAGGAGAAGGAGCTGTTGGTCATCCCTGTCTGGAACTATGACTACAGGAACCAGGAGGATTCCTATAACGGCGCCATGGTCTTCCACATCAATGAGAAGGGCATCGAGCTGCGGGGCCTCATCGACCACAGCCAGGGTCAGAAGCGCTATGGTCCTGCAGTCGAACGGAGTCTTTATATAGATGACCTGCTCTATACCAAATCGGCGAATCTGCTCAGGATAAACCGGCTGACCGACCTCGGCTCGGTGAAACGGATCGAGCTGACGAGCAAAGGCAAGATCCCTATCTACTAGAGCATACTGAAGCCATATTGAAGCCATACTGACATGCTGAAGCGGACTTCGTTGGAAGTAGAGGATGAACATCAACGAGTATCGTTGAAGATGTTGAGATGTTGAAGAAGAGGTGAGATGACCGCATGAATCTGAACCCCTGCCTTTTCCTGTTGGTCGCGGTGTTGGCAATGGTGCTCCTGGTGGCAGGCTGCACAAACAGTGATGATGCTTCCCTTGACACTGTTCCTTCATCCCTGGAAGGGTCTTCTCCAGCTAACGATTCAGCAGCACGACCACAATCCGATGGAGGTGCTGCCGGCTGTGCTGCGCTGGTGCCTGCCGAACGGAACAGCTGTTGCGTGGATAAGCTCAATGACCTTGATGCCTATTTCGACGGGCAGACCGGAGATTGTCAGCTGGTCGTGTTGGCAGACCCTGCCGAGAAGGTGCCTGCTCCTGATATCCCTGTTGTTGAGCAGTTCTGCGGCAGCTCCACCGAGGCACCCTGCGTATCAGACAATGACTGCATCCCCATGGGCTGTTCCAGCCAGGTCTGCGGCCATCGCAGGGAATATGCAGAAGGCATGGCGACGACCTGTGAATACCGTCTTTGCTATGATCCTGAACCCTATGGCCTGCGTTGCGGCTGCAACAACGACGTCTGCCAGTGGGGATGACCATCACTCGTCTCACTAAAAATTTATAAGAACGCCTTCTTCCCTTTTTGGGATGGACCTTTCTTTCAACTGCATCGTCTGCAAGGGACGGGACTGCAAACGGTACTGCGGCACTGAACATTGTCCGAACTGCGAACGCTACAAGGTGATGTTCCGCTCCCAGGAACTCCTGAAGACCGACGGCTTCGCTGGTTTCTCTCCGACGCCGTTTGTGGGCCGCCAGGGATACCCCAAGGTCAACGTGGGTCTCCTGGCAAGTCCTCAGGAGATCTACGACCGCATGTCCTACGACAATCCTCGTCGTTGGGCAAAGGAAGGGTTTGACATCTACAAGCTGGTGGACATCAGGTCGCAGCTGGTGAATTCCCGGTTCCGATCCGATGTCTTCAGTGCCAGGAAACAGGACAAGCTCCTGGAATTGAGCCAGGAGATCGGCATGAGCACCAGGCCGGTGGATGTGGAGGTCTCGTTGGAGAAGAGACCTGTCTTTCGGCTTGACTTCGACGGCCATGCAGCTCCCCGGGGCCCTTCTGCCGCTCTCAAGAATGCGGTCTTGACGTCAAACCCTCATGTGGACCGGAAGGTCGAGCGAGCCGTCGGCGATACCGACGCCAAGGCGGTGACCGCTCTCAAAGAGCTCTATGGCCAGGGCATCGACGAGAACCGGCTGTCACGGCTCCTGTCCATCGGCCTGCTGGGAATGAAAAAACAGCGGAAGCTCGTGCCGACCCGATGGAGCATCACCGCTGTCGATGACACCCTTGGCAAGGAGCTCCTGAAGAAGGTGAGAGATTTTCCATCGTCCGGCTATTCGCTGCTCTTCGGAAGTTTCCTCGGCAACCATTACCTGATGCTCTTCTTCCCAGACCTCTGGAGCTATGAGCTTTTCGAGATGTATGTTCCCGATGCTTCCATGACGCCTCATTTCCATCATTCGACCGATTTTGAGCCGTTCGAAGGGAGGAAGCGCTATGCCCAAGAGACGGCGGGCGGCTACTATACGGTGCGATTGGCTATCCTGGAACGGCTGGTCAGGAACAGGAGGCAGGCATCGGTCCTTGCCCTGCGGTTCGTCACCGACGACTATACTGCCCCTCTCGGTGTCTGGGTGACGCGGGAGGCTTCCCGCAAGGCCATGGCCAACAGGCCGTTGCAGTTCGACTCTGAAGAGGACCTGCTCGCTTTCGCGAGGGATGTTGCCCAGAGACGGTTCAGGGTGGACATCTCGGAAATCCTGAAGAAAAGCAGGCTGCTTGTCCGGATGAGGACGCAGAAACGGCTCACCGGTTTCTTTTAGGACGATAGGTAGGCTGGACGTATACGATGGGAGTATGATGAACGAGACCGATGAGCATGAGATGAGAAACGGAACGATGCGATCCTGTCCAGTTTTCTTCTCTTGATGCTCCGGCTCACTTCCTGGCCTGTCCCTCTCTGCCCTTTTCCTGTCCCTGGAGCTCGCTCTTGAACCGTCTGAGTGTCTTGGGGATGTAGGCCGGCTGGGTCCTGAGGAGGTCACTGACCTGCAGGATGACATCGCCTGAACTCTCTTCTGTCGACGTGAGGGTCAGAAGCTCTTTTCCGACGGGCAGGCCTTTCTTTCTCGCTTTCTTCGCCTGTTTCCATTTCTGGAAGAGTTCCTTCGCCCTGCCGACGACCTGTTCGGGTCTGCATCCGAGTATGGACGCGATCTCGTCCTGAAGACCTTCCTGCTCCTTGCTTCGGGATGCCGCCGCTTCTCCCGCGGTGAAGGTAAGGCGTACCACGCCGTCGGATATCTTGTTGGCCTTCTCGATGCGTATGGTCCCTGTCTCGCCGGTGTTGTTCAGGTGGGTCCCTCCGCAGGCTTCCACATCGATTCCGGGGATGTTGACGATGCGGAGCAGCTTTCCCGGCACTGCTCCTCCCTGGTAGATGCCCATGCCGAAGGTCTTCTCTGCTTCTGTCCGGGGATAGAATCCCTTCTGGATAGGGATCCTGGCTTTCACGATCCTGTTGGCCTCTTCCTCCATCTGTTTCAGCTCCTGCTCGCTGATGTTCCTGAAATGGGTGATGTCCAGGGTCGCCTTCTCTCGGGTCTTCTTCGCGCCTGCCTGGTTGATGTGCCCTCCAAGGACTTTCTTGGCGGCGGCATTGACGATGTGTGTCGCGGTGTGATGCTGGGCGAGCTGGGTCCTCCATGCCTTGTCCACCTTCACCTCGACGGTGTCGCCTTCCTTGAACTTCGGCTTCTCCTCAAGCTCATGGATGATGACCCCTCCCTGCTTGAAGATGTCTTTGGCGGGCTGTCCGTTGAGGGTTGCCTGGTCCCTGAGCTGTCCTCCTGAGGTCGGATAGGCGATGGTCTGGTCAAGGATGGCATGGTTCCCCAGGATCCTCAGGACCTTTCCCTTTCCCTCGAGCAGAAGATAGTCGTCGAAGTAGAGTCCCCTGGTCGGCGGGATCCCTTCCAGAGGGAGCTTCTCCTCCTTCTGGGTCGCATGGACCTGTCCTGTCTTCTCGTGGAGTTCAGCGACCTGTCCATAGAAGTTGTCCGGCACCCTGATGATCTTGCCCTGCTTCCTGGCTGCTTCAACGATCATCTCCGGAGGGATGCCGTTGGAGTCGTAGAGCTGGAGCAGTCTCTTGTCGTCGATCCTCTCATCGATGATCTTCTCGACGATCCTGGCCGACTTCTCCTTGGTGGCGATGAATTTTCTGCGCTCTTCTTCCAGGATGTTCTCCACGTCATCGAGGTTCTTGCTGACTTCGGGGAAGATGGGTTTCAGATACCGGGCGTGCTGCTTTGCGATGTCCGGCAGGTCGAGGTCCCATCCATAGCGGTCGATGAAGCCCAATGCCCTGCGAAGGATGACCCGCAGGTTGTATCCTCCTCCGACGTTGCTGGGCAGGGCGCCGTCGCTCAGGGCGAAGAGCAGGGAGCGTGCATGCTCTCCCACTGAATAGACCGCCGAGAGAGGAAGGATCATGTCCTTGAGCTCTTTGACGTCCATGCCGACGAGCTTTGCGACCTTTGTCCATTCCTTGTCCAGGTCATCTATCTCGTCGACATTGAGGTAGGACGCATAGGGGAGGAAGCGTCTGATGATGTCAGGGTCGGGCCGGATGCCGGTCTTTGCGAAGAGTGTCCTGCAGACCGTGGGGAACGTCGTCTCGTAGGAGGTGGCCTTCGCCTGGGTGAACCAGGCATTCCGTTCGTGTCCCATGCCCATGTCCAGTACCTTGAGGCTGAGCTCCTTCGGGCCAGAGGGTGTCTGCTCGTAGAGCATGTACACCTGGTTGCCCAGTTCCAGTCCTCTGGAGAAGTATTCCATGCAGGGCCCGAAATTCCCTCCTCCTGCCCAGGCATCCTCATGATAGGTTATCTCCCGGGTCGGCAGTCCAAGCCCTTTGGTCAGCCACCGGTGGATGTCAGAGAAATACTTGGTCTGGTCCCAGTCTTCCGGTTTCATGAATGCATGCTGTCCTATCATGACAAAGCCGGTATAGTGGGCTCCGGTGATCCCGACATTGTCGATGTCGTTGAAACGCATGCAGAACTGTGGAACCACCAAAGGGTTCGCAGGAGGCTCCACCGCTCCGGACATAGGGTTGGAAATCATAGATGGATGCCTGGACAAAGTCAGTGTCATCTCTCCAGCGGGCTGCCACCGGATAGCGTCTGATGGGTGTGTAGCCCAGCTTCCTGAACATACTGGCGAATTCCTGCCAGGTCTCGATGTAGTTGAGCTTCTTCTTCGCAGGGTTCTTGTCGAAGAAACGGAAGCCCCCTGAACAGGCAGGGTCGCCGCAGGTCTTCTGTTCGCCATCGGTGGTCCAGAAGTAGGTCCCGCAGCTGCATCGTCTGCGTTCAAATCCTTCTTTCTTGAGGACAGAGACCGCGTAGAACTTCTCAGGGTCTTTGCTGGCCTCCTTCTTGA